>JBEPVW010000005.1:0-52499 GCA_041690775.1 Acidobacteriota bacterium | reverse complement strand
CGCTGGTCCTGGCGGTCCACCGCGCCATGGAGCGCCAGAACCTGATTGAAGAAGTCCGCAGCCTGCGCTCCGCGCTCGATGAGCGTTATGGTTTTGAAAATATCGTGGGTCATTCCAAAAGTCTGCTGCACGTGCTGGATATGGCCTCGCGCGTGGCGCAGCACGACACCACCGTACTCATCCAGGGGGAAACGGGCACCGGCAAGGAACTGCTTGCGCGGGCTATCCACCACAATAGCCGCCGCAAAAGCCAGCCCTTCGTCACGATCAACTGCGGCGCTATTCCCAAAGATTTGATCGAGGCCGAACTATTCGGCTTTTCTCGCGGCGCCTTCACAGGCGCCCAGGCAAATAAGCTGGGAAAAATCGAGATGGCCGATGGCGGAACGCTTTTCCTGGATGAGATTGGGGAGCTTCCGCTGGAAGCGCAAGTCAAGCTGCTGCGGCTGATTCAGCACGGCGAGATCGAGCGGATTGGCGCAGGTGTCCCTAAGACAGTCAACGTGCGCATCGTCGCCGCCACGCACCGGAATCTTGCAGCCATGGCGGAGGATGGGACGTTTCGAGAAGACCTTTACTATCGGCTGGCTGTCGTGCCCCTGTATCTCCCTCCTTTGCGGGAACGCAAAGCGGATATACCGGAGTTGGTGGAACATCTCTTCCACAGGGCGAAGGAAAAGCTTGGGATGCAAACGGTGCGGGTGTCTTCGTCGCTGACGTCCCATTTCATCGGCGCCAGGTGGCCGGGCAACGTTCGCGAAATAGAAAATGTTATTGAGCGGATGCTGGTGCTTTCAAATGGCGATTTCATTTCCGAGAATGATTTGCCGGAGCACCTGCGGGACGCTCCTGCCGCCAATCCGGCATCTCTGTTGCTGGAATTGCCTGAAAACGGCATCAGCCTGGAGGGCGTGGAGCGGGAGTTGCTGTTGCGCGCATTGGAAAAATTCAAAGGCAATCAAACGCAGGCAGCACGCTATCTTGACATCAGCCGCCGCACGTTGATCTATCGCATGGAAAAGCACGGTCTTCGTCCAGACAACGACCCGTGCTGATGCAATCGCACAATCCATGTAAGCCAATGAGTCTTCGCAAGGCTCCGCGGATTGCTCAGGTCGGCGTACGACATCGGCTCCGGAGTGTCACTCCGCCCTCAACCGATATCTTCTAAACTAAGCCGGATTCAGTTGCGTCTGGGTTGCGGATTCTTCCGTAAGTTGTTGATTTTTTTGGAATCAATCGGCTTTGTGCGACTCATAACCCGTAGGTCGGTGGTTCGATTCCACTCGCCGCCACCAAAGACACCAATAAGTTAGGAACACCCTAAAGGCGACTCCCTCGGGGGCGCCGTTGTCGTGCGCGGAAGCAATTCGTACGCAAGGTGTTATTGCACTTGGCCGGTGCCAGGCTGCGGGCCGATGAATGATTTCACTCCAGCCTGTACCGGTATTTCGTTGCTGTGCTGCCGTTAAAATTCGTTACGTTGAATCAGTCGGCCTGGAACAAAGCCAGGGCATAGACCGCGGACTGCCGTCGATCCACCATAATGCCCGGACTTCCAGCACCGAACACCGAATCCGTCACGTTCGCGCTAGTGCCCTGGGTTATATCGGAGCAGGTAATGGTGGTTCCAACCGCGGAGAGTTGAATTGTGTCGCCGCTGGCGGGAATAGGACAAGTAGAGAGTATCGTTTGATACCACACGCCATTGCTAAAGGTGACAATCGCGCCATTGTCCGCAACATAGCAATAGGAATTGCCATTTGCGTTCATACGAACGCACGGTCCTGTGCCGCCGCCCGCCGCAGAATGAGCCACAAATTTGACCTGGGAATACTGGTCATTGTTGAATGCGACTCCCGTGTATAACTCCCATCCCCACGGATAGCTGGTGGGCGGAGCAGAGGGGCCAGGCACGACCGTGCCGTTGGACTGGACCAGCGGGACGGGCTTATACGACAAACCGGCTTGGGCTTGGGCTGACATATTCGTCCAGTTCGAGGAGAGCGCGCCCGACCCGCTGAAGGAATCGGTCACCTGGTTTCCCCCAATGCCGATAACGTAGGCGGCCGAGCCGACGGCGCTATTGGTATAGCCCGATTTCACTGCCAGCGCGCGGACGCTCTCGTTGGCGGTTACATTGATTGGACTGGAGTAAACCGCCGATCCCGTCGTCGGTGTTGTGCCGTCGGTCGTGTAGTAGATCGTTACGCCCGATGTTGTGTCGCCGATCGCCACTGTCTGCGCCGAAGTATAGGTGCCCGATCCCGGGCTGAACGCCGGTGTTGCCGCGGTCAGAGTATAGGTCGCCGATGCTACGGCGCTGTTGGTATAGCCCGACTCTACCGCCAGTGCCTTGGCTGTCTCGGTAGCGGAAACAGTTATCGGGGCCGAGTAAGCGGTTGAGGACGCGGTTGGCGTTGTGCCATCGGTGGTGTAGTGAATCGTTGCGCCCGACGTTGCGTCGCTGATCGTCACAGTTTGCGTGGAACTGTAGGTTCCCGCCAGCGGGTTGAACGTCGGCGTTGCCACGGTCAGGGTGTACGCTGCCGAACCGATGGCGCTATTGGTATAGCCCGACTCTACTGCCAGCGCCTCGAGTGTCTCGGTAGCGGAAACAGTTGTTGGGCCGGAGTAGACGGTTGAAGACGTGGTTGGCGTTGTTCCGTTGGTGGTGTAGTGGATCGTCGCGCCCGACGATGTGTCGCTGATCGTCACAGTTTGTGCAGAACTGTAGTTTCCCGCCGCCGGACTGAACGTCGGCGTTGCCCCGATCAGGGTATATGTTGCCGATCCGACCGCGCTATTGGTATAGCCAGTAGCTCTGGCCATGGCCTGAATTGTCTCAGTGGAAGAAACAGCAATCGGGCCGAAGTATACGGGTGATTTCGTCGTCGGCGTTTTACCGTTGGTGGTGTAGTAAATCGTCGCCGACGGGGTGGTCGTGCTGATCGTCACAGTCTGTGTGGAACCGTAGCTTCCCGCCGCCGGGCTGAACGTCGGCGTTGCCACGGTGAGAGTGTATTTTGCCGACGCAATCGCGCTATCGGTATAGCCCGATTTCACCGCCTGCGCCTTGACTGTTTCGGTTGCGGAGACAGTTATAGGACCGGAGTAAACCGTCGATCCTGTCGTCGGCGTTTTCCCGTTCGTCGTGTAGTAGATTGTCGCGCCGGAGGTTGCCGTGCTGATCGTCACAGTTTGTGTTGAGCTATAAGTTCCCTCTGCGGGGCTGAGGGTCGGAGTAGCCACTTTAAGGACATACCTTGCCGACGCGACCGCGCTGGTTTTGTAGCCTGTAGCCGTAGCGATCGCCTTGACTGTCTCGCTAGCGGAAATAGATATCGGGCCAGAGTAGACCGTCGATCCTGTCGTCGGCTTCGTCCCGTCCGTCGTGTAGTAAATCGTTGCCGACTTCGTGGTGGTGCTGATCGTCACCGTTTGCGTGGAGTTGTAGGTTCCGGCCGCGGGGGTGAACGTCGGAGCTTCTGCGTCCTTGTCTATAGCGTAGGCGGCGGAGCCGACAGCGCTGGTGGTGTGGCCGGAGGCGGTCGCGATGGCTTCTACCGTCTCACTAGTCGAGACTGAAATCGGGCTGGAGTAGACCGGCGAGGACGTGGTCGGCGTGGTGCCGTTGGTGGTGTAGTAGATGGTGGCCCCGGAGGTGGAGTCGCTGATCGTTACCGTCTGTGCTGTAGGATAGGTTCCCGCCGCCGGGCTGAACGTCGGCGTGGCCGCCGCCACAGTGGTGTAATTAAATGATTCGCCGTTGCTAGTGCCGTTGGCCGTGGTCACGGTAACGCTCACCGTGCCGCTGCCGGGTGGCGCTATTGCGGTGACCGTGGTGGAGGTGCTGGAGCTAGGAGTCACCGGGGAGGAGCCGAACGTCATCGCTGTCGCTCCGCTCAGGTTGATTCCCGTCACCGTCACCACGTCCCCGCCCGCGCCGCTGGGCGGGTTGATGGAGGTTAGTTGCGGGTTTGTTCCGCCCACACCGGTTCCGGTGAACGAGAGCGGCTGGGTTGCGTTGCTCGCATTCAGGTTGTTATCGGTCAGCGTGGCCGCCTCGTTCAGCACGCCGCCCTCGGTGGGATGGAAGGCATACGACAGGCTGCAGCTATTGCTGACAGGCAGCGTTTGTCCGCTGTTCGCCGTTACCGTGCAGCTGCCGCCGGCCTGGAGTGGGAAATCGGTGGTCGCGCCGACGCTGGTGAGATTCAACGCCTGGTTGCCGATATTCGTCAGATTGAGCGACTGCGGCACGCTGGTCGAACCCACGTTGATGAAGGGAAAGCTCAACGGCTGTCCCGCCGCGCTCACCTTCTCCACCATATTGTCGCCGCCGCCGATGTCCTGGCCGTCCGCAATGTAGATGTTGCCTGCGCCATCCACTTCCACGCCTTCGATCAGACCCAGTTGCGCATTGTTTGAGGATTCCGGAGTTGCGGTCGGAACCGTGCCGCCGCCTCCGGCCACGACAACAAGCTGTCCGGCCACATTGACCTGATCGACCACCTGGTTGGAGAAGTCCGCGATATAGAGATCACCGGCTCCATCGACCGCCAGCCCGGCTGGATTGCTGATTGCCACGCTGAGGGCGGGCTGCGGAGTCATGCTTGGCGCCGAGCTGCCTCCTCCCGCGATGGACACAATCTGCCCGGAGGCATTCACCCTCTCGATCACGCCGATGTTCTGGTCAGAGATGTAAAAGTTGCCGGAAGCATCCATCACCATGCCGGTCGGCCCATTCAGAGCCGCGCTGGTCGCAGGCTGCGGAGTGGTGCTCACCGGGGTGCTGCCGCCTCCGGCGAAGGCCACGATCTGCCCGGCGGGATTTACCTGCTCCACCAGGTTGTTGAAGAAGTCCGAGATGTACAGGTTTCCGGCTGAATCCGTCGCCAGGCTGTTGATGGCATTGATGGCTACATTGAGGGCTGGTTGCGGGGTGGTATTTGCAGTCGCGGTGCCGCCTCCGGCGATCACCTGAATCTCCCCGGTGGTCGCGGATACTTCCTCCACGACATTCGGGTAGCCGTTACTGTCCACCGCATGCGCGTCTCCGATGTAGACATTCCCGGCCCCATCGACCGCGATGGCCTGCGGACAGGTGTTTGAGCCGAGCGCCGGTTCCGGCGTCGTGCTGGGCGTCACCGCGCCGCTGGCAAAGGTATAGTTTCCAGCGATCACCACGATCTGGTTTGTCGTCGCGGTCACCTTATACGCCAGGCAGTTGATATCGTCGGCAATATACAGGTTTCCCGCTCCATCCATCGCCAGAGCCGAGCCGTTGTTCGAGACACTAAGTGCCGCTGTCGCCACCGATTGCGGAGTTGCCGTTACCCCGGAGGCCCCGCCGCCGATTGCTCGTGCGAGTGCTCCCGGGGAAACCGCCACCTGCGGCCCCTGACCGATGCCCGCGAGTCCCGCAGTTCCGATCACAGCGCCATTGTTGTTGATCGTCAGCGTACCCAGGCGGATGCCGGGATATTGCGGATGGAAGGTAATAGGTACGGTGCAGACGGTGCCCGATGGATTGCTGGCGCCGCCCACGCTGCAGCCACTAACGGTACCAACAGTAAACTCCTGCACGCCATTCTGCGTCGGAGGTACGGTGATGCTGCTGATGGCGCTGGCCGACTGCAAGGTGATCGAAACATTCTGCGTTGTCGAGGTCGATCCCACCGCCGTCGTCGGCAGGGTCGCAAAGGTGCCGCCCGCCACCGCCGCGGAGTAAGTAAACAGATCCGCCGGCGCGTGTCCGCTGCTGTAAGGCGGTGTGGTCACGGTGACATCCACTGTGCCGCCGCCGGCCGGCGAGGTCGCCGTGATGCTGGTTGAAGAGTTGACAGTGAAGCTGGCCGTGTTGCCGCCGAATTTGACCGCTGTCGCTCCGGTGAAGTCCGTTCCGGTGATGATGACCGAGGTTCCGCCCGCGGGTGGACCATTATTCACGCTCAGGCCCGTCACCGTTACCGGCGAAGTGTAAGTAAACTGGTCGCCGCCATTGATGAGGCTGCTACCGTTTGTCGTGGTCGCCGTCACATCGACGACTCCACCGCTATTCGATGAACCTGCCGGCGAAGTTGCCGTAAGGCTCGTTGCCGAGCCGACCACAACATTGGTCGCCGCGTTGGCCCCGAAGTTAACCGTCATGCCGCTGACGAAGCCGCTTCCGCCGATGGTTACCGACGTCCCACCTGGAATCGGACCGTTGTTCGGACTGACACCGGTCACCGTCGGCGCAGCTTCATACACATATTGGTCCGAGCTGTTGATCGCGCTTGTGCCTTGCGCGGTGGTCACCGTCACATCGACGGTGTTGCTTCCGGCCGGAGAGGTCGCCGTGATCGAGGTTGCCGAGTTGACCACAACATTCGTCGCTGAGCTGTTCCCAAATTTAACGATGGCGCCCGCGGCAAAGTCCGTTCCAGTGATGTTCACCGAGGTCCCGCCCGCGGCTACGCCCTGCGATGGGCTAAGGCCGGTCACCGTCACCGGCGATACGTAGGTATACAGATCGCCGCTGCTGGGCAAGCTGCCGCCCCCCGGTCCAAAGACCTGCACATCGACGGTCCCGTTACCCGCCGGCGTCACCGCGGTGATCTGCGTGGCCGAGTTGACCGTAAAGCTGGCTGCCGACACTCCGCCGAATTGAACCGTAGTTGCACCGCTGAAATTGGTTCCGGCAATGATCACCGAACTTCCGCCACTGTTCACGCCGCTCGACGGACTCAGACCGGTCACGCTGGGCGCCGTGTTGGCCGGCGCAAAACCAAGTGCCTGCGCCAACTGTACCCGCGCCGCTTCAAACCGGTAGGGATTGTTCGTCCACTCCCCCGGACAACCGCCGTAGTTGAAGGCAGGTCCACTGGAGGCGGACCCGGTCGGGCCGTTGGGCAATCCGTTCGGAAGCCCTCCGATGCCCGGAGTGCTGTCGGTGCAGTTGCCGGTATACGCGTCACTTTCCGGCTCGACGCCGGAGATATAGTTGGGCGCATCCACGTTGTCCCAGTTCAGCGCGTTCCAGGAGGTTGTTCCCAGGCCGCCCGCCGTCATTCCCGCTCCGCCCAAGGAATTGATGATGGCCAGGGGCGCCGCTCTGCCGCTCTGTTTGCCCAGCAGGTACATGTACTCATAATCTTGATATCCGCGGCGCATCGCCTCCATGCGCATCGACGCGACCGGGCCGCTGATCCCATTGCACACGTTGTAACCGTTCGAGGTGCAGCTGGCATTGACCGCCGGGCTCGCGGTCAGAGCCGCCTGGCCCACCGGGTTCGCCGTGTAATAGCAGCCGATTTCGTTGCCGGGATAGAAAAGGACTCCATCCCCTCCCGTGGCTGCGCTGACAAACGGGGACGGAGCACCGCCGCCGCAATTGCTGGGCGATGCTGACCCGTTATAGCCGCCCCAGAAGTCGCCCACCCAGACCCACACTCCGCCTGGAGCCGGCGCGACTGGATGAGGATCGCCAACACTGGGAATCGTCTCATCCAGCCCGTACTTGTAGGCAATCCAGTAATTGATCCGCTGGCCCACGCCGGTCGCGCTGATTCCGTCGCCCGTGCTGGCCGGGTCGCCTCCCTGATAAAACCATCTCTCGATCGGTAGCGGGGCCGTCGACAGAGCCGGAACACCGTCCGTCAAGTCCATGGTGTACTGATAGCCCGTGCCGGCAATGAGGGTGGGCGTGGGGGTGTAGCCAGAATGAAAGGCCGGCCCCGGCCGGCCAGGCATGAATACAAACGGATTGGGAGACCAGACATTCACCCAGGAGTTGGGATAACCGGCAGTGGCGTTCGGGCCGCCGGGATAAGAGAGGTTGATGTGGTCCGCGCATGCCGCATCGGTATAGGACGTGTTGTCGCCTGACTCCTCGCAGGCCGGCATGTCGGTCAGAAAATTGTGAATCGGCGCTGTCGACGGGTCCCAGGTCGCCGACAATGCGGAATCGGACGAGTTGATGGCTTCGTTGTAGGACGAAATAATCTGATAGATCAGCGGATTGCCGCCGATATCCTTGGAATGGCCGTAGTTGTAGGTTTCATCGAAGGTATACGAGATCAACTCCGGCTGTCCCCAGCCTTTCGTTGTGTGGTTGGACGCAAAATGCTGCGAGATCTGAGTCGAGTAATTTGTCACCAGTTGCATCAGGCCGGCAGGCGGCACCGGCGCGTTGCCGTTTTGTTCCGTCCAGTTCCAACCTCCAGCTACCCAGGCGCCACCACCCGCGGTCGATAACGGCGAATCGAAAACTCGCATGGCTGTGCCGTCGGAGAACAGCCCGCCCGGCGTCAGCGCCGGTCCCACATACGCGTCATAAGCCGTCCAATCGAGCGAACTTGTAGTGCCGTCGGTCGTAAAGCTGGTCGCGTTCCCGTACCCCGGGTAGAGAGCATTGGCGGCAGGACCATCGACATCGATTTGTACGTCCATATCGTAAGCGTGGCCCATGATCTGGTATTTTCCAAGCAGTGCCTGCTCCGTGGTGCAGCCCGGCCCTCCGCAGGTCATGCCCTCGCCACGGTCAAAATTTCCCCGGTAAAACGGCAGCCAAGACTTCAACATGTCGGCATAGGTGGGGTTCACCGAACCGGCATCGAACGTCGGCAGACTGCCGTTCCACACCGTCATGTTTACCGGAATCGACACGCTGCCAATCCCGTTGCCCGTCACCGTCACCGTTCCCGCGTATGCCCCCGCGGCCTGGTTGCCGGGAATCGAAATATTCACCCACACGCCCTGCGTCGTTCCCGACTGCACGTTGAACGGAGTCGCCACCGCCGGATTTCCCGAATCGTAGGGATCGTAAAACGGAATCAGCGGATCCGGCATCTGCCCGTTGGCCTGCAATTGCGGTGGAGCGTTTGGATTTGCGCCTGTGTAGGGAACATAGCCCTCCAGATAGCGGGTGATATTGGAATTCCCCGTGTTGTCGGAAGTCAGCGTTCCTGCGCCGGTCAGCGGGCTGACTGCTACCGAGACGTCGCTCAGCGCCGAGTTCGAGCCCACCCCCGCGCTGATGAACACCTGAAAGGAGACCGTTTCGCGGCCCGATCCGGCCACCGTGATCACCGGCGTGCCCAATGGGCAGGAGAAGACCGGATTTAACACCGTGATCGCCTGCGGATGCTGCTGGTATCCCCACGGATTGAAGTTCCCATCGTCGAGGTATGTGGGAATCGTCGGCTGGTTCGTCGTCGCATCGTTGTTCAGCAGCACCTTGACGCTCTCGCCGCTGGCCCATACGTTCGGCGTCGGCGTCGTCCAGTTCTGCCCCGCGCACGCCTGCCCCAGTGCCGGACAAGCACCTGCAGTAAGCCTCAACACCACGGCCAACATTGCAAACATCGGGAACAAACTGCGCGACACCAGCTTCCGACTTCCGTTCATTTGTCTTTCCCTCTCGACAACTAACTTCTCTATTTCATGTGGGAAGATATTCAATCCCTTTGTTGAATCAATTTAATGGATTGAATATCAATTATGTGGATTCCCCGCTACTTACGAGGCTTCGGTTCACGCGTAGTTAGCAATCGATCTTCCATCAACTCCGCAGACCGGCATTGCATACTGATGTCGCAAGTTGAAAGCAACTATCGTCCCTCCAATCTTCCTCTGTCAAGAAATTTCTCTTGATACGAGAAAAAATGTTGAATCGATTTATGGACTCCGACAAGAAATACACCGCGACCGCCGCATATCTGTTGCATTCTGGAAAGCCGGAAGAAGCAAGGTGTTCCCTTGGGTAAGCCCCATCATCTCTGACGTTTTCAATATGTTTTGGGAAAAGTACTGAATCGATTTACTCAAACGGGGAACGGCAACCGGATGTTCTTCCCGCTGCTGACGAGATGATCCGCCGCTTCATCGCCTTTACGAGTGTGATCGTCAGAAGCGCGTTTATGGAGGGTCGTTTTATGCAGATTCAGGTTAGTTATGCAGTTTCACGTTATCTGTATCGAGAACCACACTCCAGTGGCTAGAAACTTGAAATATGGAGAAGTTGACGATATGCAGAAGGTCTTTGGTCTTTGCCTGGATATCCTAACTCGTAGGTCGAACCGCATCTCACATTTTGTCTGCTTCACCTTGGGTTCTTACCGCATTTCTTCCAGCCGCACAGGTCCAATCAGCCCCGAAGCCATCAGCTCATTAGCGGTGTTGGTGGTCTCAACATCGAAATTCGCACTTGCGCCTCGCGCCGAAAGCGCGTTGTAAAGCGTGTTGACCACCGTGATTTGAAGCGTATTTTCACCCGCGTGTATCAGTCCAGTCACATCCGCTTTGTAGGGCTGCAGCAACAGCACGGCGCCCGCCTTTGCGTTAATGGAAATCTCGGCTGCATCCTTCACGTCGCCTAGGTCGAGAATCACGCGGTGATCCTTGCCGATAAAACCTGGCGGCACCGTGAAGCTTGTTGTGTACTCTCCCCGCCCGGAAAAATTCTTCAGTTGCGGACTCATCGTCCAGTCCATCAAATTCGGCATATCGAGGTCCACAGTCTCCGGCTGGCTCCCGGGGCCGATTCCAACCCCGTGGAATTTCCACCCATTCTGCCCCACGGCTATCTGGGCGAGCAGTCGAGAGGCCTGTCTTTCCGCCGGTTTCGCTACTGGCTTAGTCGCCGGATCGAAAACAAGGAGCGCCGATCCATAGGCGTCCATATCCAGCCGCGCCCGAATGGTATTTCCATGTCTCTCGAATTGCGTGAAAAGCTTGATCCCTCCTGTCCAGGGATCCCAGAGTTCAGGAGCACCCGCTGCCGTGAAATCGACCACAACGGTTTTCCCGGCATCATCGGGATTGCGCAGAAAGAAAGCATCCAGTCCCCCAATGCGTTTCTCAATAAACGGTACCGATTGTCCTTCAAAGCGAAGGTTCGGCTCGACCGCATCGGCATTCAGGGCTTTCACCGCGTCGGCAGCATCGGAGGCTGTACGCCCATTCTTAACCATCAACATTCTCTGCGGAGAACCCGAATGAACTTCCGGCTGGCCACTCGACTCGACAGCAGGAGCATGTCTCACAAACATTATTGGAAGCCCCTCGTTGGCGAATGCAGTCAGTCGAGTGGCCACCTCGCCGGAAACACTCTTCTGGTCCGGGAAAATAAGCACGCTGTAGCGCTCTCCACCCGGCGAAATAAGCTTGCCATCGGAGACGTGGCACTGTAGTAGCACATACGCATCGATGTGGTCGAAGTTATACCCTGCCACCATCAAACGCGTGCCGACTTCAGGCTCCGGCAGCGGCGGCTCGACATCGCCATACGCCAGCGCGCCGCGATACAGCGCAACCGGCGCGACCGTGGTTCCAGCCTGAGAAATGTACTGCAGGCGAGTGATGTACTCATTCAATTGCGGAAGGTACGGCGTAAAGGGATTGGTCCGGTTCATGTCGGAGGAAAAAGCTCCGCCCTGTGCGAACGGGTGCCAGCCGGGAAAAGGCCTGTCCATGTATTCGTACGGATAGCCGTGATAAATAATCTCGTTGATGCCCGCTGTAATCAGCTCATCGGCGAAGCGTTTAATTTTCTCTGGAGTCGTCTGGTAAGCCTTGCCCTTCCACACAAAACTTTCGCTGGCAACGATCTTGCGCCCATATAAATCCGCGGCTGAAGACGACATTTTCAGAAAGTCATAGCGGCCGTTGTTGTAAAGGTCCTCCGTCTCAGGAATATCCGCCGCTCCATAGACGCGGAGCAGGTCCGTCGGTGACCCATGCGCTTGAACCCGCGACAACAGATGGTTGCTCGCCGCCCATTGGTCGAAGGGCGTGTAAAAATTTTCGATCATGACATCGGAGACCGTCTGCCAGTAGTCGCGGCGGACTCGATCGCCCACGCCTTGAATGTTGTAAAGCGGCAGCCCGGCGGCAGTCGCGTTATAGGGCTCGCCAAAACCGGGGACCTTCAGGATCGGGAGATACGGCGTCAGATCATAACCGCGTCGCTTGCGGAATTCTTCGAGAAAATTGTCGCTCCAATACAGGTCCGCAAACACTTCCAGGCTGTCGCAGAAAATCGCGCGCAGGCCGTTGCCGAAAAACTGTCCATCGTACTGCTTGGCTGTTCCCCCAACCCGCTGGGCATATGCGTCAAAGGCCGTTCGACTCATGTGGTCCAGAACGAATTGCTGTCCCCCTCCCACGCCGCCGACCACTTTCTCTCCGGTGGGCATTTCTTTGAACGTAAATATTTGCCATGTGCCTGCCGGAACCTCCCAGTCCAGCGTCCCGTCGGCCAGCACATGGTTGGTCAGTACCACCGCTGTCCCGGGATCGAGCTGCCCCGTCTTTTTGACTTGCGGCTTCTCGTCCCTTCCCTGGCTCGGATAAAGCTGCACGCTGTCCCCGCGAACGGCGACAACGGCAACCAGTTTCTCGCGCTGTCGAAAACGCTCTGCCCAACCGGCTGGAAGGCTGGAATCAGACAGGCTCTCGTCCGGATCCGGCATTGTGATCTTTGCGTGGAATTTCACCGGCCCGCGAATCGTCTGATGCGCGGATCTCAATTCCACGGAAGCAGACTCCGGCGTCACCGCCTCGGCTCCCCCGAAGGGCCAACCCGAGCCAAACGTATAGTCCAGCCACATCCCGCGTGTGCGCGCTTCTTCAAGCGCCGCCTGCATATGCGCGAAAAACGCCGGCGTCAGATAATTGTCGACTCGTTTGCGCGCAGCCACCGGCATGTTATCCAGTCCGATTTCAAAGGGCTGGATTTCAGCGCCGCCAAAGTTGGCCTGGTCCAGCAGGTCAACCTCTTTGCGCAGCTCCGCATCGGTGACGTCGCCGCCCGGCCACCACCATCGCACCATCGGCCGGTAGGCCTTGGGAGGATTCTGAAACGTGTGCCGTACATTCTGGCCCGGCAGCTGCGCGCAGAAAACAAGGCAAAGCACAATGAGAGTAGCAAGTCGCATACAGTGGCCCCTGTCGGCGTTCCGGATTTTTCAACTGAATGGTCTTAGAACTGGATTGTCGAATCTGTCGAGAGAGAAAATGAGGCGGGTGCCCCGCATCTCGACTTTGAGATGTGGTTTCTCTGTACACCGGAGTAAAAAATGCGTGTCACAATCACCTGCCCCAAATCGCTACAATGGAATAGCCACCCAATGCGCCTGAAGATTTTTCCGGCCTGATTAAACACAAAAAAACACGTTTTTTGCGCATTTCAGCACTGCCCTAAATGTGGTACAAACGCCCGAATAGTGGTATCTCGATACCACATTGTGGTATCCAAGTACTCAAAAGTGGCATCCGGATACCACTTTCGAACTTCGAATCCCCGCACTGCACTCATTCTGCTTAGCAAATCAGCCCACGCTTACCCGCCGGTCCATGCGCAGGAGGATTCTCCCCCACCCAGCGCTCATCCACAGGTTCGCTCGCCAGCTGATATCGGGAGTCGGAAGAAATCCGTAGCCGGTCCGAACAGTTGTCGAGCCCTCCGTGGACCAGATTCATCCCAAACACAACCACGTCGCCGACATGGTATTCCGCTGAGAGCCAGCGACCTCCCAGGCTGTGCCGAACCTTGTTCGCATTTGGAGAAAACGCTCCATTCGAGCCGAACGCTGTGCGCGCCTTGTCCTCTTCGCGGTTCGAGCAATATACGTCCACATCCCGCTTGCCGTACGTATTTTGCAGCCGCTCGTTCCTGTGGCTTCCTTCTAAGATCATCAGGCCGCCCATTTCGAAATCCGCATCGCCCAGCGGAACCCAGGCCGTGTAGAGCTTGCGTGTCCCGCGCCCCATGTACACCACGTCGCAGTGGCTGGGCGTAGACGGTCCAGGCGACACGCAGCGAAGCCAGGTGTAATCGAAATGGCGCACTTCCCCATCCAAAAATGACGAGAAAAACCGCATGAGATTTCCCTGCGGATGATAGAGCAGGTGCTGCAACGGAAGATTGTCCTTCTGGGCAAGATCGGCGCGGAACTGTAGTTTAGCTTCCGGCTTGGGCTTGCCCTCCATCAATGGCGCCGACGGATCAAGCTGCCCCTCGACTGACAATTTGGTAAGGATATGACGCCGCGCGGTCAGCACTTCGTCTGCGTCCAGGCATCCCCGCAGAAACAGATAGCCGTCCTCTGCCATATGGCGTCGCAGCTGGGCGCTATCGGTGTGGGCATCGCAGGGGGACTCCAACAGCCCGAGCGCCGTCTCCTCCTCATCAAGTTTGTGTCCGCCAGAGTACAGCGCGGGAAGTAAGTAGGTGGTTGTCATTTGGCCATCCTTTGGAACGTAAATCCCTTACAAGCAGAGAATATGCCACCAATTTCGCAAAAAATCGCTTTTACTCGCCTGTCCGTCCCGCGCGTATCGCCATGGATATGACATCGAATTCGCGGCAGGGTGTTCATAGGCCGCCATGAGCCTGCCGACGAGTCTCGCTTCTGAGATGTGGGTTCTCTGTACATCCGGAGCGAACAAGCTCTAGCAAATGCGTCCACGCTTGCCCGCCGCGCTGTTGCCGAGTGGATTTTCGCCAATCCAGCGGTCATCCACAGATTCGCTTGCCAGTTGATATCTGGAGTCAGAGGAAATCCGAATTAGATTCGAACTATTGTCGATTCCTCCATGGACCAGGTCCATACAAAAAACGACGACATCGCCGACACCGTATTCTGCCGTGAGCCAGCGGCCTCCCAGGCTGTGTCGTATTAGGTTGGGGTTTCTCGATAGCCAGCCATTCAACCCATTCGCCGTTCGGGCGGAGTCCTCTGGTCGATTGGAACAATAGCTGTCTACATCCCGTTGTCCGTATGTCTTCTGTAGCCGCAGGTTCTTGTGGCTGCCTTCCAGCACCATCAGGCCGCCCATTTCGAAATCAAGGTCCCCCAACGGCACCCAAGCTGTATAAAGCTTGCGGGTTCCGCGTCCCATATACACAATGTCGCAGTGGCTGGGAGTAGCGTGACCAGGGGAAATGCAACGAAGCCAGGTAAAGTCAAAATGGCGAATCTCCCCGTTCAAAAACGACGAGAAAAAGCGCATTAAATTTCCCTGCGGATGGTAGAGCAGATGCTGCAGGGGAGGATTATTTTTCTGGGCCAGTTCTGGATGGAAGAACAGCTTCGTTTCGGGCTTCGGTGTGCCGGTCATTAAGGGCGCAGACGGATCGAGCTGTCCCGCGGCTGCCAACTGTTCAAGGATATGGCGCCTGGCGGCCAGCACTTCGTCCTTGTTCAGGCAACCACGTAGAAACAGGTAGCCATCCTCGACCATATGTTTTTGCAGCCGCTCGCGGTCGGAAGATGCCTGGCACGGAGATTCCAGTAACCCAAGCGCGCCGTCTGTGTCCTCTAGCTGGTGTCCACAGGAATACATTGCTGGAAGTGAGCAGACAGTTGTCATGTTCCGTCCTTCGGATGCGTGCTGATTCCTTACAAACGAGAGAATACGCCTCCTGTTTCATAAAGAAAAGTGACTATATATCTGTACCCTGGCCTCGACGCGGGTTCATCCGCGGCATCGAAAGCTGTACACTGTTGCCAGTGGCTGCCTGGCTGGGCCGCGCTCCTTTATACCCGTATGCCCAAGGCCCTGAAGCTCTCCCTTCTCGCAATTTCCGTGCTGTTGATTGTGTTCGTGTTTATGGGCGGCATCCTGCCGGGCGGCGTTCGCGCCGGCACCGATTCCAGCGCCTATCAACAGATCGAAGTCTATAGCGAAGTTCTGCAGCACATTCAAAACGATTACGTCGTGACGCCGAACATTCCCGACGTCACCGCCGGAGCTTTGCACGGCCTGCTTGAAGGGCTCGATCCGGAATCCGGCTATCTGACACCCGCTGAATTCAAGGCCTATCAGGCGCACGCGAATGAGAGCACAGCCCAGATAGGCGTCGACATCTCCAAGCGTTATGGATACGCCACCGTCATTTCGGTGATTCCCGGCAGCCCCGCCGATAAGGCCGGCATCGTAGATGGCGATGTCATCGAGACCATCGGCGATCGAGGCACGCGCGTCATGCCGTTGCAGATGATCCAGTTGGCGCTCGACGGCGAGCCTGGCTCAACTATCAGCTTCTCTGTCATCGAGCCAACCAGCGCCACGCCCGACAAGATGACGCTCACCCGCACCATGGCCGAGTATCCCGCGCTGCATACGGATGAGTACGAAAACAGCAGCATCTTGTACCTGAAGCCCTATGACCTTCAGAAGCAGCGGGTCGATGAGGTCCTGGCACGAGTCAATCAGGCGGAGAAAAATGGGAAACAGAAAATCCTGCTCGATCTCCGCGATGTTGCCGACGGAGATATGGATTCCGCGGTCCGCCTGACGAATGCGTTTCTCAAGTCGGGCACGATCGCCACGCTCGAAGGCCAGAAATATCCGAAACAGACCTGGACCGCCGATCCGGAAAACTTCGCGACGGATGCTCCATTGATGATTCTGATCAACCACGGCACTGCCGGACCCGCCGAGATCGTTGCGGCTGCCCTCAAGGACAACAATCGCGCCCAGTTGGTAGGCGATCGCACCTTCGGCTCAGGTTCCGTGCAGAAGCAAATTCCCCTGCCGGACGGCGCTGTGTTGTTTCTTTCCGTCGCAAAATATCGCACGCCAAATGGAAGCGTGATTCAGGATAATGCAGTCGTGCCAAGTGTCTTTGTTGCGGAGAATAACGGGTTCGGGTTGGTTGCTCCGCCCGTAAGCGCCGGTACCGTAACCACGCCGACCGCGCCAAAAACTACACCTTCAGCCAAACCGGCTCCCGCCTCTCAGCCCGACGATCAGCTAAACAAGGCGCTGGACTTGCTGAAGCAGAACAAGGCTGCATAACTCGCCTCACAATCGACGCATAGCAAAGCATTAATACAATGGATATCCATAACAAAGCGAAGGATCTCGCTGTTTGCAGAAAACCGCAGATCCTTCGGAATGACAAGCTGTAAAGTTTGTCATTGATAGAAAGTAATCTCCCGTTAGGATAAGTACGTCGGCGTTGCTCCGTGCCGCGCCGCATTGGGATTATCCTTGACCTCTACTGCCCCAGAGCACAAACCGTTCCTCACCACGCGCAGCGGGCAAACACGGACCAATTTTCGCCCCCCTTCCCGGCGGCGCAAGAAGCTCGCCGGCTCCGCCGCCTTCATCATCCTCGCTATTCTCGCGGCAATGTTCGGCTCACTCGGCGGCCTGCTGCTCATCTACACCGTTGATCTTCCCCAGATTCAGGAACTGGAACGCTACCGGCCCAACACCACCACGGTCCTCTACGACGCGCACGAAGCGGAGATTGGATCGTTCGCGCTGGAGCGCCGCATTGTCGTCGGCTATGACGACATCCCGCCCGTGTTGCGAAATGCTGTCATCTCCATCGAAGACAAGAATTTTGAGAGCCACTGGGGCGTCAACGTATTCCGCGTGGCGGGCGCCGCGTATCGCGATCTCACCTCCGACCGGCGCGCGCAAGGCGCATCGACGCTGACCATGCAGCTGGCGAGAAATCTTTTTCTGTCCCCAGAACGCTCCTTCCGACGCAAGCTGCAGGAGGTGCTGCTCTCGATCCAGATTGAGCGAAACTTTACCAAGGAACAGATTTTTACCCTGTACGCCAACCAGATTTATCTGGGTCAGGGCGTTTATGGATTTGAAGCGGGATCGGAATATTACTTCAGCAAACACGCGCGCGATTTGACGTTGCCGGAAGCCGCCATGCTGGCAGCGCTGCCGCGCGGGCCCTCCTACTATTCGCCGGTGACACATCCGGCGCGAGCGCTGGAACGCCGCAATCTTGTCCTCAACTCCATGCTGGAAGATGGCATCATCACTGCCCAGCAAGCCTCCGACGCAAAGTTGAGCCCGCTAGGGTTGCAGATTGAAGCACCTCCGAATACCGCGGCTCCGTGGTTTGTCGAGGAGGTGCGCCAGGAGTTGGACCGGAGATTCGGTTCGGAGATGGTCCATCAGTCCGGCCTGCGGGTCTATACGACGCTCGACCTGCCGCTACAGCGAGCCGCAAACCAAGCGGTCCTGGACGGGCTTGCCGCCTATGAGCGCCGTCGCGGCTGGCATGGCGGACTGCTGAATGTCATTGCGGCGGGCAGCTCCATCGACGCCTTCCATCACCCGGACTGGAACACCGATTCCGCTCCCGGAACTTATCTGCACGGTGTCGTGACGGAGGTGCTACCGTATGAAATCACTGTCAAAGTCGGTGGAAACCGAAGCGCCATCCTAGCCCCTGAGGATTGGGCTTGGACGAAGAACAAACTGGCATCGGATTTTCTTCGCGTCGGCGACATTGTTTACGTGCGAATCGACAACATATTGTCAGATGGACAACATGTTGCCGGTGTGACAGCATGTTGCAATTTTTTACACGCTACTCTCGAACAGGACACCGGCGCCCAGGCTTCTTTGATGGCGGTCGACAACGCCAGCGGCGATGTCCTTGCCATGGTGGGCGGGCGCGACTTCAACCTTTCCCAATATGACCGCGCCACCCAGGCGCAGCGGCAGACCGGTTCCTCCTTCAAGGCGTATGTCTACACCGCGGCGATGGAGGCCGGCGAGAAGCCCGACAGCACGGTGCTCGACACTCCGGTGACTTTTCACACCGCATCGGGGCCTTACACGCCGCATGATTATGAGAAGCGCTTCACCGGCAACGTCACCCTGCTGCGCGCCTTTGCTGAGTCGCTGAACATTCCGGCGCTGAAGGTGGCCGATCGCGTCGGGATTCGCCACGTGATTGCCACTGCGCATCGTTTTGGCGTCAGCACGCAGATTCCGGCCTTTCTGCCGATTGCGCTGGGCGCGGCGGAAGTCAGCCTTTACGAGCAGGTGGCCGCGTACAGCAGCTTTCCGAACGACGGCATCCGCCTTACTCCGCATTTCGTCCATAAAGTGACCACAGCAGATGGCGAAGTGCTGTGGGAAGACGCACCCGACCTTCACGTCTCGACCGACACGAAAACCACACGAGAGATGATGCAATTGCTGGAAGCCGTCATTCATCAGGGCACTGGAGCAGCGGCCAGCCAGCTGCATCATCCGCTGGGCGGAAAAACAGGCACCACCAGCGACTTTACGGATGCGTGGTTCCTGGGCTTTTCGCCCTCCGTAACCTGCGGCGTCTGGGTCGGCTACGACGACCGTCAAAGCCTGGGAGAGAAAGAAACCGGGGCGCGCGCAGCACTCCCTATCTGGATGAGCTTTATGCGCGTCGCCATTGCCCAGCACCCGAACGAATCTTTTCCCGGCGAGGAACCTACCCCCGCGCCCGTCCTGCCGATTGCAGCCGCCAGCTTGGCGGCTGGAAAATAGCTGAAATTACCCCCTTGAATAAGGCCTAAAGACCTTTTGAGATTGTGAGAGAATCCATGTCTCAAATCGAGGCATGGGGCACCCAGTTTTTTGGACGCACCGCGGTTCCAACTGTGCAAAACTACGCGCAAATTGTGCGCGCAATGTTCGTTACATGACAGAAGCAACACGGCTCGTCGAGCGATGCTTAAAGTACGTTGACGAACCAAGCCCAGTTTCCCCCGAGACGCGGCGTGGCAGTGTCTACGAACTCCATAGAAAGCGGCGCGCTAGCACTACGGAGAAAATCATGGATGGTCTTTCTCAAGTTCAGAATCATCATGTCGCACCGCTAAAAAAATTGACGGGGACCGATCATTCGGCGGCGGTTGAAATTTTACTGATCGGGCGTGACCAGATCATGCGCCTGTACACGGACGAAGTTCTCCGGCGGGCTGGTTTTGTTGTGCGGTCCGTGGCTCCCTGGGACGCCAAAAACATCGTCAACGACGGCGTCCAAAAATATCCACTGGTGGTCTTCAGCCATACGCTCTATCCCCAGGATGTCGCGGAGATTGGAACGCAACTCCGCCGTCGCTGCCCGGGATCGAAGTTGCTGCTGATGCTGGGACCGGATTTGATGCCTGTTAATTTTTCCATGTTTGACGCCACGATCGAAGGGCTGGAAGGTCCAGTAGCACTGGTGAAGGCGGTTCACCGCCTTACCGGATTTATCCCCATGGATGGTTCGGCCGGTGTGGACGGTTCCGCCAGCTTGTCAGCTTGAGGAACTTCCGACCCGCTTTCTTGCCTAGGATCCTACATCTTTAAGCGCTTGGATAATCCTGAGTAGTCGTCAGGTGACGCTTTGGATGGAACAGCGACTCGATCAGATTCAGGCATGGGCACGCGCCCTGTTCCAGCGCTTCGGGCTTTAGGATTTCCATTTGCGCGCGGCGGTATCGAATCCAGCCCAGTTCCTGGAGTGCATTGGCTGCCAATGAGACAGTTGGGCGCGACGCCCCCAGCATATAGGCCAGAAATTCCTGCTTCATCACAAATTCATGCTTGCGGATTCGGTTGTGCATCATCTTGAGCCATCGGCAGAGCCTGGCCTGCAAGGGATGCGCGTCGTGGCAGACCGCCGTGTAGGAGGTCATGTTCAAGAGGGAGTGGGTGTAGTCGGCCATCAAGCCGTTCAGCGGCGAAGATGTGCGCCCAATCTCGCGGCGAAAAACATCTGCAGGCATGCGAAGCGCGCTGCCTGCTCCCTGGACGAACGTTCGCGTAGGGGTCGACTGCTGGCGCAACCAGACAGGTACGCCCACGCATCCCTCATAACCAATGATCCCGGTCTCCGTCGTGCCAGCATGGATTGCCTGGATGGAGGCAACCATGTTCAGCGGGAAGTAGACGAACTCGATCGGCTGGTCCGGATCAATGAGAGAATCGTTGATTTCCAAATGAACGGTATCCAGAAACGGCAATAGCCGTTCACGCTCGGCTGGAGGAAGAGCCGCCACAATTGCATTTTCCATCATTTCCTCCTCCTTTCATCACCGGCCTTGCACGCAGCCTGCCCAGCTTCGCCGGATCACCCTCGATTATTTGGATGCGTCTGGAGAGCCGTGTGCCCCTCCTTCTGCCGAATCCCGCCCTCGCGATCGCTTACCCGACGGCGAGAGCGCAGATTGTTCACCCTGCAAATAAACCAAAATATATCCGCCGGAAGCACCAAAACGGAATAGCGTGAATGTATGTAAGGTACCGTACATACAGGAGCACTCAGAACCATGAGACTTGCGGCATAAGCTTCAGAGCGCCATTAGGCTGTCGATGTTCGGGTCCTGAATTTCGCAGATCAGGTTTTTCCCCTCCTGCGCTCCCCTCAATTTCCTGATGTCTCTCTGAAGATGGAGAGGGACATTTTCGTGAATTTACTATTGGCCTCTCTCTCTAAAGTGAAGCGGAGCCGCCTGGAACCGCACCTTGAACGCGTGGAATTGAAGCTCAAGCAATCGCTGACAGAACCCGAGCAGACAATTTCTTACATCTATTTCCCAGTCGATTCAGTTGCCTCCATTGTTCAAACGATGAGCGATGGGTCTACGGTCGAGACCGGGATTATCGGACGCGAGGGGTTTATCGGAATTCAGGCGTGGCTGCGACAAAAGACCTCCTCGGTTTCCAGCTTCGTGCAAGTGCCCGGACATGCGCTCCGCATGAAGCGCCAGGTTTTTATGGAAATGGTTGTGGATGATGGTTCCGAAGTGAACACCAGAATTGCGAATTATGTCGATGCGTACCTTACGCTGACGGCGGTCACCGCTGCCTGCAACCGAATCCACCATGTCAATGCACGACTCTGCCGCTGGCTGAAGATGACCCATAACCGCGTGATGGGTGACTCCTTCCCGATGCGGCAGGAATTTCTCGCGTACATGCTGGGAGTGCACCGACCCAGCATTTCCATCGCCGCCAGCACTTTGAAAAATGCGGGTCTGATCCGCTACGAGCGGGGCGTCTTGACGGTGCTGGATACGAAAGGCCTGGAAGAGGGCTGCTGCGAATGCTACAGGATTATCGAATCTCATTTTGAGAAAGCGCTGGGCACCGCCTTCCGCAAGTGAGGGGGGCGCTTTCTCAACTCGTCTATCAGGTCTGGGTACCCCACATCTCAAAGTCGAGATGTGGGGTACCCAGGTTTGGATAAATCCGGCCAGCCGCTCGCTTCGATCACGAAGACACCTTCTGTTGAGCCGGTGCTCTCCATCAAAAGGAGATCGGCCTGGATCCTATTCCCGCAACCTTCAAATTGCATCTTACGTGGGAAGGCAGTAAATTCCCGCAGTGCGAGGTAATGTGTCATGAGTGTCGAATCGATCGAAGATCTTTTTCTAGATGAATTAAGGGACTTGTATTCCGCAGAAAAACAGATCACAAAAGCATTGCCGAAGATGGTAAGGGCCTCTTCTACACCCGAGTTGAGCCAGGCGTTTCAAAGTCACCTGGCGGAAACCAAAGGTCACGTGGAGCGCCTGGAAAAGATTTTTGAAATGTTGGGCAAGCGCGGAACCGGCAAAACCTGCGAAGGCATGAAAGGCGTGCTGGAAGAGGGCTCCGAAATGATTACGGAAGTCGAAAAGGGAGCGGTCCGGGATGCGGGCCTGATCTCCGCGGCGCAGCGGGTGGAGCACTACGAAATAGCCGGCTATGGCACCGTGCGCGCCTTGGCGGAGTTGCTGGGAAAGCAGGAGATGGTGAGTTTGCTGGAAAAGACGCTTTCCGAAGAGAAAGCCTGCGATGAGAAGCTTACAGAGATCTCAGAGTCCGTCAACGAAGAAGCCCGCAGCGCGGCGTAAGCAATGCAATGCACAAATTGTCGTCCTGAGCGAGATTCTTCGCTCAGGACGACATTTCACGTTCACGGATCATGTCCCGCTGAGGCATCGCACTTTCCGTCTCCGATACAGCGCGATACAGGCTGAAATAATGGCAGGCCCGAACGATATCGCGCCCGATTTGTTCCTTCAACGCCTCCGGGGAAGACCACTCCTTTTCGGCACGGAGGCGGTCGAGAAAGATCAGCCGCAGCGGAGTTTCCTGCTCCAATGCGATGGGATGAAAGTTGAAGATGTGACTTTCAATGGCAAAGGATTCCTCGCCAAACGTAGGCCGGTTGCCAACATTCGTGACTGCCTGAAACGTTTCGCCGTCCACTCCAACGCATGAAATATAGACGCCGTTCGCCGGAATCAGTTCTCGATACGGCGCAAGGTTGATGGTGGGAACCGTATAGCGCGAGCCGTATCCGCGCCCCGGCGCAGGCGTGGATTGAATTTCAAAGGGACGGCCGAGAAGCTGGCGCGCGGCACGCATATCCCCTGCAGTGATCGCGGCACGGACACGACTGCTTGAGACTTCAGTTCCCCGCCAAAAGGTGGGCCGATGCACCCGGGCATCGAATCCCAATTCCCTTCCCAGGGATGCCAGTTCGTTGACGTCGGCCTTGGCATCGGCGCCGAAACGAAAATTCTCGCCTTCCTGAACTTCCACGGCTCCGAGCGCGCCGGAAAGGATTTTGTGAGTGAATTCCTTAGCAGTCAAACGCGAAAGCGTATGCGTAAACGGCAGGACGAGAACCGCGTCGATGCCCGTTTCCTCCAGCAGCGCCAGCTTCCGGTCGAGTTGCGTGATGAGCCGGAGCGGCACCTCCGGGCGCAACACGCGTACTGGATGAGGATCGAAGGTGACCGCGACGGAGTGTGCGTGGAGGGCACGCGCGCGCGCGATGACCTCCGCGATGACCGCGCGGTGCCCGCGATGTACGCCGTCGAAATTTCCTATCGTGACGACGGAGGGGCCGTAGTTTGCCGGGACCTCGTCGATGGAATGAAAAACCTGCATTCGCTATAGCTCGAAGGAAATGCGCAGGCCGTCATAGGCGAGGCGCACGTTTGGGGGTAGTTCATTTTCAGTTTCCACATGGCCCAGGTCGTGCGACATGTGGGTGAACCAGGCGCGGCGCGGACGAATTTTCTGGACGAAGTTCAAGGATGTTTCAAGGTTCGAGTGGCTAGGATGCGGCGTGCGGCGCAAGGCGTCGAGAACCAGCACGTCCAGATTTTTAAGCAACGCAAAACTTGAGTCGGGGATATCGCTCATGTCCGTCAGATAGGCAGCGTTGCCGAAACGGAAGCCGACCGTTTCAAGATCGCCATGCAGCAACGGGACAGTGATAAAGTCCGCGCCGAACAGATGTGTGCGTGCCTCCAGCGGAAGCAACGCGACGCGGGCCTTGTGGGGATAATTGCTGGCGGCGGAAAACGTGTAGTTGAAAATGTTCCGCAACACGTCCGCTGTAGTCCGGTCGGCGTACAGCGGAATTTTATCGGCACTCTTGAAGCTGAGAGGACGCAGATCATCCAGGCCGAGGATGTGGTCGGCGTGGGCGTGAGTGTAGAGAACGGCATCGATGCTGCGGATGTTTTCACGTAGCGCCTGCTGACGGAAATCCGGGCCGGAGTCGATCAGGACACAGCGTTCATGGCCGCTGTCGCGGAACAGGATGGCCACTGAAGGGCGCGTGCGACGATCTCGGGGGTCGCTGGAGGTGCAGACGCGGCAGCCGCATCCCAGCGTCGGGACGCCCATCGAAGTGCCGCTGCCTAGAAATAGGATTTCTGCCTGCATGGTGGCTATGGCCTGCCCAGTCCATTTGCACGTTCGCGATAGAAAGACCCATATCTCAAAATCGAGATGTGGGACACCGGCTGCTTACTTTCTTTTTTGCTGCTGCGCTTGCGCTGGATTGGCGGCGTTGCGTGCGATGGCGTTGGTGATTTCGAGAAACATCATGCGCAGCTCGAACAGCGCGCTCTCGAGCAGGCGCTGCTCATCGGCGGTGAGATTGCCTTTGGTTTTTTCTCCCAGCACGCCCAGTAAATCGATTGTCTGACGGGCGCCCATCAGATCGATGCGCGGTTTTTCTCCGGGCTGCGTGCCCGCTCCGAGGCCCATCATGGCCGTCATGTACATGGACTGCACCAGATGCTCGAAGGCTACTGGCCCTAGCTGATTGGACTCGGGTGCTTTGGCCCGCAGCAAATCGTCGAGCTGTTGCGTAGTTTGCTGGTATGCGGCATGGGACTCCGCGGTTTCCTGCGCCGTCGGGCCGTCAGGGATGGACTCGTCGGAAACGGACTCGTCCGGTGCTCCGCTGCCACGATTGCCCTCGTTCTCGCGAGCGGAAGCCGGCGGTGCGCTGGAATTGCCGGACGCCTTTTCCGCCGACTCTGCGGCAGGAGAGGCGGCAGGTTGCGCGACCTTTCTTGCGGCTTCACGCTGTTCCTCCTGGCGGCGATTCGCTTCTTCCTCCGCGACAGCTTCAGGACGAATTTCTCCGTCAGATGAGATTTTGCGGCGATCGGTAAACGTGACTTGCGGTTCTTTTTCTGGCATAAGAGACTCATTTCCTTCTTACAAAATTTGCTTTGGGCCACGGCGCGGCTACTTCAAGGCTGGACTGCGATACTGGTGAAGTCAAACGGCAGCGTACATGGCGTCACTTCATTTCCCGCCGCAGTCAAGGCTTGTTTCGACTCCAGCGCTTCGCGCTTTATGTGGCCCAGCGCGAGCACGCGTTCACCGATGGCAGGAATGGAGATGTGGGCCACGCTGGTGAGTTCACCTACGGTTTTACCGTCTATCAGTATGGAAGTTTTCTCCGTTGGTGGATCGCCCTCCAGAAGAAAACCGCTGAGCGTGCGATGGACATTTCCGCGGGAGCGAATGCGCTCCACAATTTCCTGGCCCAGATAGCAGCCCTTGGTGAAATGCAGCGCGCGCATCTGGTTGGTCTCCTGCGGCAAAGTGCGATCGGCAATATCGACGCCATAGGCGGGCGTTCCTTCGAGGATTCGCAACTGCTCGACCGCGCTGGCCCCGCAAGGAACGGCACCTGCATCGATCAGAGCCATCCATACATTAAGCACGGCCTTCGACTCAATCCAGATTTCATAACGCGGTACGCGCGGACTGTAAACGGCCGCAACGGTGACGGAATTGCCGCGCCAGGTAGCTTCCGTAAGATGGATGGGCAACAGTTCCGCAGCCGGCAAACCCAATGCGGCTATTTTGTCCGCGGCGCCAGGTCCCGCGATCCCAATCGCGGTCCAGGTATCCAACGGGTCGAGAATGACCTGATCCATGATGATGTACCGACGAACAAATGCCTGGAGTGGCTCGATTTGCGCGCGGTCGGTCTGGAGCCATAAAGCCTCCGGTTCTTGAGCTAGATGATAGATGTTCAAATCGCCCTGAATACGGCCCTGGGCATTCAGCACAAATGCGTAGCAGCCGACATTCTCTCCAAGATCCTTAACGGAGTTTGTGACCATGCCGTTGAGCCATCGCACGCGATCTCTACCGGAACACCGGAGAAAACTTCGCCAACCAAGATCGTAGACTCCAGTCCGGGCCAGGAGCGCAGCGAGTTCTTCGCGGGTGCTTGAAAAAACTTTCGCGGTCTGGGAGCCGCGATATGCCGTGAGCGGGGGCGAGGAACTACCCAGCGAGGATGCCAAGGCTGTATCGGGTTGAACCGGCGCGCCGTCTTCGATACTCGACGTGGTTTCGATACTGGGTATGGAATCGCTCATGGCAGGGCTGTGCAGGTTCGCGCAACGTACACTCAAAATTATACGGTGGCGGAGAGAGAAGCCCGGCTTGAGCGATGGAATGGAACCGCAGGTCCTTCCACTTCGCCGCGTTTCGGGATGACAGGCTTTCTCGATTGAGCCGGTTCCATCCCACGTCTCATAAGCGAAACGCGGGGCACCCAGATTCGGTTTCTATGGAGAAATTGCGTGAGAATTGAAAAACGGCTGATAGTTTGCGCTCTGGCGGTTCTGCTTCCGCTGTCGGCGCGAACCCAATCGGCGCACCCACAGCAGCCATCTGCGCCGCCAACCAAGAGTGCGCCATCCAGTTCCGACACGCAGCCGACGCGCATTACGCCGGAACAGGCAAAGGAACTCTTTGGCTCCGTTGACGCGATTCTCGCATTCGACAGCAACGAGACTGGGCTGCCGATTTTGCATTCTGTGAAGCGCCAACTGGTCACGCGCGATGAAGTCGAACATTACCTGATGCAACAGCTGCATAATGAGCGCGACGCCAGGCGTCTGCAGCAGAGCGAACTGGTGCTGAAGAAGTTCGGCCTGCTCGATCGGGATTTTCAACTACAGCCTTTTTTGATTCAACTGCTTCGCGAGCAGATCGCGGGATATTACAACGACAAGACGAATACCGTAAACCTGCTGGACTGGATTCCGCCGGAGGAGCAGAAGCCGGTGCTGGCACACGAGCTGACTCATGCGCTGCAGGACCAGCATATTCATCTGGAAAAATGGGGCCAGCAGAGCGATCTTTCGGTTGCGAAGGATGTAAAAGAGGACAACGCGCACATTGCCACCGACGAGCAGGATACGGTCCGCGACGCCGTTGTCGAAGGGCAGGCGATGGCGACCTTTATCGCTTACGCGCTGGCTCCCACAGGAAAAGATCTGCTGACATCGCCCGAGCTGGCGGACAAGATGAACCAGGCAATGAGCGACAACTCCGATTCGCCAACGCTGGCGAATGCTCCCCTGCTGTTGCAGCGATCGCTGCTGTTTCCGTATGAAAGCGGCCTGAATTTTCTGCGGGCCGTGCTGGCGGCCAAGGGCAAGCAGGCTGCATTTGCCGGGATGCTCGACCATCCGCCGTCTTCGACGTATGAGATTATGACGCCGAAAATTTATCTCGAACACGGCGCGGTTCCGCTGCTGCGCATGCCTGATATTCATCCGCTGATTGACGCACAGTACCGACCGTATGACATTGGCGTGTTGGGCGAATTCGATGTGCAGGTCATGGCGGAACTCTTCGGCGGTGCGGCGGTAGCGAACACACCTGCCCCAGCATGGCGGGGCGGGATCTATTACACCGCGCAGAGCAAGACGGCGGAGAAGGATGCCGATCAGAATTCAACGGCTTCGCTGGCGCTTTTATATCTTTCGCGATGGGCGACTCCCGAGGCTGCGCGGGCATTTGCCGGCGTGTACGCGCGGGAAATTCCGCGCAAATACGACGCTGCTGTTGCGCAGCCAGACAGCGGCGAGGCGGACGGGGACACGGGCATTTCCACCCGCATCTGGGACACAACGGAGGGGCCAGTCCTTATCGTCGTCTCCGGACGGACGGTTTTTATCAGCGAGAGCTTTCCATTGGAGCTGGCGCGCAAGCTACAACTGGTGATGATGGGCAGCATTGTGGATAGTTCCGGAAGCGTGGAGGTTCGGTTGGAAACGCCGCAGAGGGAATTGACCGCAGGGCTGCGGCACTGGTTATTTGCAAATCACGCGCTGCTGAAATCGTCTGTAAAGCAACCCGCATCTCGAAATCGAGATGTGGAGCATCCGCTACATTTCCGCCCGCTATCCGTCGCGCAGTAACGCCGGTATACTAACCACTTTGTGGGTCAATCGATCCAGTTGCCCGTTGACGACCCGCCGGGCAGATGAATAGCGAGAACGAAGGAGCACACCACACAGATGTTTCGCGCAGAGATTGGCATTATCGGCGGCAGTGGTTTGTATCACATGCCCGGATTCACGAATGTTCGTGAGGAACAGATCAGCACTCCATTTGGCGAGCCCTCTGACTGGTTGACCCTGGGAGACCTCGGTGGGCGCAAGGTGGCGTTTCTCGCTCGCCATGGACGTGGCCATGGCATTCTGCCCTCCGATATCAACTTCCGAGCTAATATTTACGCCATGAAGCAGTTGGGCGTGAACGCGATTCTGTCGATTTCCGCAGTGGGATCGCTGAAAGAGGAACATCAGCCGGGAACATTTGTCGTGCCGGACCAGTTCATCGACAGAACGTATGCGCGGCGCAGCACGTTTTTCGGGCCTGACATTGTGGCGCATGTTTCGATGGCCGATCCTGTCTGCCCGGAGATTGGCAACGCGATGATGGCTGCGTGCGGCAGCAAAGATGTGAAGGCGAGTCGCGGCGGAACCTATGTCTGCATGGAGGGTCCGCAGTTTTCGACGCGCGCGGAGTCGAACCTGTACCGCTCCTGGGGCGCAGACGTGATTGGGATGACGAACCTGCAGGAAGCGAAGTTGGCGCGTGAGGCGGAGATTTGCTACGGCACGCTCGCTATGGTGACGGATTATGATTGCTGGCATCCCGGGCATGATTCCGTGACCACGGACCAGATTGTGGCTGTGCTGAACCAGAACAACGCGGCGGCCCTGAAGGTGCTGGATGCGGCCGTGACGGCACTGCCGGCGAAGCGGAACTGCCGCTGCCAGTCTGCTTTGAAAGATGCGATTCTTACACAGCCATCTGTTGTTTCGCGGGCAACGCGGCAGAAATTACGCTTGCTGCTGGACAAATATTTGCAACCGGGCGAATAAGCACCAAGCATCAAACAACAAAATAAAACCAGGAAAGCATCCGCATTTATGTCGATTCTCGTCGTTGGTTCTGTTGCATTCGATAGTATTCGCACGCCGCATGGCACCGTTGATCGCTGCCTGGGCGGCGCGGCCACCCATTTCGCGCTTGCCGCCAGCTTCTTCACGCCTGTTCGCGTGATTGGCGTAGTCGGCGACGACTTTACCGCGGATCATGAAGCGGTATTTCATTCGCGCGGAATCGATATCCAGGGGATTGAGAGGACCGGCGGCAAGTGCTTCCACTGGACCGGGGAGTATCTGGAGAATCTGAACGAAGCGCACACGCTGAGGACGGACTTGAACGTGTTCGAGAGTTTCCAGCCGAAGATTCCTGAGGCTTACCGCGATAGCGAATTTCTTTTTCTCGCGAACATCGATCCGAGGTTGCAGCAACAGGTCCGCAAACAGATGCCGAACGTGCACATGGTTTGCGGCGACACCATGAATTACTGGATCACCGGCCACAGGGAGAACCTTACGCGTGTGTTGCGCGACCTGGACGCGCTGCTGATCAACGATGGCGAAGCCAAGTTGCTGGCCAATGAAACCAATCTGGTGCGAGCCGCCGAACGCATTATGGAAATGGGCCCAAAGACATTGATTGTGAAGCATGGAGAGTATGGCGCAACAGCATTTTTCGGCGAGCAGTCTTTTCCGAAACACGTGCGGAACCAGTTCTTCCATGCGCCTGCGTTGCCGCTTGCGGAGGTGATCGATCCGACCGGCGCGGGCGATTCCTTTGCCGGGGGCTTTTTTGGCTACCTAGCGTCGCAGCCCGAGGTGACGCCAGCGGTTTTCAAGCGAGCGATGTTTTATGGCGGCGTGATGGGATCGTTTGCGGTCGAGCGCTTCGGCACAGAACGCGTGCGGCAACTGACCCGGAAAGAAATCGACCAGCGCTTCGCGAAGTTCCGGGAGCTTTCGCATCTTGAAGTCGAATAAGCCGAGAACGCAGTCCAGCCGGCAGACGGCGCTTGAACCCGCCACGAATCCCCTTCGCGAAGAAAGCCAGTTGGTCCTGGCGGTGGCTACTTTGCTGGCCACAGCTTCCCTTGTTTTCTGTGGTCGTCATAATCTTCTCTTGCTATACGGCGATGCAGTGGCGCACCTGCATATTGCGCGCCGGGTGCTGGACTCGCTCAATCCCGGGTTGCGCCAGCTCGGTTCGGTGTGGCTGCCGTTGCCTCATCTGCTGATTCTGCCGTTTGTGCAGCGGACAAGCTGGTGGCAGAGCGGGGTTGCCGGTTCGCTTCCTTCGATGGCCAGCTATGTTCTGGCCTGCGCGGGGCTTTACCGGCTGGCGCGAAGGTGGATGCGCCCCCTGCTTGCGGGGCTGGTATTTGCCGCGTTCGCGCTGAATCCCGGCTTGCTGTATATGTCCGTCACGGCGATGACGGAGCCGCTGTTTCTTGCGCTGATGGTTTGGAGCGTTGTGCATCTGACGGCATTCGAGTCTGCCGTCCGCCGGGCCAATTCGAAAGTTGCGCGGGCGGCGCTGTGGAAGTTGACCGTGGTGCTGATCGCCGCCGTCTTCACCCGCTATGATGGCTGGGTTCTCGGTACGCTGGCATGGCTGATGGTGTTGTACTGGACGCTACGGCATAGGTGGTGGCGCGACGCGACGAATGCACGGGTCTTCTCAATCTGCACGGCACTGCTTGCGGCTGCGCCTCTAATCTGGCTGGGATACAACTGGCACATCTACGGCGATCCGCTGGATTTTCTGCGAGGGCCGTATTCCGCCCTGGCGATTGCCGAACGCACGACAAAACCTGGATCGCTGCCCTATCCGGGATGGCATCATCTGTGGTGGGCGTTCCTTTACTATGTAAAGTCCGCAAAGATGGGTGCCGCGCCACTGCGGTGCGGACGCTGGCTGCTGGCGATGGCGGCGGCGGGGACGGCCTATGCTCTCTGGCATTACAGGAGCCGGGCGGTGCCTGCCGCGCTGCTGTTCTGGATGCCGATTCCCTTCTATGCATACTCCGTGGCCTACGGGTCGGTTCCGATTTTTCTGCCGGTGTGGTTTCCCCATTCCTTTTACAACACGCGATATGGCATGGAGCTGCTGCCGGCGTTTGCGCTGTTTCCAGTCTTCGCGGTGCGGGCAGCAATGCAAAAGTTTCCGAGATGGAGCAGGGCGATCATGGCGTTTGCCCTGGTGCTGATCGTTGCCAGCAATATTTTTCTGCTGCGCAAAACGCCGTTGGTATTGCAGGAGGCAAAGGTGAATTCCGCCACCCGCATTTCGTTTGAGCGGGCATTGGCGGCCAAGCTGGTCCTGTTTCCCTCGCAATCGACGCTGTTGATGTATACCTCGGCCCATGTTGGCGCGTTGCAGCAGATTGGATTTCCACTGCGCCAGACGATTAATGAAGGCGACTACAAACTATGGGATTCGGCGCTGAACAATCCTGCTTCGGCCGCGGATTTTATCGTGGCGCTCGACGGCGATCCGGTGGCGGAAGCCGTGCGGAAGCACCCGCAGGATTTGAATCTATTATTTGTGATCTGCAGCACTGGTCAGCCTTGCGCTCGGATTTACCATTCCTTGAAACACACGCCTCAGGCTTGAACTGCCATTGCTGCATGGTCGCCGGCTAACCGGCATTCCCGTTCGGAACAGCCAAACGCAGAAAAGGGTGGTGAGGAAAACCCACCACCCTTTTGACTATCGTAATTGTCCGTACAGAATTATTCCCGGAAGGAAACTAAGGACATCGGTTGCGTCAGGCCGAAGACTACTTCCGAATTCTTGGGGAGGATTGCTTGATGGCTTTCGAGCAGCCAGTGTGCTCCAACGTAGCCAGCTGCAGCTCCACCCACAACCAACGCGGCCGGACCGCCGGCGATCATAAAACCGGCTGCTGCTGCTCCGCCACCCAGCAGGCCAGCTTCCGCAACCGTGCGCTTGCCGTGGTCCACGCTCACTACATTGCCTTCGGAGTCGGGCTTGGTCTTGCTGTAATTTCCCAAATCGTAGACTTCGGCGTGCAGAAAATAACGTTTGCCGTCGGGTAAAACAACTTCGTCTGGCCGCAGGCGGATGGAAGCTCCTCCAGTGATGCGGCGACCTGAACTGACGGACGTGATGCGTCCGGTGACGGTCGCGCCAACTGGGATCACAATACGACTGTTCTTCATCACCGGCTGCATCACGCGGGCGCTAAAGATCGCACCTGGCTGCGTAGTCGCCGTTGAAAGCTGCTGGTTCAGAGAAACCGTCAGCGTGGTTCCTTCCGGCAACTGATTGGGTCCAGAGGGAACGCTGGTAACGATGTCACCATCGGTGTTCGAGTCATCGGGCGCTACTTGCGGCCGACTCACCAGCCCGGGATGTTGGGCGTAGTCCCGATCGGCGGGAGATGTCGGCATCGTCTCCATGTGCGCGGTGGGCTGGCTGGCTGTCACAGTGGATGTGTCCGGCGAATTTTCCTGGGCGGAATTTGTCGAACCCAGATCGTTGGTCACAATGGCATCGTCCGGCGGATGTGCAACGCCTTGATAGGGGCTTGGTTTCGCGCTTTGCCCAAATGCAGCTGCCGCCATGACAGCGGCCAGACCTGTAGCAACTAGAAATTTCACGGTACGCACCTCTTGTTTTGCCTATCGTTCTTCATTATTCGATTTGAGCATGCAAAGTGTCCCGTTGGTTGGACGCTATGAAGGCGTTTTGCGTCAACCTACAGGGTCAGTCAAGAAGACATTTTGCCACTCCAATAATTGCCGCGTAGACGCCACTTCTCAAGTGTAGTCGAGCGTTTCAGCGGTGTGCGCGCGTGCTTGGCTTCAGGTATCGAAGTAGTTATCGGCAGAGCGTTCGCTGCTGCGAGTGATTCGATCGCACACTGCGACTGATCAAAAAATCAAGTTGGCGTCCGCTCGCCATCGCTCAATGCGGATTTTTGCGTACTGCAGGACCGGCCATGCAAGCAGGGTAGTTCTGCTGCATTTTGTTACAATCGAGCAGGCAGCAAGGCCCCCGTAACCAACGCATCCAGTGGATATGTCGCGCTGAAAGCGCAGGTCCTGGCAGCTTTCCGCTGTGTCCAAGAGCAATAGAAAATTACTTCGAGCAGATTTAGTTCCTGCCCGGATTTGCATTTCTCAACCTTGAAATAACGATTGGAAATTACCGTCGAACGCATGCCAGAGCTAGTTCACTTCATCCACACGGCGGGAGGAAATCCGATTTCTGTAGATCGCCGTCCCCGCCTCAACGACAGACTTCAACATAAAATTCTCAGGAGTGATATGACCGAAATTGCCTCTATTCATGCGCGCGAAATTCTGGATTCCCGCGGCAATCCTACCGTTGAAGCCGATGTGATCCTGCAAAGCGGGGCGATTGGCCGGGCAGCGGTGCCAAGCGGAGCCTCCACCGGCGAGCATGAGGCCGTTGAATTGCGCGATGGCGATGAAGAGCATTACCTTGGCAAGGGCGTGTTGCAGGCAGTCGAAAATATTGAGAGCGTGCTGGGCCCTGAGCTGGCCGGCATGGATGCCAGCAACCAGCGCCTGATCGACCAGACGATGATCTCGCTCGATGGCACGCCAAATAAAGCCCGCCTCGGCGCAAACGCGATTCTGGCGGTCTCGATGGCGTCCGCGCGCGCGGTTGCGAATGAATTGCGTATGCCGCTTTATCGCTATCTGGGCGGTGTCAACGCCTGTACGCTGCCAACGCCGATGATGAATATTTTGAACGGCGGCGCACACGCCGACAACAATGTTGATTTTCAGGAATTCATGATTATGCCAGCCGGTGCGGAGAATTTTTCCGACGCGCTGCGCTGGGGTGTCGAGGTTTTCCATACGCTGAAAAGCGTGCTGAAAAAGAAGGGCTACAACACGGCCGTTGGAGATGAAGGCGGATTCGCTCCATCGCTCAAGTCCAACACCGAGGCGATCGAAGTGATTCTTGAAGCGATCACACAGGCTGGCTACAAACCGGGAGAGGATATTTTTCTTGCGCTTGATCCCGCGGCCAGCGAATTCTTCGACGCGGATAAAAATAAGTATGTGTTTAAGAAGTCCGACAAGAGCGAGTACTCCAGCGAACAGCTGACGAGTTTCTGGGAAAGCTGGATCCGGCAATACCCCATCGTTTCTCTGGAAGACGGGCTGGCGGAAAACGACTGGGACGGCTGGGCGCACCTGACCCGTGAGCTCGGCGATCATGTGCAGCTTGTGGGGGACGACGTTTTTGTGACCAACACGGAGATTCTGCAGCGCGGCATTGACGAAGGCGTGGCTAACTCCATCTTGATCAAGGTGAACCAGATTGGAACGGTCAGCGAAACGCTGGATGCGATCGATCTGGCGCGGCGCTACGGTTATACCTCCATCATTTCGCATCGCAGCGGTGAGACGGAAGATACATTCATCGCTGATCTGGCGGTGGGAACGGGCGCGGGACAGATCAAGACCGGGTCGGCTTCGCGGACGGACCGTATCGCGAAATACAACCAGCTTCTGCGGATTGAAGAGGAGCTGGGTCAGGCCGCGCAGTTCCTCGGGCTCGAGTCGGTCAACTTTGGCGAATAGCGCAGCAAACCCACGTCTCAAACGCGAGACGTGGGGCGTCCGCCTGTAGTGCTCAGTGAATCTTTCACCATTCAACTTAGGAATTGCATGGCAAACAACAAGCCACTTGTTTTGACGATCCTCGACGGTTGGGGATATCGCGCGGAGACCAATGCGAATGCCATTGCGCAGGCACGCAAGCCGAATTACGATCGTCTGCTGGCCGAATTTCCGAATACGCTGCTGCGCGCTTCCGACCACTTTGTTGGCCTGCCGGACGGACAGATGGGCAACAGCGAAGTTGGACACCTCAACATCGGCGCGGGTCGTGTGGTGCATATGGATATCACGCGCATCGACGAAGCGATTGCCGATGGAAGCTTCTTCCGTCATCCTGTGCTGGTGGATGCGATGCGTTCCGCCGCTTCGCGTGGACGCCGTGTACATCTTCTGGGACTGGTCTCAGATGGCGGTGTGCATTCCCACCAGAGACACCTCTACGCGCTGCTGAGGCTGGCAAAGCAGGAGCAAGCGATGCAGGTTTTTGTTCATGCGTTTGTCGATGGACGCGACACCTTGCCGACCAACGGCGCAGGATATCTGGAGCAATTGCAACACCAGATGCGCGAACTTGGAGTGGGCGCGCTTGCCTCCGTCTCTGGCCGGTATTACGCGATGGACCGCGATCGACGCTGGGAGCGCGAACTGAAGGCCTTCGACGCCATGGTGAAAGGCCATGCCGAAGGCGGCCTGCACGGCGATCCTGTCGCCCGCCTGCGTGAGTCTTACAACAACGGCATAACCGATGAGTTCGTAATTCCCTTCGCCTGCGCGGACGTCAAGGGAAAGCCCGTCGCCACCATTGCGAATGAAGACGCTTGTATCTGCTTCAATTTTCGCGCGGACCGTGCACGCCAGATAACTCGCGTGCTGGCGCGCAACAGCAGCTTGACCGCTCAGAATAGCCAGGATTTGCCGGGTGCCGATGACCTGGATGCAGCCATTCCGCGCAATAACGTTCCGAAGGCTTTGCGTTACATCTGCATGACGCAGTATGACAAGCTGTTCACGCTGCCGGTTGTCGTGCCTCCGGAGTCGATGGACAACCTGTTGGCAAATTTGATGGCCCAAGCAAATCTGCGCAATTTGCGCGTGGCGGAGACGGAGAAATACGCGCACGTCACTTATTTTTTCAACGGCGGAATCGAAAAACCGTTTCCCGGAGAAGACCGAATTCTGGTGCCCTCGCAAAAAGTCGCCACTTACGATTTGGCCCCTGAAATGAGTGCTGCAGGAATTGCGGATGTTGTGAAAAAGGCTGTTGCTGATACTGCGTTCGATGTTATTGTCGTGAACTTCGCGAATGCAGATATGGTCGGCCATTCGGGCAAGTTGGAGCCGACGATTCGCGGCGTCGAGACAGTAGACGCGTGCCTGGGACGAATCTATCAAGCAGTCCGCCAGCATGGCGGATCGATGCTGGTGACAGCGGACCATGGCAATGCTGAGATGATGGTTGACCCGGTCAGCGGCGGCCCGCATACCGCGCACACTACCAATCCCGTGCCATTCATTCTTTTGACCGAAATGGGTCTGAAGCTCAGAGTTAAAAATGGAGGATCGCTGCGCGATATTTCGCCTACGGTGCTCGATCTACTGAAGCTCCAGCAGCCGGCTGACATGACTGGCACGTCGCTTATCAGCCACACGTAAGCATGCTTCCGCCGGAGTCGCTTTGCGAGGCGTATGGGCGCGGTAGGGTTCCGTGCATGTTGGGCCGAGCGGGTAAATTGAAAATAACTGACCAGGTAAAACAATGAACACTGTTGCTCCGAGGGACACCACCAGCGGTTTTTTTGTTTTATTCGTTTTGCTGGTAGGGGGCTACTGTGCCTGGGTACTAACACTTCCACTTTTTCCGTCTTTAGATGGTTCTTTACATTTATATTACGCATCTGTACTTGGCAGCCTACTCTCCGGCTCCAAGACATTTTCTAGTTTCTACTTCGTTCGTCATGTGCTGCCGCCATACGCTCTCCACTACTACTTCCTGATCGCCATAGCGCACTTTTTCGGCTACGTAATGGCCGGCAAACTACTCGTTTGCCTGATATTCGTTACTACCGCATTCGGGTTTCGATATCTTGCTGTGCAACTGGGCCCGTGTGGCGATGTGTTGTCTTTGCTCGCGGTTCCACTTCTGCTCACTTGGCCTCTGGGCATGGGTTTCTATAACTACTGCCTTGCGATTGGGATGGCTCTCTGGGCCCTGGGGATGTGGCATCGCGCCGTGTCTCAACGCAGTCATCGCCTTTGGATTGGTTTTGTGATGCTGGTAATTCTCATGGTGCTCACCCACCCAGTTCCCACGTTATTTATTTACATCTTGATCGGACTAGACGTAGGGTGGCGCATTCTGATGGACGCCCGCCAATCCCAGCTAGCGGGCGAGAACATTCATTATCCTGGACACCGCTTCCGTTGGGATATCGTCTACATGCTGGCAGCCTGGAGCACTTTCGGGTATATCTCTCTATTTATCGGCGCACATCGGGTCATGGGAAATATTATGCAAGCCTACCCCCGCAGAATAGAGCTATTAAGGCTAGCTAAGCTTAGTACACTCGCAATGTTCTCCGGTTCCCAACTGATTGTCGTTGCATACCGCCTCTCTCTCTACGTCCTACTAATCTTTAGTATTACGCTGGCCTACAACGGTCTAAAGGTGCGCTGGCATAGCCGCCAAACAAAAGCGGCAGACCTGCTGCTGGTTTGTTCAATCCTACTTCTAATTATGATACCGATCTTGCCTCCGGTCATGAACGGAGCTAACTATTTTGCACAGCGACTTATGATTCTGGCGTGGCTAGCAGCCCTGGCAGCTGCAAGTGGCTATTCGGGGATGAAGCCGCGGCTTCGGCGTACTCTGGCGATTTTTTCCGTTGTTTATGCGCTTTCTATCCTGGCGCTGGCAAATGCGCGCATCCGCCCTGTTGCCATGCAAATCTCCGAGATAGAAACTTTGCCGCTATCTCAGAACGCTTCAACCGGACTTATCCTCAGCTTGCCCGATGCGCCTGTTACCGGCGACCTGAACTACATCCCTTACTACTGGGCAGGGGCCCGGTATTTCCGAAGGACAAGGTCCACGTTGTTGAATGGCGGCTGGCTGTATGAGTATTACCTTCCGCTGGGTTCACAATTAAACCGTATTACAGGTCGATTTACACCTGACATCCAGGATTCACCGGGAGACGCTTATCAATTACTGATGAAGTCCAAACAGACACGAGGTCAGATAATGCCGCACGCTGACCTCGTGCTGTTCACAGGAGAGGCAGCGCCTCGGGATCTGCTGCAGATCGTGCACACCCTAGATGACGCAGAGCCGTCGCGTGTATGGAATTGCCACTCCGCTGATTGGTATTCTCTCTGCACAGCGCCCTTCGCGAAATAATGCTAGCGACCGAGGCTATCGCTGGCCTACAACATCCAGCAACATAGGATGAACTGCAAAGTAGCGATATGCAATTACAGAACAGACTGTGTCCACATCTGTATCAATCGTCACAATCTGTTCTTCTATCGGATGATCAGGCACGGGTTTAGTAAGATCAATCACTGCAATGTTTCCGTCATTGTAGATTGATCGATAACGAAGCATCATCTGATTCAGTTGATCGTCGACTAAGATGTTCATCCAAAGTTGCTGCCTGAGCCACTGTGAAAAACGATTTGGACCCGTAAGGTCCTGGCACATTCCTGCGTCATTTTGAAGTGCGTAGCGATAATCGAATATGACGTATCGGATCGAGTTCTGCGCCAGATACTTCCTTATGTGAGAAGAGTCCTGACGAAATGGCCACCCCGGTAGGGGAGCGGACGCCCCAGCCCAGTCCATGATTCGAATGTCATGGCTTCGATAATTAAAAAGAAATGAATATGCCACATGCTCCAAAACGCCGTCCCCTTGAGGAATTGCCGCTTCCACATTGCGATACTCAGCCCGCAGGATAGGGCCAGTGAGAGCGCGGTCACTTAGGCCTGAGACTAGAGGCTGCTGATTCATAATCTCCGATGCGATTTCATGAAACGGCTCTGGCTTCCGTCCAGCTATGTCGTAATAGAAAATCATAGAAAGCATTGACGCTATGCCAAGGTAAAAGGCAAGACGGGACAGTCTTGATTGCCGATACCTGACAATTGCGGCGGACGCCGCGTAAAAAACGATTACCGCAGTGAAGAATTGTGGAAAGTTGTAGCGCCAAATCGAGTCCGCACTTGTCTCGTAATTGATCGCGATGATCGATAACGCACACGAGATCAATACTGCAGAGCAAAGTCGCGACTGTTTCGTTCGTGGCTTGGACAGAAGCTGTATATAGGCAAAAATAAGCAGCACAAAACCTTGAAGGAAAATTTTGCCAAGCGATCGCTCGGATGGGAACCTCGATCCCACGTGGAATAGACCATACCGGGAATAATCGAGGCCACGACCAAGAATCGGAAATAAATAGGTTCCACTGGTCAATTTCATGGCGATCATCCAGCAAATCAGCACAGCCAGCACCCCCAATCCTGCGATAAAAGAAAGTTGAAGGGCAAATTTTGGTTTTTTTAGCGCCAGGAGGAGGAGATATGGAATTATCGACAGAGCAGCAACGACGGGCAAATAGGTGGATTTGAGCAAAATCGTCGCACCGCCCATCGCTCCGGCAAGAAATACATAACTGATCGGATTTTCTATGCATTCATCGACCGCCCTTGAAATGAGCCAGACAATGCCTAGCAAGAGAGAGACGGGAAGGATGATGAACGTGAGATTAAATGTTTCCTGTGGGACGAGAAAAACAAGAAGTTCGAGCAACGAAATCTGGAATACTGATAGTTCGAGAGCAATTCCAAGGTCCAATACAACCCCTGCCGTCAAAATCAAACCTAAGGTGCGATCGGCCATCGCAACGTGCGGAAGCGAGGTTGCAGACAACACTAGATTCTGAAGAAAATAGGACCCGCCGAGGCTGGATGTGTTCCTTCGCTCACTGAATGAATCTGCTGCAAAATGATGGGTCGCCAACATTTTTTGCGGCAAAGCCAGATAGGCTGCGCTATCGTCGCTGACGTTAAATTGTGCCAATCTAACAGTTCCGGCAACCCTAAAAATGAGGATCAGTAGCGCCGTGATTAGCAGCATGCGTGCGGTTGGCGAAGCTTGTGTCCAGAAACCTTTCCATCTATATTGTTCCGGACGTTCCTTGCGGAGATAGAGGTAAAACAACAGTCCGATAGCCACCAGCGAAAAGATGACGAATGAATTAATTCCGTGCATTAAATTCAACAGCCCGCCAAGGAAGAGGAAGACCGCTATTCCGAGCGAGCAAGCCACGGAAGCAGGCAGACTTCGCACCCGAACCAGCTTCCCAGTGAACCTGCCCCATCCTGTACAAGCAATCAGCAAGATCCACGCCCAGCCGAGCGCATATAAGAACAAGGCCAGCGATTTTGCGGTTACAGGTTGGTGCAACCCTGTTACCGATGGATACACCGGGATTGTGGACTCGATCAGTTGCTGAAGCAGCGGATTCGGAGCAAGCATAGACTGTTTATTCCTGGATTCTTGAAGAACCGGCCAACTGTCTAAAATGGGTCGTAATTTCTAGATGCCGAGAATCAAACTATTCACATGACGATTGCTTTTGGTGCGAGAAAGGAGCATGTATCGCGACGAAATTATGAACAATTTGAGAACACATGTCGGTCTCGCTGGTATCGAGCGTCCAAGCCGGCTCCACAGGATGATTGGAAGACACTGGCGAGCTAAGATCGACCACAGCAATCTTGCCATCATCATAGCTGACCTTATGGGTCGCTCGAATCTGATCGAACTGATGATGTGCGAGGATCGCCAGCAATTCTAATTTATGATCCAGTTGCGAATAGTGTTGTAGGTTGGCAAATGTGCGACAGAATTGCAGAGAATCGACACTTTGGTGGTCATAGACCAGATACTGTACATGTTGCCGCGTGAGGTATTGCGCCAGACCTGAACCGCCCTCATTGAAGTTCCAACCGGGGGGAGGGCTGGCTCCCCCAGGCCAGTCTGCAAGGAGAATTGTTTTTCCGGCCGCATAGTCAAACAGGAATGGGCGGCTCAGGCTTTCCAGAGCAGTCGACCCTGGGGGAAAGGACGCTTCCACAGCCCGATATTCCTGAACCATGACGGCGTTTGCTAAAGCCTGCCCGCTCAAACTGGCGCGCAAACCACATTGGAAGTGCGCCATGTCATATTCAATCTGACGGAATGAGGCAGGTGATGCGCCGCCGACATCGTAATAGAAAATGCAGGCGACCAAAGATAGCATGGCTACGACAGATGCAATCCGCGTCCGCGAATTTATAACGTGATTGGAAACTGCGGCGCCCGCTGCGCAAAATAGAATAATTGCCGTAAAGAACTGCGCGAAGTTATACCGCCATATATAGTCGCCTCCGCTTTCGAAATTAAATACAGTGATCGCGCAGGCTGCGGCTATCAGAACACTGAAGCTGAGTTTCGATCTCCGGTCCCGAATTCCACCCAGAAATTGTATGCACGCAAGGATCACCAGGGCGATCCCCTGCACAAAACTGCGAATTACGGAAAGCTTTCCGGTAAACCTAGACATGTGTTCAAACAGTCCATAGCTTGAATAATCCACTCCGCGGCCAAGCACAGGAAACAAAAAGGTTCCACTCTCATGTTTCATCGAGATCATCCAGGCGCCCATTACCAGCAGGCATCCCAATGCCTCAATGATGAGAAAGTTGATCGCATCCCGGTGCCTCTTCGACGGAAGCAGTACGTACGCCACAATTATCAAAGTTCCCAGGTAAGGCAGAAATGAGGACTTCAGCGAGAGAACCGCCCCCCCGATCACACCTGCGAGTATGGCAAGCCGCCACGCTGGGCCTTCTTCCGTATTTTGTGAGTGGAAGATTACCCAGATGATCGACAAAAGCAATGGGATCGGTAGAACGACGAAGGTCAAGTTCCACGTTTCCTGCGGCACTAGAAAGATGACCCACTCCATTGCACCGATCTGTATCGGGGAGAGATCGAACGCGATTCCTAAGTCAAAAATCGCCGGAAACAACAGAAGGAGCCCTAAGGTCCGGTCGGCCATTCCGATGTGGGCCAATGATGTCGCGGCGATCACCATGGCCTGCAATAGATATGCTCCGCCGAGGCTGGAGATAATACGGCGGTCGCTGAAGGGATCAAACGCGAAATGATGCGCCGCCAACATTTTCTGGGGAAACACCATGTACGCGGGGCCGTCGTCGAAAGAATTGAAGGTTGACAATCTCACTGTGGCTGCAACACGCAAGGCCAGAGTGACAAGAGCGAGAATCACCAGCAGCTTCGCCCAGCGTGGACAACGGTACCAGAAATCGCGCCATCGATAACGATCGGCACAATCATTGCGCAGCGCGAAGTACAGAAACAGCCCGAATACGACCAGCGCAAAAAGGATAGCCGGGTAAATCAAATGAAGCAGGTTGAGGAACCCACCCAGAAAAATGATGACGGCTATTCCAAGTGAACAAGCGATGGAAACAGGCAGACGCGGCAGTCGAAGTAACTTGCCGGACATCCTTCCCCAGCCCGTAAAGCTGACGAGCAGAAGACAGGCCAAACAAATTGCGTATAGAAAATGGCTGATGGAGAGGATTGTGATAGGTTGTGGAAATCCAGCTACAGAGGGCAATTGCACCTGTAAGTCATTCAGCGTCTGCATCAGCGATGCGGGGAACGGCATTCAGAATCCTCTTAAACGATTTGACTCTCATTCATCAACTCCCTGCGAAGAGGGACTCGTCACTGTACGCGTGACTCGGACGATAGCAATTTTTTTGGCAAGAAGATGCAAATGGCGCCACTAAATGACTTCCATTGTACTTGCTACACTTAACAAGAACTTACCGCCATTAAGTAGGCATGCACAGTAAAAACGTCGACAGAGAAGAGGCTAGCCTAATAGGAACACAAAATAACGTGCCCATTGTTTGCTCGTATTGCGGAGAGCATGCTCCGCGTTGGAGCCAATATACGCCACGGAACCAGGAGTCACCTGCGATCGCTTTCCCTCGATTTCCACCTCCAACACGCCTTCTCGAACCATAAAGATTTCCTCACCAGGATGATGATGCGGCGGATGGGCCACGGCGCCGGGAGCGAGGCTCGTCTCATGCAACTCAATATGAACCCCGGCATGCGTATTCCCTTCCAACACCGGGATATAGTTGTCGCCGGAACTTTTATGAACGGGCAAGTTCTTGAAATCATAAATCGCCGATTCCAGCACCTGATTATTTTCTTTGTGGTTTTCAGCGGAATAGCCCGTAGCGGTTGCCATCAACGCAGGCAGCAGCACGCAAATTTCTCTTCTTGTCAGTGACATTGAATATCTCCCTTTAATTGAGTCATCTGTTGCACGGTCTAGGTGAGAGAAATCACATCTCAAAATTCGAAATATGGGCAACGGCCTCATCTTCTTCCCTACGTCATTAATGGCTCTGCTGACACGAGCGTGTTACAAACACCTATTCTGCTTTCCTCTAGCAATAGGAAAATGCATTGTATTTGCTTACTCGAAAGCAGATTTAATCTGAGCTGGGGGCCGAATCAATAGAAATAAGAATACAGTTGCGAGGACAGGCAAAAGTCCAGCTACAATGAATGCCGGCTCGTAAGAAAATTTATCGACCAGTACCCCCACAAAAAACGTGAATCCCGCCCCCACCAAACCAGCCGCCAACCCACTTAGCCCAGTAACTGAACCCACTACTTCTTGTGGAAAAAGATCAGATGGCAGAGTAAGCCCCATCGTGGACCAGCTTGCGTAACCCCACAACGCCACGCAGATCAGCGCCAGCGCAAAATACACATTATGCACGCGGGCTGCGGGAATGCCGGCCAGAATCGGAAGGCAGCTCGCAAGACATACCCATTTGCGCGCACGGACAACGGATATGCCGCGGCGAATGCAGTAGCCCGAAATCCAGCCGCCGGTAAAGTTCCCAATGTCCGCCGCAACAAAAGGTATCCAGGCAAATAGGGCGATCCGCTTCAGGCTGAAGCCACGCGCGTCGCTAAGATATTGCGGCAGCCAGAAAACATAAAACCACCAGATAGGATCGGTCAGCGCGCGTCCAAGAACTATGCCCCATAGATTGCGGTTTCGGCCCAGGCGGCGCCAACGTGCCAGACCCCTGTCCGTCGATACCGGCTCCACTTCGCGGCCCGCTCTAATCAGCGCAACTTCCCCAGGTGTCACCCGGGGATGGCGGTCCAGCGGATGATAGACCCGCAGCCACACCGCCAGCCAGACGAACCCCAGCATTCCGGAAGCTGCAAACGCCCATCGCCATCCGGCGGCCAGCGCGATCAATGGAATCACCAACGCCGCAAGCGCTCCGCCTACGCTGGAACCGCTGTCGAAGATCGCCACAGCAAGGCTTCGTTCCTCGCTCGGGAACCACTCAGCGACTACCTTGCTGGCTCCCGGCCAATTGAAACCTTCCCCAATCCCGAGCATGAAGCGAAAAAATGCGAAGCCGAAAACGGAGCTGGCAAGCCCGGTAAGAATATTCATCACAGACCACCAGATCGCCGCGATTGCCAGGCCCACGCGGCTGCCGACAGCATCCAGAACGATGCCGCCAATCAGCCACGTAATGGCGTAGGAAATCTGGAACGATCCGATGATCTTCGCAAGATCTGTGTGCGTCAAGTGGTATTGCGCCGTGATCATCGGCGACAACACCGAGAAACTCTGACGGCTAATGTAGTTGGTGACTGTCGAAAAGAAAAGTGTCCAGACAATCCACCAGCGTGCTTTGCTCACGCGTCCAGTTGAGCTGGGCTGCGAAACAGCGAACTGCGCGTTTTTCAATCTTCACCTCATTATTTGCGGGTTAAACGCGCACTCCAAAATCAGCCTAATGAGAGCTGGCCAGAATGCCAGGAAACCACTTCACAGCGTTGTCGTGATAAATCTTGCGAAGAATTGAGGGAGGAAGAGCAAGTCCCTGCACCTTTCGGCCTCGATCTAAAATCGTGTCGTTGGTGGCGAGGAACCTCCAGTCATTCGCATATCGCTCTCCCCAATCCTGGATAGCATCCTGTGCTTTATTGCCAGCGTCGAACTCATTATCCGTTCCGTAGATCAGCCTGTCCTGATACTTGGTGATGAAGGCGATGATATCTGCACGAGGTTGCATCTCAAGGTAGACCATGCGGGCGGCAAGGTCCACGGCAAAGTTCGGATACCGGTCGAAATGCTGGCCGAGTTGGTCGAAGTTCGCCTCCATGCTGCCGAGGTGCGCTCCGACGACTCGCAGCTTTGGATTCGCTTCCAAAACGTGGTCCCGCGCCTCAAGTATTTGCTGCTTGCTGGGCGCATTTTTCTTTCCATACATATATAACTTGGGATGCTCCATGTAGTAGCCGTAATCCGCTGCCTTGGGGGTAGGAGGCTGCCATATCGTGTCAGGGTCGGCGAGATGAGCGATCAACGTTCTGTCATGCGCGGCAATGTCCTTGAAAATCGGTTCAAAGGCAGGATTGTCCGGCATAACATAGTTCCCCTTTGCATCCTTGAGTTCCATGCCAACATTTTTCCAGATTTTTACCGCGATCGCTCCCTCAGAAAAATCCCTGTCGATCTGGCGAATCGATGCCTCGGAGAAATCATGCTGCCCAAACTTAAATGGATCGAAGGTCGTGCATAGCACCGCATAGCCATCGCTGGCATGGACGAAGTCCCAGGCATCCTTGTGCTCTTTGGTAAAAGTCTTCTGCGCCGGGTCGGCGTCATCGTCCACCAGAATGTCCACAATATGCAGATTGAATTTTTTCAACATTGCATAAAATTCCGGACTCTTCTGGAAGACATGGGTGTGCGTATCGATCGGACCCACTGCAGCAAATTGTTGAGCTTCACCATCCGTAAATGGTCCGCCAGTCGGCGCAGCTGCGGCCGTCGCGGCGGCGCCCGCGGCGGGCGGCGGCGGTGCTTGCTGCTTGCCGCATGCCCCAACCAGCAATATAAGCATCAATGAGAAAACAACATTTTTCATATTCATCTCCATGCCGAACCCGGCGAAATCGGGGTACCCAGCTACATTCGATCAGACCCAGTTCTCTCAAACCGGGTTCTCTAAGATCTCCTCAGTTTTAGGATTCCAGTAGAGCTTCTTCCCGGTCCGATACGACTGTGCCGCCATAATGACCACAATGGCGTGGGAAAATCCGTTGTCCACTGTGGCGCCCGGCTCCTTGCGCGCCTGCATCGCCGTCAGCCAGTTCGTCAGGTGACTGGCATCATCATCATCCGGGCCGGTCGAACTCGGCGGAGGAGCGCCGGGAACCTGCACTACCTCTTCGTGATCATCGGTTGGCGGGATGATCGGAAGCTTTGTATAGTCGACCGATCCGCCGAATTCATGCCGTCCGCCTTCCTTGCTGACCGCAAATAAGGATGCGCCCTCGCCGCCATAGTTCGCGATGGTGCCGTTGCGCCCCTGGATGCGCGAAAAGCTCCGATAGCTGTTTCCGAAAGTAGTTTTGTAGGTGTAAAGAAATCCCTTGGGATACGTAACGGCCGCAACGCAGGTATCCGGATTTTCGCGGCCGTCCTTCCAGACGAAAACTCCTCCATTCGCCACAACGCTCTCCGGATACGACTCGTCCGTCCATAGGTGGACCAGGTCGCTGCCATGGCTCATCCATTGGTCGAAAATCCCGGAGGAATAATCCTTGTACAGCCGAAACTCCAGATAGACGTGCGGATCGAAGGGCTTGTACGGCTTGCCCAGCAGCCAGCGATGCCAGTCGGTATCCTCTTCCCGAAGCTCGGATTTCCGCCCGTAGAGCCACTTCTTCCATTCCATGTTCGGGTCCTGCTCCATCTGGTCGGACTCGCCGGTATCGTGTGGGACGAATCGCCACCGCTCCTCGTTGACGTTCCACTCCTGCTCGATATGCACGACTTTGCCGATCCGCCCGGAGCGGATGATATCCCGCACCGCAATTTGATAGGGCTGCGTCCGGTGCTGCGAACCCATCTGGACCACTTGCTTCGACGCCTTCACCGCATTGCGTGCAGCGATCGCTTCCGACAGCACGTTGGCAAATGGTTTTTCGACATAGCAATCCTTGCCCGCCTGCACCACGTCAATGCATAACTTGGCATGTTGAAAGTCGCCGGTAGCGATCATCACGCCGTCTATGTCCTTGCGGGCCAGCATATCTTCGGAATATTTATAGGACTGCGGATCGAGGTTGAATGCTTTCTTTACCTGCGCCGCTCGCCGCTCCCGCGCCTTGCTCCAGATATCGCAGACCGCAACGGTTTCGACCGGCATCTGCTTCGAAGCAAGCTCAGTCATATGCACATGGCCCTCGCTGCGTGATCCACAGCCTAGTTGCCCCAGGCGGATACGGTCGTTTGCTCCAAGAACGCGAGCATAGGAACGAGCATCCATGCCAACCGCAAGCGCCGTTACGCCCGCCTGTTTCACGAAAGTTCGGCGGTCGATTCCCTCATTTGTTTTGTTGGTCATATCTACCTCAATTTCATCTCGATGCTAGGGTGAATTCCAGTCCGGCCAGTTCAGCCGCCGCTTCTCGATCCAGATAGATGGCGCGTCTGGATGGGTGCGGAGGATCGTGGCTGGGCATACGTTTGAAATCGGCTCTTCAAGGGTCCGCCGGATAATTTTCGGCCTCCGGGGTCCTGCCACAAAGACTATCAGCTTTGGCAAGCGAAACAACGCTGGAGTGGTGAGCGCCATCGCCTGGTCTGGAACTTCCTGCAAGGTGGCAAGTGTGGGCAATGGCACCAGAATCGGTCTGTAAGGAGCCCCTCCGACCCAGACAAAAGAGAATTACGATGCCGCTGTTGCGGCAGCCCGCCAGTCCCGGATGGCTATCGTATTCGCGTGGGGTCTTCCGGATAATGCAACCTTTCACTTACCCGGGGATCAAGACAAACTCATCGCCGATGTTGCGGCGGTAAATCCCAATACTGTTGTGGTTCTCAATCTCACCCGACCGGTCGCAATGCCATGGCTGCCAAAGATAAAAGGCGTCCTGCAGATGTGGTTCCCAGGAGACGAGGGTGGATGGGCAACTGCGAATCTATTGCTCGGCAAGGTAAGTCCCGCAGGCAGGTTGCCCATCACCTGACCGCTACGGCTGGACCAGGGCGTGGCCAACGACCTGGCTCACCCAGAGCGCGCATCTCGTCTGGAGCGCCAAGGTAAAACAAATTATTCCGAAGGCATTTTAACTCCAGGTCGAAGCGAGCTACTCTGGTCTCGCCGAGTTACCGATGGGAGCTTTCCAAAATGCCGGGGAACCACTTCACCGCATTGTCGTGATAAATCTTGCGAAGAATTGGTTCTGGCAGAGCGAGTCCCTCCACTTTTTGAGTCTTATATAAGATGGTATCGTTCGTCGCCAGATACCTCCAATCGTTCGCGTAAGTGTTCTCCCAATCCTCGACAGTGTCTGGACTCTCCGAGTAGAACTCGTTATCTGTTCCGTAAATCAGCCGGTCCTGATATTTCGTGATGAATGCAATGATCTTTGCGCGGGGCTGCATCTCGAAGTAAGGCATCCTGGCGGCAAGATCGACGGCAAAATTCGGGTATTGGTCCAGATGCTGGCCGAGTTGGTCAAAATTCGATTCCATGCTGCCGAGATGGGCCCCTACCATTCGTAAATCCGGATTCTCCTTCAATAGATAATCCCGCGCCCGAAGTATCTTCGCCTTGGTCGGTGCGCCCGGTATCTTATACATATATTCCCCAGGATGTTGCAGATAATACTCGTAGTCCGGCGATGCGGGATTAGGGGCTTCCCATGAGCTGTCGGGGTCCGCAAGATGGGCAATCAGGGTCTTGTGATGCGCGGCTATATCCTTAAAAATCGGCTCAAAGACAGGATTGTCAGGCATGATGTAGTTACCCTTCGCATCTTTGATTTCCATGCCGACATTTTTGTAGAACTTTACCGCGACTGCTCCTTGCGAAAAGTCCTGATTGAGCTTGCGAATCGCTTCTCGATCGAAGTCAGGCTGACTAAATCTGTACTGGTCAAAAGTCGTACATAATGCGACATAGCCGTCACTTCCATGCACGACGCTCCAGGCATCTTTGGCCTCTTTGGTTAAATTTTTTAATTCCGGGTCGGTATCGTCGACCAGCATGATGTCTAGGATATGCAGATTAAGTTTCTTCAGCATGGCATAAAAGGCGGGAGTACTCCGATAAACGTGGGTGTGCGTGTCGATAGGATCGAACGCGACGAACTTTTGTAGCTCCTGGCTGGAGAACGGGCCACGGACCGGCGCAGTTGGGGACGCTTCCGAGCTTCCGTTGATCGACGCTTTCGGCGCTTGTTGCCTTCCACATCCGGCTGCCGCAAACAACACCATCGATAAAGCGATTATCTTCATATTTACCTCTGGGGAATCATATCGTTATTTCAGGGTGAATCCTCCTCTGCCATTTTGAAAGAAGAACACGGAGGGCCGAGGCGTCGAACTCTAACCCGCTACTTCAATCAGGGGAAGGTGAAAAATTTCTCGCGGCTAGCCTATCCAAATCTGGACGGTGTCGCAGGATCAAAAGGGCAACCTGACGGTTGACAACGGCATAATCGAGGGCATCGATTCCAATAAACTGCCGCCCACTGCTCCTGTATTCTGAGTCATTTTCTTTCTCAGCTTCGGTAGTGAGTTCTTCCAATTCGGCTTACTGGCGGAAGTCGATCCATCGGCGGTCAGTGAAGTAAGTTATGGTGGGCGCTGCAGGATTCGAACCTGCGACTTCCACCGTGTGAAGGTGGCACTCTACCGCTGAGTTAAGCGCCCTACGTGGGTTTTCGCGAGTCGATACCGAACATGAACCGCGGCCGGGCGGCTGCGGGTTGTGGAGCTGCGCCTGCGGCGTGCCTCCGCGAACCAGTATACGCTAGAATCCGAGCACCACGATCATGGGCAGCAACGACAATCCTCGAAGCAGCAAGGCGCGGCGGACTGCGGCGGAGCGGCTGTTGACTGAGTCGGATTCAGGCCCGGCGTTGGACGGTAAATCGACGGATGTGAATGGTGGAAACAACTATGTACCCGGTGATAACGCCGTAGACGCGGAGAAACTTTCTCGCGAAACGAACCGTTCTTCCGATGTCGATGAAAACTCCGAATCGAGTTGGCCCCGGGAGGGCGCGACCCCAGATGCAACGGATGAAGCCGAAGAAAACAGCACCTGGCAAGACTCCTCCCACCACTCCGAAGCCGACAATCTCGAGCATTTTCCGATAGATGAATCGCAACTTTCTGCACAGGAGCGTGTCCCAGAGGATATGGGCACGATTGCACTGGACCGCCTTTCGGGAGATCGACGAGCAGCCAACGAGGTCATGCCGTCCTTTGCAGGTGGCATGGCTGCCCAATTGGGCCAGCTGTCCGATGCAGAGATCATGCAACGGGCTGGCACAGGCGATGATGCCTGCTATGAGTTTCTGGTAGCAAAATACCGGCGGCCGATCATCGGCTTCATGTATCGGATGGTCCACAACCAGGCAATCGCGGAGGAGTTGGCCCAGGAAGTATTTCTGCGGGTGTACCGGGCCAGAGCGAGTTATCGCGCGGAAGCTCGATTTACCACGTGGCTTTACCGCATTGCCGCCAACATGGCTATCAATCATGCGCGGGACACCAAATACGAGAGGGCGTCGTCCAGCATCTACCTCGACCAGCCCGACGAAGATACCGGCGCCAGGCCCGACGTGGCTGATCTGCGGCCTTTAGCGGAGCAGGACATGTTGCGCGACGAACGGATGAGGTGCATTCGTGAGCACGTTACGGCACTGCCGGAGCGCCAGAGGATGGCCGTGGTGATGCATAAGTATCAGGATATGGATTACAAGCAGATCGGCGCAGTGCTGAAACTGAGCGAATCCGCGACAAAATCACTTCTGTTTCGCGCGTATCAGACGTTGCGTGACCGGCTAAAAGAGTTTGCATAAGATGATGGAGAGGAGATGGCTGTGATGACATGCGATAAGCTGCAGGCGTATTTGCCGGACCTGCTTTTGGATTCCGCGCGTGTGCCCGCCCATGTGCCTGTGGATGTGCGGCAGCACCTGATGGAATGTTCCAGCTGCCAGAATGAGTTGCAAGAGCTGCAGGCCACCATGCAATTGCTGGATGGATGGGAAGTTCCGGAGCCGAGCCCGTATTTTGACACTCGCATGGCGGCCCGGTTGCGAGAGGAAAAAAACTCCAAAGCTCCTGGATGGCTGGAGCGCATCCGCATCCGCCTGATGTTTGGCCGCAATCTCCATCTTCGGCCTGCGGTCGCAGTTGCCTGCGCATTATTGCTCGTCGTCGGCGCGGGATCGTATGAAGGTTTTGTCAGCGTGAACAGAACGCAGGCTCCAGGGCAAACGGTTTCCGCGACGGTGAATGATTTAGAGCTTCTGGACCGAAACGCACAGACCTTGCAGGAGATGGCTGCGTTCGACAGTGCAGATGCGACTGTGGGTCAAAGCTCGAACGGGGACGCCTCCAACTAGTGTCTCTACGTTGAAGGCGAGCGAAACGGCCGGTTTGCCGGTGAATATCATTTGAAAAGTGCGAGGGTCGTTGACGTGGAGATTTCCCGCTTCTGCGTCGCGCGTGGCAGATGGAAATGCCTGATAAATTTCGGACGACCAGCACCGCGCGAGCGGTTCCCCGGTGCGCCAGGCGACCTTCGACTATTTTTCAAGCGCGAAAAAAGTTGATGCTTGCTTTGGCAACTTCGATCTTCGTGCTGACGTGCGCAGCCGGCTGGGCTGCGCCCCGAACCGCGGCAGATTGGCGTCCGAGGTTCGTCTTAGCGAGCGGCGGCGCCGTGTCCTTCGTCGGTCAGCGCCAGGGAAATCAACAGCATCATCAGGAACATCTGCCCCAGTGGTTTCGCCAACACCAAAATCTTCCGCCGCAAGCGCAGGAACGGGCATTGCGCAACGAACCTGGTTTCAACCGCCTTCCTCCCCGGCAACAACAGCGCTTATTCAACCGCTTGCAGCAGTTGAATGCCATGCCTTCTGGCAGGCGGGAACGCACCTTGCAACGCATGGAGGCGATGGAGAAATTGTCCCATGGGCAACGCCAGCAAGTCCGAAGCACGATGCGGCAAGTAACTCAGATGCCTGAAGACCGCCGCAGAATGATGCACAAAGCGTTTCGGGATTTGACCCAATTGCCGCCCGAACAGCGCCAGTCAATCCTGGAGTCTCCCCAGTTCAAGAGGCAATTTTCTGATCAGGAGCGACAGATGCTGGGCACCCTGATGAGCGTTCAGCCCTACTCTCCAGAACAACGGCCAGCCGCAGGCGTGAAATACGGAGAAAAATATTAGCGCGCATCGTTCGGAATATAGCCGAACCGGTATTTTCATTCCATTCCGGCTGCTTGCGAAGTTTGACCGCGCTTGTCCGCTCCAGTTATCATAGGAATGCGGGGTGGAGCAGCCCGGTAGCTCGTTGGGCTCATAACCCAAAGGTCGTAGGTTCAAATCCTACCCCCGCAACCAAAATCCCACTGAAAACGTAAGACTTACACCGGGGCAGAAATTGGCAGCCCCGTTTTGTTTTGCCGACTGTCC
>JBEPVW010000004.1:0-54489 GCA_041690775.1 Acidobacteriota bacterium | reverse complement strand
AGCGTCTCCGCGCTTTCCTTATCGCGCAGCCATGTGTAGTCATCCTGGAGTGTGTACCCGTGCAGGGGGAAGTTGCGAGGTTCCTTGCGGGCAATAGGAGGGGCGATGGGTGCGGTTGGCTTCATAGGTGTTCGGATGCGATCGATACCAACATCCAATATAGGGTGCTGGCCGGATAAACTGAAAGGTCGCGCGCGCAATGGCAAGAAGATCCGGCCATCTGCGGCTGCGAAGGAATGTCGGGTGAACAGAATGTATTCGCTTCGAATGGTCGCCATTGCGGCGATGATGCTGGGGATTTCTACTTGTCTCGCTGGCGCGCAGGGCGCATCGCAAACTGTCGTACCGGAGTTTATCCGACAGGCGCAGACAGTCCACATTCCTGTCACCGCGATTCAGCGCATAACAGCTACGCCGCTGGCAGATTTATTCGCGTCGGACTTCAGCCTCGCCGTCGATCTGCAGCCTCGCCCGTTTCAGCTTTCGAGGGCGTGGGACCGCACTATCAATCCGAAGACTGGCCAGCCGGAAGACCGCCCCAGTCTTCTGATCATTCTGCCGCTCGGCGCTCCCATCGACCGCAAAGATGTTTTGGATCGAGCCATTCAGGATTTCAGCGAGGAGCCGGATGCGGGCTGGAACATCTCCATTCTCGACGACGCCGGCAATCAAACGGCGTATACGCGCGATCTGAAAACAGTGATTGCCGAATTGAAAACAATCCAGACCGAGAGCCCGCAGCAGATCGCTCTGGATGACTGGCGCGTCACCGCCACCCTGGCCATCGCCAGCATGCGCGATCTGCCGGGCCGCCGCGTCGTCATGGCGCTGGGCGATATTTTTCACCAGATCGTGATTGACCAGGGCCAGCTTCTGTATGAAAACTTCCAGATCCGCGACGTCGCGAACTCTGCCCGAAACTCAGGAGCAACGATCTACGCAGCGGAAAGCTCGGACGAGATTGGACGGCTGCATGGTCTGGCTCCGGTTTATTCCTTGGTGAGGCCGGGGCCGGAGGCAGCGGGGGCAGGCCCATGGTTGCTGCTCGCACGAGACGGCCAGATTGCCGGATGGATTACCAACTCCGTCACCGACACAATCAATGAAATTCGCCAGGACGGTATGGGCTCCTACGACATCGACCTGCATCTGGAATTGAAGCAGATGGATGGGCAGCTTCACGTCATCTCTCTCTCCGAGCACCGGCCGGATATGATTCTCAACGCGCCGCCCTACTACATCGCACCCAATCTTGCGCAGTTGCGGCAGATGGCGAACGTCTCTCCGGCGCTGCGCCAGGCCCTCAAGACGCCGCCTCCGGTTGATTCCTCGCCGCTGGAGCTGGCCACGCAGCTTGCATATTTTCCGCATCGCGATGGAAAAACGGGAACGCAGTTCGCGACCACGGGATTTTTCTGGAACGCGAACACCTCTCCGACCGCTCCACTGGAGATGGCCCTGCGGTTGGAGCAGACCAGTAGCGGATACATATTGAACACCACGACGGTCAGCCTGCAATGGTCTTCTACACAGCCGCTCTGGAACGCGGCGCTCGATGTCGGTCCCGGCGCATACATGCTGCGAGTCGCCGCTGCTGACGCGGGCGGAAAAGCTGTCGCCGCAACCGATACTCCTTTCACGGTTGAGTCCAACATAGACGACCCCGTACTGATCAGCTCCGTGGTTCTCGGCAAAAGCTGTGTGTTCACTCCCGCACCCGCCGGGCCTTCATCTCCCAACAGCGTGGATTATCTGCGGGCGGGCAATTGCGATTTGCAGCCCGACGCGAGCCACAACTATTCGCCGCAGGATGTTGTCTGGACGTTGGTCCGCATCACCCCGGTCGGCAAACTCGCCGATCGTCCGTCGAAAAATTGGAAAGCCAGTTTCGTCATCATCGACGCCAAGGGATCGAAGCTGGCCGAAGAGCCAGTCCGCTGGCTGACCGCAGAGGATGGAAGCTTTATCGCAACCACGGCTTTTCCGCTGGACAACCCAAAGCTGAAGCTGACAAATGGGGAATACGCTGTGGTGTTCCGGCTGAAAGGTCCGGGAATTGAAAGCGACTACGGCGAAGATGCGCCGTTTACCGTGTACGGGGAAACGCAGACGACGCAGTCCGCGCGCTAGCCCAGCAATCGAAGTTGCTGCTGACCGGTAAATATACGCCGGGGAGCCAGATACGTGGCCGTCAGGCAGCTCAGACCGCCTGCGGTAAAAATCATTCCCAGCACTACGAACTGGTAGAGCGCCGCATACACCGGCGAAGAGCCGGACAACATCATGCCCGTCATGATCCCTGGAATCCAGACAATGCCCAGGGAACGCAGGTTATCCGCCGCCGGAATCAAACTGGCATGGAACGAGGCGCGCAGATAGGGCGCGACGGCATTGTCAGGCGTGGCCCCCAGCGCCAGCGCGGACTCAATTTCGCCGCGATGCGAACCGACCTCGCCCAGAAAGCGGTTCAGAAAAAGCGACTGGATGTTCATGTTCTGCGCAATTACCATGCTTCCCACCGGAATCAGCATGGCGATTTTCGGCTCGATAATTCCCATCACGGTCATGAATAAAATGACTCCGCCGGCACCGGCGCACATGCACCAGAGCGACAGGCTGTAGGCTCCCGGCAGCTCTGGAACGCGCCGCCGCACCATGCTCGCCGCGGTGAAGATCATGATGATCAGCAGCGGAATCGAAGTCCACCAGGGCCCGCGCATCAGCAGCGCCAGCAATGCGCCAACCAGCAGGATCTGGACCAGGCCGCGCAGCAGCGCGAACGGAATCTCTCGTCCAATCTTCGCTCCGCGCCGGGCGGAAAACCAGGCCACAATCAGCGCCGTGGCCGCCACCGTGGCCGCCTGCGCCAGTCCTAAAGACAATTGCGTATGAAACAGCAGCTTAAGCACCTAGCAACTCCTCCGTCGTCCCCAGCGCAATGGCCTTACCGGCCTCGATCTTCAACACCAGATCGGCCACGCGCCCGGCCTGGGAAACATCATGGGTCACCCAGACGCAGGTAGCATGCCGCTCCCGAACCAGAGCAGCCAGCAGCCCCTCGATACCCTGCTTCGCGTCGTCATCCAACGCCGAGGTTGGCTCGTCCAGCAGCAGCACTTCCGGCTCGTTGGCCAGCGCCCGCGCAATCGAAACGCGCTGCGCTTCTCCACCGGAAAGCGTCGACACATCGCGGTCCGCGTACCCGGACATTCCTACCTGGTCCAACAGGTCTCCGGTCTGTGCGGCAGAGAGAATCACTCCATTCTGCGCCGGCCCGTAGCCGACATTCATGGCTGCAGTTCCCGGGAATAGATAGGGGCGCTGCATCACCATCCCGACTCGCCGGCGCAGATTTCCGGGCTCAATATTGCGGTAATCCTCCCCGTTCAACAGCAGCTTCCCATCGCTCGGTTCGTCCAGCCGGTTCAACATCCGCAGCAGGGTGCTTTTACCCGCGCCGCTGGGCCCCAGGACAGCCATTACCTGCGCCTTGCCCAGGCGGAAACTCACGCCGCCGAGCAACGGCTTGGGTCCGCTCGGGGTATTCAGCGCGCGCGACAGATGGACAGCTTCCAGCACAGGGATGTTCATACTCAATCGCTTAGGGTCCCGGATAGAAAGTAAACTTCTCCATTCAGGAGACCATCTCGACCCGCTTGCCGTCTAATCGAAAAGGTTTTACCCAGCCGCAAGCATCGGGCGTGCGGCAAATAGATTCATATAACGTTAGAGAGGTTTTGAAATGCGACGGAATATTTTCAGCTTTTCATGCGCGGCGCTGCTTATGGCGGGGTTACTATCCACCACGCCGGCGGTGCTGGCCCAGATGCGCGGCGGAACTCCCACGGGCGGCCAGAACGGAAACATGAACCAGCAGAACCAGCAGCCAGGGATGAATCCAAACATGCAGCCCAACGGGCGCATGGGGCAGCCGAACAGTCCCGAATCCATGCAGGAACAGAATTTTCTGGGAAACATGCGCAGAAATTTCACCGCGGAGAATGAACTCAGCAAGCTCGCGCTGAAAAACAGCAGTAACGACGATGTAAAAAAATTTGCCCAGCAGGTAATGTCGCAAAATCGGTCAGTCGACACCCGGCTGGATATGTTCGCTTCCAATGCCGGCCAGACGTTTGCGGCCGAGGTTCCACCTGAAACGCGCAAGGCGGAAAAGCAGATGAAAAAGCTAAAGGGTACGCCCTTCGACGGGATGTATCTCAGCCAGATGGACGCCTATATCAAGGACGATCAGAAAGTAGCCAGTGATGCCACTCTGACCAGCAACAAGCCCGAACTTCGAGATCTCGCTATGTCCCTGCGCATGCAGTCCGATCAGCGTACGCAACAGTTTGCGCAGGTCGCAAAAAGCGCCAACGTCACCATCAAGGAGTAGCCTGGGCGCATTCCAATTCGCTATTTGCGAGAGATCCGGAAAATATGGGTGCCCCACATCTCGCTTTTGAGATGTGGGGATTCAGCACACCGTCCAAAAAATGTCACCCGGCCGAAGCGTAGCGAAATGGAGCGACTGCGCTTGCGGGCAAGCTCGTCCTCTGGATCACCGTTAGTACTCGTTATAGACCCGGGCCGCACGCCTTCCAAACGTCGTGAACAGGGTAAGTCTCTTGCCGCGAATGTCTTTCCCTGGAGCCAGAGAAGGATCATGTTCTTTCGAAGGGCCGGGAAGCATCAATGAATTGACCCAGTGCATCACCACGGCCGTACAATCCGGCAACGCCTGGGCCAGAGTCGCTGCGAAAAATGCCTGGGGTGTAATGGTAATTTCTGTTTGCCCTTTGACCGTTGCCTCCACCACCTTCCTTGCCGCATGGCCCGCGCTGGCGGAAATGCCGGGCAGGGTGGCTGCCAGGCTGAACCAGCGGTACTCGCGCTCCCGATTTCCGGTAAACAGCGCATGGGTGTGGGACCCGGTACGCATCAATCCAGGACACACCGAAGTGACACGAATCCCTTTCGATCGTAGTTCCGCATGCAGTCCCTGAGAAAAGCCAAGCGCTGCAAATTTGCTTGCGGAGTAAGGCAGCAAATGCGGCACAGCCAGCTTGGCGCCAATGGAAGTGATATTCACAATGCTGCCCTCTTTGCGCGCCAGCATTTGCGGCAGTATGGCAAGAGTTGCATGGAGCATCGTGTAGTAGTTGCTTTCAATGGCATTGCGAAACGCCGTGACCGGCTGGTTTTCGACTGGCCCGACAGTAATGATTCCAGCGTTGTTGACCAGGATGTCGATCTTGCCGAACTGCCGGTTCGCCAGGTCAATCATTTCTTTCGTTTGGTCGTAATCGGTCAGGTCGCATGGGATTATTTTCACGTTTTCATCCCGCAATCCGATCCGCTGTGAAAGCAATGTCTCACGGGCCCGCGCCAGCTCATCCGCGTCCCGGGCCGTCAGGACGATTCGGGCGCCATATCTGCCAAATTCTTTCGCCAGCGCCAATCCGAACCCGCGTGAGCCGCCGGTGATCAAAACAACTTTCCCCGCAAGCCAGCCGTGATGTCGCGTCCGGAAAGTGCTGGAGAGCGCGATCAACCCCGCTCCGGCCAGCATTCCCGCTCCCGCGAATGCCCCCACTGCCAGAAATCTTCTATCGACACCCATGTTGTCTCCATTCCTCGCCAGCCATGGCTGGTTCCCCGGGTCTCCTTCCGAGAGGGGGTGATGCACATGCTCTGGCAGAAACTCTCATCGAACTCATTCCCATAGATGCCGATTTCCGCATCGGCGTGACGATACAAATCTTAAGAGGAATCGTTGAACTCAGGCCGTACAATCACCCTCAGGATGCTATCTATCACTTCCAACGGCACCACGCCGCGGCGCGCGTCCAGTTGCGCCCGCTCCACTTATGCCGGTTCGGGTCCGGACCACACCGTGTGGCGCGCAAGTCAGCGGGCGCGCGGCATCTGGTTCCTGGCGTTACTGCTCCTCTGTGTTTTCCCGCTGCTGTTCAGCCCATTTGCAAATGCGGAGAACGTTAACGACCTGAAGCCAACCGGCTACGTGAACGATTTTGCCGGCGTGCTCTCCGCGGCGACGCGCAGCCAGTTGGAAACCCTCTGCACGCAAGTTGATCACCAGGCGCACGCACAAATCGCCGTCGTCACCATCCACTCAACCGGCGACGACACCATCGACGATTTCGCCACGCATCTGGAAGAGAAGTGGAAGATCGGGCCGAAAGGCTCCGACCGCGGGCTGCTGCTTCTGGTTGCAACGGACGACCACCATTACCGTTTCGAGGTGGGGTACGGCCTCGAAGGAATTCTGCCCGATGGCGAAGTGGGCGAGATTGGCCGGGAGATGGTCCCGTATCTGCGCCAGGGCAACTATGATGCGGCAATCACCCTGGGCACTCAGCAAGCTGCGCAAGTCATCGCCAAAGATGCAGGTGTGACGCTGCAGACTCCGGGCCTCCAGCCTGTTCCGCAACGGAAAGCCAATCGAGCTCTGGGATTGCGCGACATATTATTGGCTATCTTCGTAATCTTCGTCTTCATTTCGCTGCTGCGTTCGGGTTCCAGCGGTTGGGGAGGCTTCCTTCTCGGAACCATTCTGGGGAATATATTGGGAGGCGGCCGCGGAGGCGGATTTGGTGGCGGTGACAGTGGCGGAGGCGGTGGTTTTGGCGGCTTCGGCGGCGGCAGCTCCGGCGGTGGAGGCGCTTCCGGCAGTTGGTAAGGAATACACAAGTTTTTTGTTTAGTTCAGGCAGCATTAGACGTATCCGGTATCGAACGAATCACAGAGGGAGAACAATCAAGATGAAACGCACGGGGATGATCGTCCTGGCAGTTGTGGTAATTCTGCTGGCAATCGTAGCAATGGTGTTCGGAAGTTATATCAGCGCCCGGAACCAGATGGTCACAAAGAACGAGCAGGTAAAGCAAACCTGGTCACAGGTAGAAGTTGTCATGCAGCGCCGCGCCGATTTGATTCCGAACCTGGTGTCCACGGTGCAGGGATTTGCCGCACACGAAACGACCGTGTTTGCCGACATCGCCAACGCCCGGGCCGCGTTGCTCGGCGCGCGGGGTAATCCGAAATCGGAGATCGCAGCCAATGGACAGCTCGACGGCGCACTCGGCCGCCTGCTGGCAATCTCCGAGAATTATCCGCAGTTGCGCTCCAATCAAAACTTTCTGCAATTACAGGATGAGCTGGCGGGCACGGAAAACCGCATCGCCGTTGAGCGCCGCCGTTACAACCAGTCGCTGCAGGATTACAACACCTTTATCGGGCTGTTCCCCAACAGCATCTGGGCCGGCATCGCCGGTTACAAGCGCAATGATGCCTATTTCGCCGCATCGCCCGGAGCGCAGAAGGTGCCGACAGTCGTATTTCCGTCCGCACAAAAGTGATGCAGGTGGAGAACGGCTGCTACCTTTTCAGGCCTTTTGCTCAATAATTGTCGGGATCGGGGGCCCAGTCCGAGCCACTGACACTGGGTTTCCCATGCTGACTCGCGCTGTCCCAGAACGAAGTACCCGTGCCGACGGCGCGCAGCCGGATTAGAGATCCTCTGCCCAGAAACCAGGGTTTGTACAGGCCAAGCGCATTTGCGTCCGTGCCGATTGGAGTGAAAAGCTCGGTTTGTTTGAAAAAGCTGGTTGAGGGCAAATATGTACCGGGGTGGTTCGCCGGACACTGGGGAACACTCGTCAGACTTCCGAATTGAGAAATCGTGTTGTCGTACGCCTGCTTTTGCCCCACAAACCAAACGTCCCACCAGGCATCGAAGGGGTAGGCATGGCCGTTGCTGCCAGTCGAAGTGTGCAGGCTCGCGCCGGGACCGTCCATCAACGCGCCTTCCCACAAACCAAAAGAGCCAGAATTGTCGGTGAGTAGTTTGGGCAGGCCCTGATACGTTTGGCAAGGGAAAACGTTGAAGTAGGGATAGTTGTAGTACCAGTCGGGCTGTAGGCCATAACTCTGATGATTCAGGCCTGGATCCGCATAGCGATAGTGGACTGCGTAATAGTTGAGCGGCATCAGCGCGGCGTACAGGCTTCGCCGTGTCGTCAGATTATAGCCAATCAAATACTGGCCCAGCGCCTGGTCGTCAAACTGCAGGGTGTTATTGATGACGGGCATGGCAGCGGTTTGCATTCGACCCCAATCGGAGACGATCCGGTTGAACGCGGTGCCAATGGAGGCAACGGAATTCGCATACTGATTGGCGCGCTGGTTCGCCAGCGCCCCGATTTCCGCAAAGTCCCTTTCCTGCTGCATCAGGGATATGCCGTTGGGGTCACTCGCGGTGGTCCCATCATCGGAGATCAGTTCATAGAGACCGATCCCGGTTCGGACCAAACCGCTGATGCCTCCTCCGACAACCGGTACAAAGGCGGCAATTCCGCTTGCATCCCCCACAAGATTTAATACGTCACTCGTTGTGTTCGCCCCGATTTGGATGTTGTCTGTGTAGGGAATGTTCGCCAGCACGTTGTCCCCGACTGCGGTAAGAAGACTGTTGAAATTCGGCGCCTCAGCTACCGCGGTAGTGACCATGTTGTTTTGCAGACCGCGCAGCTCAATCAGGTCATTGAACTCCTGTAGAAGTTGCGACCTCGCCGCGGTGAAGTCGTCGCTGGTAAACCCGCATGGGTTGTTCGTACCGGTGCAGTCACTGGGAATATGGAGTTTTCCCAAATTGAACTGCCAGGAATTGGGACTCAGGTTCAGGTTGGTGTAAGCGGAACGGATGTCGCCGCAGCCATTGGTGCATTGGAGCAGTTGCTCGCTGATCCACTGGTACGCATTCTTTGGCCCTACGGGGTCGTTCGGACCGGTGAGCGGCCACGGGATGCGAGGAAGATAGGAGGCATTGTAAAAGTCCAGAGCAGGCACAGGAAGGACCCCTGCGTATTGCGAATGCTGCGACGCAACATAGAAGCCGTCATGGCCTTTCTTCAGCACACCCTGCATGTTGCCAGCCACCGGATAGAGCGATGTCTGCCGCGAGATGGCCTTGCTGGCCTCCGCGGCGTAAGGGTTGGGGACGCCGGAAGCATTGATCCACAGTTGGCCCACCATGTTGTAATCGTCGTCGGTAGGGACCTTGTCCTTTGAATATTGATCGTAGTCATTCTGGGCGAGAGCCGGATTGTCTAGCATGGCGAAAGTCGCATAGGTCCCGCCCAAATCCTGAACGGACTGTGCAACCCGGTCCCAAACGTCCTGCATTTGATAGGAAGGCGAAGTAGTGGTGGCCGGGAAATCGTGGGCGAGGCTGCCGAAACTACCCAGGAACCAGAGATTGCCGCGAGAGGGAATTAGTCGTAACAGCACGGGCAACTGATCAACAGAGTAGATAGTCGTCCCCTGGCTCTGGCAACTGCCTGGACAGTAGGCCGGGTTGGTGACGTAGGTCGCGTTGATGACAACCTTGAGGGTAGTTGCATCCAGAATGACTAGGTGAAAGCCTCCGGTCTCGCCCGCAGGCATCTTTCTCGATTCCACCTGCAGCGTCGTCTGGCCGCCGGGAAATTTCACAGGCGATGCAGCAGGAATCTGCAGAATGAGGATGTGCTTGCTGGCATCATCGGGTGCCGGACCCATTTGAAATCGCACAGGCGGGGCCGCGTAGGTAAAGGTGTAATTATTGTTGTTGTCTGGAACCAGAAGTCCACTCATTGCGCCGTTGTTATTTATGGTCATCGCCGGGGCATTGGGGGTTGCCGGAAACGACGTGGTTCCGGTATCGGCGGTGCCGGCGAGGTTGGGCATCACACCGTCCACTCCGTTGGGGGCGATACCATTCATAAAATCAGAATTGCTTTCGTTGGGAGCGGGCACGGGAAGCTTCAGGCATCCGTTCGAGTTCGAACATGTGATCCGCTCGAAATTCACGCCCGCGCTGAGCGCGGAGCGACCGACATTCCCGATGAACGAATAGCCCGCTTCGGAAGCAGTATCGGACGAAATAAAGGCAGAAATAGCCGTCGCCCCGATCGAAGTGAGCGCGCTCTGTAGCTTCGAGCATTCCGTCGCGTCGCTTTTTGTACCGTTGCCACAAGGGTAAGGGCGGAAGCCCGCGTTGTTGACGGGCCCCTGCAAAATCATCAAGCATCCCGCCTGGCCGCATTGATTGACCAGCGGCCCTCCCGGCGAAGTGTCCGCGATCAATTGATTCAGCGCAGTATAATTACCTTCCTCGCCGGGCGTGAGGGTGTAGTGCTTGTTCGCGGCCAGCGACAGATTGGTCCTGGAAAGCAATAGAAGCTGCCAGTCCGTCGCGGGACCCGGATTGGCATAGATCGTCTGACCGACCTCGACCCCATTGGTCTGTTGCCTGGAGCCATTGGTCGTTTGCACCTGTGTCTGGATGGGCACGGAATCGGGCGGCTGCGACGCCGACAATCCGGGAGCCATGGGAGGCGCGTAGGAGAATCTGCTGCTAACAGAGGGCAGGTTTATAGCCGTGGCACTTAGGCGATTGTCGCCAACATACACTCCATCTTTTATTGTCGCGGTGGCAATGCCATTGGATTCGGTGAAATCCGATGCAATGTGCGCACCATTCAACTCGATCCTGATGGAAGAGAGCGGCTCCCAGTTCAGCCTGATTTGGATCGTTACCGGCAAAGAGCTGACGGAGGCGCTGGGACTTGGACTCAGGATGGTGGGAGACAGGTGCGTTAGACCGTTGCAGCCGACAAGGCACAAGCCGGAGATCGCTGCGAGCAGAAACGGAGCTACAGAGAAGTGAGAATTTCTACAACCAGGGCGAATGGGTTTCACGGCACGGCCTTCAACAAGTTGGGGTAATGCGAAACTTTCGCTTACCGGGCCTGGAATTTGGGTTTCTTGTCAGGCAGCGTAGCACAAAAGCTGCCAATTCCGGCAGCTTTTGCGTTTAGTATCGACCGGATATATCTACGACTGCTTGAACGAGCCGATCGCCTGCGCCTCATCGTCCTTGATGTCGAACACCGTATAAAGCTTGGTGATCTGTAGCAGGTCGTGTACTTTCTTGGTCAACTTCAAAAGCTTCAGCTCGCCGCCCTGGTTGCGCACCGTGGTAAATGCGCTCACCAGCTCTCCGATACCCGAGCTGTCAATGTAGTTGACCTCGGCCAGGTTGAGCAGGATATGCTTCTGTCCCTTGCTCAGCAAATCGCGAACTGCATCGCGCAGTTGCACGCTGCCTTCGCCGAGTGTAATGCGGCCGCTTAGATCGAGAATGGTCACTCCATCCACTTGGCGGGTACTGATCTTCATACTCACGGAATAGTCCTCCTTAGGCGCTCTTTTGGGTTGAATCCAGATGTTTGATGAGAGTTAATTCGGTCCCCGGGTGCAGTAGCTTGAAGTGTACCTCGTCCATAAATGAACGGATGAGGAAAATCCCGCGTCCCGAACCACTCAGCAGGTTTTCCGGGGCCAGCGGATCCGGCAGGGTTGCCGGGTCAAGGCCCTGCCCCTGATCGCTGATGCGGATTACCAATGACGAACCGGTGTTTTCAAATGAGGCAGTAATCTTTTTCTGGGGGTCATACGCATTGCCGTGGAGCACCGCGTTCACCGCCGCCTCCCGCACTGCCATCGCGATCTGAAAGACGCTGTCTTCGCCCAGTCCCGACTTCTGGGCCAACTGTTCCGCAGCCTCTTCCACTTTGTTCACGCTTTCCAGCGATGAGTCCAAAGTGTAGCTGAATCGACTTACCATGGAATCCACCAGACGCCTCGGCCGCTTGAACTTATCTTAATAATGAATAAATGGTCTGTTGATGTGCTCGATTGCGGTCGTCGCTGCTAAGATTTCCGCAGAAATCATCCCCACGGGCAGTTTGCTTGCATATTTGCCCCAGTGTCAAGGCGGATTTCCTATAAACCCGCGGAGAGTATGCGAACGCCGGATGTTTTTCGGTGCTTCTCGGATTGGTGTAGAGTGCAGATTCAAGGACACAAAAGAGAGCTGAGACATGCAGGCCGACGAACTGAAAAAATCGAAAGAACACGAGCCGTCAGCGGAGCAGAAAGAGCCCTTGCTTGTCCATCTCTCTGTATTGCTGGGTACGCCAGTCGTCAACGCCGCAGGCCAGTCCCTGGGGCGCCTCCGCGAGATTGCAATCACACCGGGCATTCAGCCGCCAGCCGTTTCAGAGCTGATCTGGGGACGCAAAGATGACCTACGGGCGATCGCTCCAGTCAGCTTCGAACAGATCGACGGGCAGTTGCGCTTGCACAAGGATGCTGAACCGCGGCCATTCAGCATGGCGGAGCCGTTGTTGCTACTTGACCGCGACCTGATGGACCAGCAGATCATCGATGTCCACGGACGAAAAGTGGTGCGAGTGAACGATATCGCCCTGTTCTGGTTTCCGCCCGAGTGCGGCGGCGAGATGCGTCCGCTGGAAGTGGAGATCGGCACGCGGGGCGCACTTCGGCGTTTGCTGAAGGGACTCGCACCGAAGCGGGGTATTGAACGGCTGGTGTCGCGGATTCCATCCAAGGTAATCCCTTGGGACTTTGTCGACCTGATCGAAGCCGATCCGGCGCGGCGTGTGCGCCTGAAAATTTCACATGAACGGCTGTCGAAATTCCACCCTTCCGATCTCGCGGACATCCTTGAGGACCTGGCTCCCGCGGAGCGCCAGGCAATCTTTAACACGTTGGACGAAGAAGTAGCCGCCGAGGCGCTGGAAGAAGTGGAACCGAAACTGCAGAAGCAGTTGGTCGAATCCATGGACTCCGAACGTGCCGCCGACATTATGGAGGAGATGGACCCCAGCGCGGCTGCCGACCTTCTAGGCGAACTGCGCAAGGAACGTTCTGACGCCATCCTCGAGGAAATGGAACCCGAAGAGCGGCAGGAGGTAAAGGAGCTGTTGGAGTTCAGCGAGCATTCCGCCGCGGGCCGCATGACGACCAACTACATCGCGGTTCCGGCGGACACCACGGTAGCGCAGGCAGTGGAGGCGCTGCGCAACTTCGATGACGACCCTGAGACGGTAACCGCAATTTACCTGGTGGATCAGGAAGGTGCTTTAAGCGGAGTGGTCCCTCTCGCGAGATTGCTGCTGGCGACTCCAGAGAGCAAAGTCGCCGCCCTCAGCGAATCCCGCTTTGTCAGTTGCCTGGCGGCAATGCGCGACAAACAGGTTGCGGAGCTGTTCGATCGCTACAATTTGTATGCGTTGCCGGTCGTGGATGAGGACAATCATCTGGTCGGCGTAGTCAATGCGGATCACGTGATCGCTTTCATGCGCCAGCAGGCATAAGCCGACGGAACGTACATGGAGAAAGAAACCGGGGTGCCCCAGGTCCCGCTTTCGAGACCTGGGTGAAAATACCGGCCGCGACAGGAAAAGATCGAATCAATGGATAGCCAAGCCGCGCCTTTGCGCATGCTCTACATAGCCCCGATGAATTATGGTTGGTATGGCCTTTATCGGCAGCGAAGTCTGGAGCGGCTGGGTCACACCGTCTTTCCCATCGACATCATGCAATATGAGGGGCGCGGCAATCCACTGCTGGCACGCGTTCGTTATCGTTTGCAGATCGGCCCAACCGTCACCCGGATGAACGAGGATGTATTGCGGCTCGCGCGGGAGCATCGCGTGAACGCTGTGTGGTTCGACAAGCCATTGTTCATTCGTCCCCGCACATTGCGCGAGTTGCGCGCCATGGGCATCGCCACCGTCGATTACATGATCGACAATCCTTTCGGACCACGGCGCGATCCTGGATTTCGCCTATATGTACGCGCCATTCCGGAATACGATCTGCATGTACAGCAACGGGATGTGAGTGTTCAGGATTATCTAAAGCGTGGCGCGCGTCGCATGGTAAAAGTGCAAACGGCCTTCGAGCCGAGTGTCCATTTTCCGCCATCCCCCGGCTGGTCGGACCGCGATAGAACCCGGGAAATATCGTTTATCGGCACTCCGTACGATCACCGCTCCCGCTTTCTCACCGAGCTTTGGCGAAAATTCAATCTGCCTGTCGTCATTTCCGGCCCGCGCATCTGGAAGGAAAAACTGGATCGCGCCGCGCTCGCCGCTTTATATCCGCGCGAAGGGGAACTGTACGGCGCACAATATCGCGAAGGAGTATGGCGGTCGAAAATCAATCTGAGTTTTTTAACCCACGGCAATCAGGATGAATATGCGCACAAGAGTTTTGAGATTGCAGCGTGCGGCGGATTTCTGCTCGCTGAACGATCGGAAGGCCACAGCGCCCGCTTTAAGGAAGATGAAGAGGCCGTGTTCTTTTCGAGCATCGAGGAATGCGCCGAGAAATGTCGGTTCTACCTGAACGATGAAGCGACGCGGATGCGAATTGCGGCAGCAGGTCAACGTCGCGCTGTCTCGTGCGGATACGATAACGACACGCAGTTGCGCAAGGTGATCAACGTTGTGACGGAATTGCTGCCGGAGATTCGCCGGGGCCGCAACCAATGATCTTCGATCTCGAGCGCGATAAGACCCTGCCCGATTTTTCCGCTGACGTATGCATTGTCGGCGCGGGGGCGGCAGGCATCGTGCTGGCGGCGGAGCTGATGCGGCTGGGCAGGCGAGTCGTGCTGCTGGAAAGCGGAGGCAGCGCGCTCGAACCCGCGGCGCAAGCGCTCAACGAGTGTTCCTATGCGGGTCAGCCGCATCGGGGTGCGAACATCGGACGCTTCCGCGCCCTCGGCGGAACAACAACCGTGTGGGGCGGTCAGGTGCTGGAACTAGGCGAACAGGATTTCGCTGCTCGTTCCTGGGTGCCAGGAAGCGGTTGGCCCTTTTCGAAACAGGCGCTGGAGCCATATTACGAAAGGGCTCTATTCGCCGAGGGATTGTCCCAAGTGATACGGAGCGACAGTCAAGTCTGGCGGCAGATAAACGTGGCCGCGCCGGAGTTGGGCGAGCCGTTCGCGCTCTACTTCACGCGCTGGTGCCCGGAGCCGAATTTCGCCCGACTGTATCGCGACGCGTTAGACTCGCCAAATTTATTTGTATGCCTGCATGCCACCGCGACGGCGATGTTGCTCGACGAGGAAGGTTCCCGCGTGCGTGGAATCCAGTGCCGCACTCCGGGTGGGCGTGAACATATTTTCTCCGCTGCCCGGTATGTCCTGTGCCTGGGGACCATCGAATCGGTGCGCCTTCTGTTGCAGCCTCACCCGGGCACTCAGACTCCATCGTGGAACCGAAGCGGCCTGCTGGGTCAGCATTTTCAAAGTCACATTGACCTGAACGCTGCTTCCGTTCCGGAAAAGGATGCGGCAAAACTTCAACGATGGTTTGCAAACGCATATCTGGGCGAATACAAATACCATCCCAAGTTTCGACTCTCATTTCCGCAGCAGCAGCGGCAGCAGATTCTAAACATCGCCGGCTCCATCACCTGTATCAATTCTGCGGAGACCGAACTGCGGCGGATAAAATCTCTGGCGCGTGATCTTGCGCAGGGCCGCATTTCCGGCGTAACCGGGGAAGACTTGCCACGTCTGCTGCGGCAGCTCCCGACCATGCTGCGGCTGGCGTATGGCTATCGCGTGCGCCATCGTGCGGCATGGCCAAAGCAGTCAACGTTCTGGCTTCGAACGCACTGCGAACAAGAACCATTGTCGGGCAGCCGCATCACCTTGACCGGGACTCGCGATGCCGCTGGAATGTTTGGCGCTCAGTTGGACTGGCGCGTTTCATCGCTGGAATGGAAGACGATCCACTTGTTCGCCGAGCAAGTGCAATGCAAGTTCGCGGAGCTGGGTCTGGCGCATATTGTCCCGCGGCCGGAGTTGGCGGATGCAGACGGATTTGACAAGATTACTTTCGACGACAGCCATCACCACATGGGCGGGACACGCATGGCGGCCAGCGCAGCCGAAGGTGTGGTCAGCCTGGACCTGAGATTGCACGGCGTCGAGAACGCCTACGTGTGCAGTGCGTCAGTATTTCCAACCTCCGGATTTTCCAATCCAACGCACACCCTGATCGCGCTCGCGATTCGCCTGGCGGATCATTTGAAAGAGGCAGCTAATGCTTGAGACCGTCGAGCTGCCGAACAGTGGACACAGGACAACAAGGTTGGGCTTTGGCGGTTCCGGCCTGATGGGCGGCCTGAGCGAACGCGAATCGCTCCGCCTGCTGGAGACAGCCTTCGACGCGGGGATTCGCCACTTCGATGTTGCGCCGTCCTACGGACATGGCATGGCTGAACGTTGCCTGGGGAAATTTTTGCGCGGGAAAACCGGCGAGATCACGGTTGCGACCAAGTACGGCATTCTTCCACCGCCGCGGGCTGGTCTTCTCGGCGTCGCGAGGAGTCTGGCTCGTCCCCTCGTCCGGCGGCTGCCGTCGGTTAGGCAGCGCGTAGCGCGGGCTGCCGCCGGACTGAAAAGCAAAGCGAGGTTTTCCGCTGAAGAGGCGCGTCGGTCGCTCGATCACAGCCTGTGCGAACTGGGTATCGATCATATCGATCTATGGCTGCTGCACGAAGTGACGGCGGACGATCTCGATAGCTCCAATCTGCTGCCCCTGCTGCAACAAGTGCAACAGGACGGCCGCGTCGGAGCGTATGGACTGGGCACCGAGCGCAGTCATCTGGACGCGCTCTGGCAAAGACATTGTGAGTACTGCCAGGTGCTTCAATTTGAATGGTCCGTACTCGACAACAAACCGATTTTCCCCGGGGCATTTTGCATCCTGCACCGGACGGTTTCGGGTGCGCTCGATGCCATGCGGGAACGTTTCGAGCGCGATCCCGCGCTGTGCCGCCGCTGGTCCAACGAACTCGACGCCGACCTGACCCAGCCTGAGACTCTCTCAGCGCTCTTGCTGGCGGCGTCGCTGGCAGCAAATCCGAAAAGCATTGTGTTGTTTTCCTCTCGCGTGCCAGCGCACATCCAATCCAATGTTCGTTTAGCCGGAGATGCCATGTGGGCAATGCGCTCGCAGCGATTTCTGGAACTCCTCGACATCAGCCGAAAGGCCTGAACGGATCGAGTGAATCCGCGCGGCACAATTACAGATGTCGCCGATGATCGTGTACCCTGAAACATCCGGAGTGCAGCATGCAGCGGCGTTGGAAGAGCCAACTCGTACTGTTCCTTGCGGTATTGGGGCCAGGCATTATCACCGCCAACGTCGACAACGACGCCGGCGGGATCTTCACGTATTCCCAGGCGGGCGCCCAGTTCGGTTACACGCTGCTGTGGACCCTGATTCCGATCACCCTGTCGCTGATCGTTGTGCAGGAAATGTGCGCGCGCATGGGCGTCGTGACCGGGAAGGGTTTGAGCGATCTGATCCGCGAAGAATTCGGCCTGAGGATCACATTCGTAATGATGATCCTGCTGGTGATCGTGAATTTCGGCAACGTGATGGCCGAGTTTTCAGGCATCGCAGGCAGCATGCAGTTGTTCCACGTCAGTAAATATATTTCCGTGCCGATCTGCGCGGCGCTGGTGTGGCTGCTGGTGGTCAAGGGTGACTACAAAAACGTCGAAAAGGTTTTTCTGGTGGCGTCGGCGTTTTATCTCGCTTACATTTTTGCCGGATTTTTTGCCCATCCGGACTGGCATACCGCATTGCTGGCGACGGTAAAACTTCCTCCGCGCACGGCCTGGCACAAGTCCGGTTACATTGCCATGATGGTTGCGGTAATCGGCACGACGATTTCGCCGTGGATGCAGTTTTATATGCAGTCATCCGTGGTTGAAAAGGGGACGAATGTAAAGCAATTGGGGGCATCGCGAGCAGACGTGATTGTGGGCTCGTTTTTCACGGACATCGTGGGCTGGTTCATCGTGGTGGCGTGCGCCGCCACGCTGTTTGTACATGGCATGGGCGCGATTCAGGTGCCTTCCGACGCAGCCGAGGCCATGAAGCCGCTGGCCGGCGAATATGCGTTCATCCTGTTTGCCGCGGGCCTGTTCAACGCGTCCCTCTTTGCCGCGTCGATATTGCCGCTTTCGACGGCGTATACGGTTTGCGAGGGAATGGGTTTCGAGTCCGGCTTGGACAAAAGTTTCCGTGAAGCGCCGGTGTTCTATTGGCTCTATACGCTGCTGATCGTTGCGGGAGCAGGCGTGGTGCTGTGGCCGAATTTTCCGCTGGTGAAGGTGATCATCCGGTCCCAGGTTCTGAACGGGATTTTGTTGCCGGTGGTAATGATTTTCATGCTGCGGCTGATTAACAAGACAGAGTTGATGGGGAAACATACGAACAATCGCTGGTTCAATTTCATTGCGTGGCTGACGGCGATTATTGTGATCGGGCTCTCGGTATCGTTGCTATTTGTGCACGGTGCCTAGGGCATAACGGTAGTCTGGCGGCTTGCCTGCGCCACGCGCTTACAGGATTTTTCCCTGCGCCAGGTCGCGGATGAATTTCCTGTCGGCGGCGAGGAAATTGTAGGCGGGCAGGTCGCGCAGCTCGGCCCAGCGCATGTCCTCAAACACGCGGTTCCGGATCTCGCCCTCAAATCGATGCACGGCGAAAAAGCGCAGGTGGATGGAGCCGCCGTTGCGATAATTGTGCTGCACCTCTGCGATGTATGGGCCGATTTTCGCGTCGATGCCAAGCTCTTCTTCCAGCTCGCGACGCAGGGCTTGCTCGGGGGTTTCGCCGGGCTCGATTTTGCCGCCGGGAAACTCCCACTGCAGGCCCATGGCGGTGCCGGCCTTTCGCTGACAGATAAAAACTTCTCTGCCGCGCAAGATCAGCGCGGCGACAACGGCGCGCGGCCGCGGCTTCTCCGGATCCGGGGGCGATGCGGTGTGGATTTCTGGTTCCATCTCTTCTTCAGGATAGTGGTTTATCGGCGCTGCGGCGAATGTGGAAGAGCAACCAGGCGCGGATGCGGAGGAAACAGATTTGGATGGATGGCTGCGGCGAGGCAATCAAGCCCTTTAAGCACGGTGTGGGCGGGAGTGTTGAGAAATTCGTCAGGAACGCAGTACACGCGGCCTTGCTTCACTGCCTGCATCGACTGCCATCCTCGTTGTTCGACGACTCGCGCCAGCGGGACGCGGTCTCCGGCGCCGCACCAGGCGAAGATCAAAACATCCGGATCGGAGGCGGCTATTTCTTCCGCGGTGGTTGTTTTGCCCGGCTGCCCGAGGAATTCGCCGCCGGCAGCCTCGACCAACTCGGCGACCCACGGTTGCGAATGGATCAGCGGCTTGCCCCATTCTTCGCAGTAGACGCGGGGTTTGCCGGTCGCTGCCGCAGCCTGCTGGCGAACGATGGCTACGCCCGAAACGATCTCCGCTACGAGGGCTTCGCCTGGTTCTGGCGCATGGACAATGGATGCCAGCAGACGGATGTCGGCAAGAATATCGGCGAGGGTGTGGGGGGCGAGCGCCAGCACCGGGCAGCCCGCGCGCAGGATTGCGGCGAGCGATTCCATGCGATAGGGGACGGAGGCGAGGACGAGATTGGGTTGCACTGCCAGGAGTTCTTCCATCGTGGAGGACCATGAGTCCGCGCTGATTTTCAGCGGGCGGTCGCGTAGTTCCGGCAGCGCTTCGATGCAGTAGCGGGTGCAGGCGACGAGGGTATCAAGTCTGCCCAGGCGCGCCAGGGTAAGCGTGATGCTGGGTTGCAGCGAGGCTATGCGCAGGGCGGATTCCGGAACCATCTCAGGTATGTAAAAGGCGCGGCTGGAAGATGGGCCAGCCTTGTGCGTGGGCCACCTCGGTCAATGCTACGGTTGGATTCACCGCAAAGGGATGTCTGGCGATGGCCAGCATGGCGGCGTCGTGGATGGAGTTGCCGAAAACGGCGTCGGGGTGCTCGACACCATGGCGCGCGAGCGATGTTGGTTTGCCCTCGTCGGTCGGAATGTCGAGCAGTTCTTCGGTGACCAGGCCGTTGGTGACGCGGACGCAGGTGGCCAGCACTCGCTCCGGGGGAATGTCGAAGTCGCGCATGGCATCTTCAATCAGCCAGTTGTTAGTGGAGCTGACGGCCCATAGGGTCACGCCTTTCTCGCGCAGCCGATGGCAAAGCTCAGCCATCTCGGGAAAAATCTGGGGCCGGATGGCTTTCACAAAAAATGTATGCGCGGCCTGGCGCATTTCCGCCTCTCGAAGGTCGCGGTAGACCTGGACCATTTCGCCGCAGATGGCGAGCTCTGAAACTTCTCCGCGCAGATAGGCGCGATAGCGCGCGTCCATCCAGTCGCCTGCCTCGCGAGAAAGCAGGCCGGAGTCCATGGACCATTGCATAAAGCCGACACCCGCGTCGGCGTTCCAGAGGGTGCCATCGCAGTCGAATACGGCGACAGCCGGGTGGGCGGATTCTACCCGTTGGAAAAATTGGGATTCGGTTAGGGTTGGAATTTGGTTTGTTATAAGTTCCTGTGTCAAAACGTACGACCTTGTCGAAAGAAGTAGAGTCCGCCGGGAGAAAACACACATCTCAAAATCGAGATGTGGGACACCCATTTTCGACGCCCAAAAGAAAGCGTCTATTTCTATGATGCCGGAATGAAATCAAGTTCGCCAGTTTTGTAACCTGGCGTTATTGATCGGTTTTCGAGTTGACCGCCTATCGGAAGGGAAGCTGTTGCTTTCGGTACGGCCATCCCTTGGCAGGAACGGGCACGGTATGATAAATCAGTCGCCAATTGCGGAGGAGCTTCATGTATATCCCTCGGGCGTTTTTAGAAGAGCGGCTCCCCGTACTGCATGAGTTGATCCGATCTCAGCCCTTCTGTTCATTGGTGACGGTAGGGGCGTCGGGTCTGTTCGCTTCCCACCTTCCGATGATTCTCCATGGAAACCAGGGGTCCTTCGGCGTTTTGCATGGACACCTTTCAAGGGCCAACGCGCAATGGCGCGACTTCAGTCAGGAAGTCGAGGCCTTGGCAATCTTTTCCGGCGCTCACCATTACATTTCGCCTTCCTGGTATCCGGAAAAGAGCGAGCATGGAAAGGTTGTGCCGACGTGGAATTATGCGGTCGTGCACGCGTACGGGAATCTTCGAACCATTGAGAAAGCTGAATGGCTATCCAATCATCTGCAGGAATTGACCAGCCAGCAGGAGAGTGCCGCAGCAGTGCCGTGGAAGGTTACCGATGCTCCCGCCGAGTTCATTGAGTCCATGTTGAAGGGAATCGTGGGTCTCGAGTTCACGATCACTCGGCTTGAGGGCAAGTGGAAGGTGAGCCAGAACCGGTCGGAGAGAGATCGTCGAGGCGTGATCCAGGGCCTCGATGATTTGGATAGCCCTGAAAGTTTGGCGATGAAAAACCTGGTGAGCGATCGACTCTAATTGCTGGATATCTGGATATAAAGACGATTGCTCGAACACAGGTTCTACCAACCCCACACAATCTTCTGCAAGCTGGCGAAGTTGATTCCATGGCAAAGAGTTGCGGCCTCGCCACGGCTTCGGCCCGATAATTTATTCAATGGAGTTGTAGCGTGGAAGGCAACCGAAATCTCGACTTGATCGACGGCTACCTGACTTATCTGAGGGTGGAGAAAGGGTTGCGCCCGCTGACATGCGAGGCTTACCGGCGCGATCTTTTGCAATGTGCCGAATATCTTGAGACCACCAACGGTTTTCTGGCTTCCGCGCAGCACAAGGATCTGGCCGGGTTTGTCGCCCATTTGCAAGCCCACCAGGTGCAGGCGCGCTCGCGTTCGCGCAAACTGTCGTGCCTGCGAGGGTTGTATCGCTGGCTGCTGCTGGATAAGCGCATTGCGCATGACCCTACGATCCATCTGGAAACCCCGGCGGGATGGAAGGTGCTTCCCAAGTCGCTGTCGGAAACTGAAGTGGTTGCGATGATCGACCAGGCGGGGCATACGGCCGACGATACGACGGGCGCCCCGCAGTCCCTGCGCGACCGGGCCATGCTGGAGCTGTTGTACGGCGGCGGGGTTCGCGTTTCGGAATTGGTAGGGTTGGCGGTAGAAGATATTTCGCTGCAACAAGGGCAGATGCTGGTGCGCGGGAAAGGCGATAAAGAACGCATTGTTCCGCTAGGTCAACCGGCGGTCCGGGCCTTGGCGGAGTATCTGGAGCATGGCCGGATTGCGTTGCTTTCGAAGTCGCGTGCATCGACAGTGCGGCAAGTGTTTTTATCGCAACGCGGTCATCCACTGACGCGGCAGACGGTCTGGAATTTAGTGAAACGCGTGAATCATCGCGCCAGTCCGCACATGTTGCGGCACAGCTGCGCGACGCACATGGTGGAGCATGGTGCTGATCTTCGTACAGTGCAGACGCTGCTGGGCCATGCGGACATTGCGACGACGCAGATTTATACGCATCTGGCGCTGGGGCGGCTGAAGGCGGTGCATCGGGCGCACCATCCGCGCGGGATCGTTCGAGCCTCTTCGCCGGTGTAGAGCGGGACCCACATCTCAAATTCGAGATGTGGGCACCGAGATTGTTCCGCCTGCGCTTGGAGATTTCTTTGCATGAAATGCATGAACGCTGAAACGCAAATTCCGGATGGTGTGGAAGAGCCGGTGCAGGCTCCGGAGATTCTTCGGCTGGTTGGCGACTACATGAGTGTGCTGACGGCGGAGCGGGCCGGTTCCGAACACACGATTCGGGCTTACCAGCGCGAGCTGACTTCTTTTGCCGCGTTTCTGGCGAAGCGTTGCGGCGCTGCGGTTGTACCGGCAGAGATTGAGCATCCTGTAATTCGCGCATACCTGGGCACGCTGTATGAGAAAAATTTGTCAAAGCCGTCGGTGGCGCGGGCGCTGGCGGCCATCCGATCCTGGTTTGGATGGCTGGCGCGGACGGGTCATATTGAGCAGAATCCGGCGCGGCTGGTGGCGACTCCCAAGCTCCCGAAGCATTTGCCGCGGGTGCCTGGGATCGAGCAGGTAAACCAGGTGCTGGATGGTCTGGGTGCGGGCGGTGCAACAAAAAATGCGACAGCGGCGGAAACGGCCTGGGTGGAACGCGACCGGGTGATTCTGGAGCTGCTGTACGGCTGCGGGATTCGCAATGCGGAGTTGGTGGGGCTGAATCTCGAAGACATTCAATGGGGCAATGAATGTTTGCTGGTGCGCGGCAAGGGGCGCAAGGAGCGATACGTTCCCCTGGGCGATGCGGCTGCGGCTGCGATTCGCGCTTATATGCCGTCGCGAGCGGGAAAGCTGGACGCTGCGAAACGGCCGTTGGAGGCGTTGCTGCTGAATGCGCGTTTGCGCGGGAATGCTCGGCTGACTACCCGCAGTGTGGGCCGCATTGTGAAGCAACTGGCGCTGGCGAATGGGCTGGCGGTCGATGTGCATCCGCATACGCTGCGCCATGCCTTTGGAACGCACATGCTGGAGGAAGGTGCGGACCTCCGGGCCATCCAGGAAATACTAGGCCATGCGCGGCTTTCGACCACGCAGAGGTATACGCATCTGACCAGCGGGCAGGTCGCGGCGGTGTATGACCGGACGCATCCACGGGCGAAGGCTTGAGGCTTATTGTTTGTCTTTTGGAGACCGATCAAACCCAGGTCTCAGAAGCGAGACCTAGGGCACCCAGGTTTGCTCGGATGACACATTGATAATTTGAGCCTTTGAGAGTCAGTGCGCCCTTTCCTCACCTAAACAGCTTAAAATTGATGTATACGCCGGATTCCGGGCGTTCAATGTCCGCTTCACGGCGGCTGGATAGTTTAGACCAAGAAGGTTGGGTTCTTTTGATACAGATCGGTGATGCATTAACAAAAGTCTTCGGCACCAGCAATGACCGCGTGGTGAAGCGCCTGTCGACGACGGTGGCGGCCATCAACGCGATGGAGCCGCAGATACAGCAGCTTTCCGACGAACAGATGCGTGTGAAGACGGACGAGTTCCGCGCCCGCATTGCCGCGCGAGTTGCCGGCATTGAGGATGCGGACGAGCGCTACGACCGGGAGCAGGATGAGCTGGAAAAGATTCTGCCGGAGGCGTTTGCAGTGGTGCGCGAGGCAGGCCGCCGCGTGGTGAATATGCGGCACTTCGATGTGCAGTTGATCGGCGGCGCGGTGCTCCACCGCGGCAACATTGCGGAAATGAAAACCGGCGAAGGCAAGACGCTGGTGGCGACGCTGCCGTGCTATCTGAACGCGCTCGCCGGGCATGGCGTTCATGTGGTGACGGTGAACGATTATCTCGCCAAGCGCGATGCGGAGTGGATGGGAAAAATCCACAACTTCCTGGGGTTGTCGGTCGGCGTGATCGTTCATGATTTGGATGACGAACAGCGGCGCGCGGCATACGCGGCGGACATTACTTACGGAACGAATAACGAATTCGGATTCGATTACCTGCGCGACAACATGAAGTTTGAGCTGGCGGAGTGCGTGCAGCGGCGGCCGTATTTCGCCATCGTCGATGAAGTGGACTCGATCCTGATCGACGAAGCGCGCACGCCGCTGATTATCAGCGGACCGACCGACCAGACGACGGACAAATATGCGCGCGTGGTGCGGATCATTCCTCAACTGGAATTGGGCGAGGAGATTGAGGAGTCGATCGACAGCAAGATTCTGACGGGCGATTACGTGGTCGATGAAAAGCATCGGACCATTGGCGTGACGGATGAAGGGTGGGTGAAGATTGAAGGCCTGCTGGGGATTGAGAGCATCGCCGATCCGGAAAACTGGGACCTGAAGCATTATGTGGAAACCGCGATCAAGGCGCATGCGCTGTATAAGCGCGACGACCACTATGTAGTGAAGGACGGCGAAATCATCATTGTGGATGAGTTCACGGGCCGGTTGATGCCCGGTCGGCGCTGGTCCGATGGGCTGCACCAGTCGATTGAAGCGAAAGAGGGCGTCAATATCCGCCGTGAAGACCAGACGTTGGCGACGATCACGTTCCAGAATTACTTTCGGCTTTACAAGAAGCTGGCCGGCATGACCGGAACCGCCGATACGGAAGCGGCGGAGTTCGAGAAGATTTACAAACTCGAAGTGGTGGTGATTCCGACCAACATGCCGATGCGCCGCATCGACAATACCGATGTGGTGTTTCGCACGACGAAGGAAAAATATTTCGCGGTGGCGGATGAGATTGCGCGGTTGCACGAGAGTAAGCAGCCTGTGCTCGTTGGCACAACATCGATTGAAAAGTCGGAATTGCTGTCGCAGATTCTGCAGCGGAAAAATGTCCGGCATGTGGTGTTGAACGCGAAATTCCACGAGCGCGAGGCGGAGATCGTTGCCCAGGCAGGCCATTTCGGTATGGTCACAATTGCCACCAACATGGCCGGGCGCGGTACGGACATTGTGCTGGGCGGCAACCCCGAGTTTCTTGCGCGACAGGAGCTGGTGAAGAAGAACCAGGCGCGCGCGGTGAGTGCGGCGGAGGGTGAAATTTCTCCGACTGCGGCTGCTGGGATGTTGCGTTTTTATTACCAGGGGCAGGAATTTGAAACTCCCGACGCGGACTGGAAGGAAGTTTACGCCGGTTATGCGGCGCAGGCCGACAAGGACCGCGAAGAGGTGCTGGCAGCGGGCGGCCTCATTATTATCGGCACCGAACGGCATGAGTCCCGCCGCGTGGACAACCAGCTGCGTGGACGCGCCGGACGCCAGGGCGATCCGGGAGCTTCGCGTTTTTTTCTGTCGCTTGAAGACGACCTGATGCGGATTTTTGCGAAGGAATGGGTTTCGAACCTGCTGCAGCGGCTGGGTATGGAAGAGGGCATTCCCATCGAGTCGAAGCTGATTACCCGCCGTATTGAGGCGGCGCAGAAGGCTGTCGAAGGCCAGAACTTCGAATCACGCAAGCATGTGCTGGAATACGACGATGTGATGAACAAGCAGCGCGAGGCGGTGTATGGCACACGCCGCCAGTTGCTGGAAGGGCTCGATCAGAAAGAACTGATCACCGACGATTTCGTCTCAAACATTCTGAGCGCGATTCTCGACAAGCACGCGCCGGACAAGATGCATCCCGACCAGTGGGACGCGAAAGCGATCCAGGATGCGGTACTGATGCAGTTCGGGTTGGACATTGCAGCCGAGGGCGTGAACATTCACGAGCTGAACCGGCACGACCTGGGCGAGACGCTGTTCGAGAGGCTGAAAGAACGCTATGGGGCGAAGGAGCAGATCATCGGGTCGGACGCCATGCGATATCACGAGCGCATGATCATGCTGAGCGTGCTCGACGGTCTGTGGAAGGACCACCTGCTGGCGATGGATCAGTTGAAGGAAGGCATCGGGCTGCGCGGTTATGGCCAGCAGGACCCGTTGATTTCTTACAAACGCGAGTCCTTCGAAGCCTTCGAAGCCATGATGAACAAGTTTCAGGAAGATACCGTGCGCTTCCTGTTCCGCATGCAGATCATGGGACCGGACGGTCAGGAGATTTCGATTCCCGCCCGCCAGCAGCCGCAGGCGGTTGTTTTCAGCGGTGGTTCTGCGAATGCAACGGATGGCGGTTCGGCTTCGCCGGCGATTTCCATCGGCGGCGCGCTTCGCGGTCCGGGAGCAAATGGCGCGTCCTCGAACGGCGTGGCAGCGACGATTCCGGTTCCTACGCGCGGGGCGTCAACGACCATCGATTCGCTGGAAGAGGAATTTCAGCGGCGCAAGAAGCGCGAGCTGCAGCAGGCCCGCATGGCGGGGGGCGGAGATTCTGCGGGAGAGACCGTGCAACGCCGCGCCGGGGACAAAGTCGGGCGCAACGATCCTTGCCCTTGCGGGTCCGGGAAGAAGTTTAAGAAGTGCCATGGAGTAGACGCTTCTTAGGTAGTTCGCTTCACCCACGACTTTCTGGCGCGTCGGAACCCATGTCTTAGAAGCGAGACATGGGGCACCCAGTTTTGACTAGGTTTGAACGTTATGACTGGTTCCGGGCTTGAATCTCGGCGAACGTCATGTTTTTCGCGGGGTGTTTACTGGATTTTTTCCAGTCCTGAAATAGCTGACCGTAGCTTGCTGTCAGGTATTGCGATGGCTGAATTCCAAGCTTTGCGGCTGTTGTGTCGATCCAGTCGTGCTCTCCTTCCAGCTCGACAAAATCTCCGATCGGGGTCGCGTCGATTACGATGTGGCCCTGATCGTCTGTCCATTCCGTGCGATGTTTTTCATAGATAAAAACGGGTTTGTATCCTAGCCTTTCGAAAACAGCGGCCAGAGCTTCGCCGTCGACGATCTCGGTCTCCGTTTCCACGCGCGATTTGTGCGTTCTGATTGTATCGCCAGGAGCCGGGGCCTTGTGGGTCAGCTTCCAATGACCGCCATATTCGCGGATGCGCAGTAATTCGCGGCGCTGACGCAACTGTCCGTCGGGTGTGTCGAACAGGATATTCCGCTCCATCGTTTCGGGTGTTCGAAGATGAAAGCCGAGAGCTGGGAGTTTCGCAGCGAAGCTGGCGTGGTCGGTGAGGCGCACCTTGATTTCGATTTCGAGTTTGTTGGAATTTTTTTTAGACATGACGTCAGTCTCGCACGGCAGCGTCTTTACGCTGGACGATGGCGCATGCAGATCAGGACTGGGGCGCACACAGATTAGGATGAAGAATTAGCGGCGATGAATGATTTTCTAAAAATGACGCGGAAAACTACAGCCCGGCTTGCGGTGTCGTCGGAGTCCATCGAGATTGCGACGGCGCAACGGGCGTTGGCCGAGGCTGCGGAAATTTTGCGGGCTGGTGGCACCGTTGCTTTTCCTACCGAGACGGTTTACGGGCTGGGTGCGAATGCACTGGATGCGGAGGCTGTAGCGAGAATTTTTACCGCCAAACAGCGTCCGTCCTGGGATCCGCTGATTGTGCATGTTTCCAGCGCTGTGATGCTGCATAAAATCGCTAGTGTTCCAGCGCGCGCGCAAAAGCTGATCGATGCATTCTGGCCGGGTCCATTGACGTTGCTGTTGCCGAAGCTGGATGTGGTCCCCGGCGTGGTCACTGCGGGCCGTACCCTGGTTGGGGTCCGGCTGCCGGCGCATCCGGTGGCTCAGGCATTGATCGCTGCCGCCGATGTACCTGTCGCGGCGCCGAGCGCCAACCGGTTTGGCCACACGAGTCCTACGACAGCGCAGCATGTGCTGGACGATCTGGATGGCCGGATCGACCTGCTGCTGGATGGTGGGCCGACGTTGTGCGGGGTGGAGTCGACGGTGATTGAAGTTCGCGAGCATTCGATCGTTCTTTTCCGCCCGGGTGCGATCTCGGCGGAGGAGATTGCGGCGATTGCAGGACCTGTGGTGGTTTACCAGCCGCCGAAGAATCAAGATCTGCGGGCGGAGTCGCTGCCTTCGCCGGGGGTGGGGATTCGGCATTATGCGCCGCGGGCGCTTGTTATTCCGGTTGAGGTTGGGAGCGGATTCGAAGCCGAACAGCAGGCTCAATGGCTGCGCGCGATTGAGGGACATTCCGCAGGTGAGTTGCGCGCGGGGGTGATGCTGCCTGCCGGCTGGCCGCTGCCGGAAGGTTTCGCCGGGGTTCGCTACGATTGGGGATGCTGGCGGGATTATCGGGAACTGGCGCAGCGGCTGTTTGCCGCGCTTCGAGCGCTGGATGATATGGGATCGGATCGGATCGTTTGCCCTTTGCCGGCGAGTTCTGGATTGGGTGCCGCGATACGGGACAGGTTGTTGAAGGCTGCGCGGCCGCGTTGATATTGTGGGAAAAGAACCGCAGATTGCTTCCCGCTTCGCTCCGTATGTAGATACTTCGCTGCGCCTGAAACCTGTTTCCATTCGCCGGTTCAACCCATGTCTCAGAAGCGAGACGTGGGGCACCCAGGTTTAAACTTTGTTGCGGGGATCATCGCCGACTAGGACATGGTCTGCGGGGCGTTTTCTCCGGCTTTGTAGATGTAACGGATGCTGTCCTTATAGACGAGTACGCGGGTACGGCCTGCGCTGTGAACGCCATCGCCATTGGAGTGGCCGAGATTGCGCAGTTTGATGGCGTACCGGTCGTACCATTCGATGACGCCTTCCAGCTGCTCGCCAGTTTCCAGAACGATAATCATCCTGGTCTGCGCCTGGATTTGCTTCTGGAAATAGAAGACCTCTGCGTGCGAGCTGTCTTCTTGCGCACCAATGCCCGGTACGGCGCGCGAGGTGAGCGCCGGGCCATGACCGTAGAGCGCGGTCGGGCGCCCTACAGCAGAACGCATCGCGAGGCTGGGGCGGATGAGACGCCGCTGCCCGGAAAATTCTGTTTCCGCTGGAGCGTGAGCGGCGCTTCCGTTGACAATGGGGGGTTGCTCAGTAGCCTTGGGTTTGGGTATCGGCATGGAACTCCGTCCGCACGGAATGAAAATGGCAACTTCCAGACAGTCTGCGTGCAGGGAAAGCCCGGACCGGGTCGCGTCTGGAACTAAAATGATCAGCTGGTTGAATACGATGCTAGACCACGCCCGCGCGTTTTCCAACTAAAGTTTCTTTGTTGTTGCCACCCGGGTACCCGCCTTAGCGCTGCTGCATGCCGGCGGCCAGGGCGTCAAGGGAGAGGGAACGAAGGAGGTTGCGGCGCATGCCGGATTCGACCTCGGCCATGCGGCGGGAGGTGCGCTCTATCCATTCGAAGGGAACGCTGTCAGCGAGACGGCGCAGCTCCGGCAAAATATCGATGTTGCGGACCATGTCGGGCTGCGCCGCCTGCAGCAGCATCATGTCTTCGAGCAGTGTGTAGAGGGTGCGCAGCAGGCCCTGCGTCTTTTGCTGGCCTTCCGCCCCGGCGCGGTAGGTTTCCGTCATGTGGAAGAGCGCGGAATGGTCCGGCTCCGCGGTTGCGGTGCGCAGCAGCAGGAGAGCGTCCTTGCGGCTTGCGGTGTAGGCCTCAGCATCGAAGGAGAGAGCGCGGCCCACGGCTCCTTCGGACAGCCGGGCGACGAGCGCGCGCCGGTCCGGCTTCCACTCGGGGCGCCGCTCGGCGAGAATTTCTTCCATTTGCGGGCGCGGCAACGCTTCCAGCCTCATCATACTGGCGCGGGAGCGAATGGTGGGCAGCAGGTCTGACGGATTTTCCGTAAGTAACAGCAAATGCGCGTACTCGGGCGGCTCTTCGAGGACCTTCAGCAGGCCGTTCGCGGCTTCATTCATAAACGCGCTTCGGGGGAAGATGTAAATCTTGTGATTGCCTTCCGACGGCGCGCGCTGAATGTTGTGGATGAGCGAGCGGACCTGGCCAACCTTCACTAGATTTTGCGGCGGGTCAGGGGGAAGGACCATGACATCCGGGTGCGTCTGGAGGAGGATGCGCGTGTCTTTGCGGTCGGCATCGCGCAGGTCTTCGCGGGCTTCGACCGCTTCCGCAACGCGCGCCTCGAGGTCGAGAGCGGAAGCGATCCGGGTGCAGTTGCGGCAGACATCGCAGGCGTCGGGGAGGCCGTGGTCACTCTGTAGATCGAGGCAGTTCAGCGTCTGCGCCAGCGCCAGGGCGAGCGAGTATTTGCCTGCGCCGCGCGGTCCGGAGAGCAGAATCGCATGCGGGATTCTGCCCGATGCGGCGGCTTCCTGAAGATGCCGGACAGTGGCTGGATTGCCGAGAAAGCTGCGGAAGTTCACCTTTGCAGCGTAGCAGATGGTGTGAGGGTGCTGCGGGCGCGGCGAGCTTATTCGCTGCGGCTATTGTGCGATTCGTTCCTTGACGACGGTCAGGATGCGCTGTTCGATCGCGTCGACGGAGGCATCATCCTCAATTGTGACTACGCGCGAAGCGTCCCGTGCGGCGATCTCACGATACTTGGCGAAGACGCGTTCGTAGAAGGCCCGCTCTTCGGCCTCGAAGCGATTTTCGTCCGTGCCATGCGCGGGTGCTCGCGAATTCCGCTCATTTCTGCGGCGCGCGCGGGCGAGGGAGGCATCGAGATTCGGCAGCAGCAGCAGGGTAAGATCGGGCCAAAGATCGCCGCAGACGGCGCGATGCAACGCCAGGGTGCGCTCGCTGCCGAGGATGCGGCCGCCGCCCTGATAGGCTTCGGTCGAGTCGGTGAAACGGTCGCACAATACGATGCGGCCCTCCGCCAGCGCGGGCTGAATGATCTGCTGGATGGATTGCGCGCGGTCGGCAAACATAAGCGCCATTTCCGCCAGCGGGGCGACGTTTTGTGTTTTGGAGTTAAGCAAAACGGCGCGGATCTGGTCGCCGAGCTCCGTGCCCCCGGGCTGGCGCGTGGTGGTGACAGTGTGCCCGGCGGACTGCAACGAATGAGCCAGCAGCCTGAGCTGGGTGGATTTCCCCGAGCCGTCCAGGCCTTCAAAAGTGATAAAAAATCCGCGTGGCATGGCGGGAGTGTATCACTGGAGATTTACCGGGGGAGGTTCGTTCCCTTAAATTATTACGGAGAGCTAATGTCGAGCAGTTTCCTGCCGATAGCCAACAGAGCAGGGATAAATTTCAGGAAAAGGCGGCGCAGAATAATGATTACTCAGATATCCGCAGGCAGTACCCAGCAGGCCGATGTGGTGGCGCAAGCCACAGCCACACAGGGAAAAACCGCAGTCGCGATAACCGAACCAGGCGGCGCGCCGGTGCCACAAGCCGATACGGTGAAGCTTTCGTTGTCCGCCCGGGTTCATGCTTTGTACCATCAGGGCATGAGACCCAGCCAGATCGCGGCCAACCTTGGAATATCGATGCAGAGCATATCGAGTTATTTGCCGGGTTCTGTGCTGAAAGCTCCAGTGGCCGCCGCGCTTATAGCTGCGCCAACTACCGCGCCAGCCGCCGCGCAGGGTGCTCCGGCTGCCGTTGTCCCCGCGAAGGGTTGAGGTTGAATCCGCCGCGTTCCCTTAGCAGATAAAGCCGGTCCTCTCCAATCGAACAGACCCATGTCTCAGAAGCGAGACATGGGGCACTCCGGTTTTGATTTATTCCGACCGATAGAATCGCAGATTCCTCCACTTCAGCCGGAATGGCATATCTTCTGAGCTTTGCTTCATTCGAGATGACCAGCTTCTGGAAGACCCATCTCAGCTTCCGGCCAACTCTAAAGCATTTGTAAATCCCTGGTTTGGCAGCGCTTCGCGTGGATTTTGATTACACTTGTCTGTCGTCTTTAAGCGGCAATTTCAGGAGTTCTATGCGACGTGCAATTCCTCTTCCTTTGGCTGGGCTTATTCTGGCTGTTGCGATTCCGGCTATTGGCCATGCCCAATCTGGCCCGACTCAATCGAATGCGGCGAATCGAGCGGGTTCCGTTCCTATCACCCTTACGGTGGACGCCACAGATGCTCCGCGGAAGATGTTGCATGCCGATCTGGTGATTCCGGTTCAGGCCGGCGATTTGACGCTGGTGTATGCCAAGTGGATTCCGGGCGAACATGAGCCTTCCGGCCCGATCGACAACCTGACCGGAATTGTTATCAAGGCTAATGGGCAGACGCTGCCGTGGGTACGCGATAGCGTGAACATGTTCGCGCTGCATTTGCTTGTTCCGGCGGGGGTGACATCGCTCCAAGTGCATGACGATTTTCTTGCGACGGCTGCGCCGACGGGTTTTTCTTCCGGCGCTTCGACCAGCGAAAACCTCGCGATGGTGAGCTGGAATGAAGTGATGCTATGGCCTGAGGTCGCGTCGGCCAAAGATGTTCTGGTGACTCCGACGGTTACGCTGCCCGATGGCTGGAAGTATGGCACGGCGCTTACGCCGACAGGCCACACAGGGAACACGACGCACTTCGCCACCGTGCCGCTGAATCAGCTAATCGATTCACCGCTCCTTTCGGGGCGGTATTTCCGCGAGATTCCGCTGGCGCCGGAGGTTTCGCCGAAGCATTACCTCGATCTGGCCGCCGATGGCCCGGAGGACCTGGAAGTTCCGCCGCAGATGCTGGCTGGATTCAACAATCTGGTGCGGGAGGCGGTCGCGCTGTACCAGTCGCACCATTACGAGAGCTACCACTTTCTGATGACCCTCAGCGATGAGGTGGCGCACTTCGGCCTGGAGCATCACCAGTCGAACGATGATCGCGTGCCGGAAAAAACTTTTCTCGATCCTAACCTGGACGTGCTGGAAGCCGGTCTGCTGCCGCATGAGTTTACGCACTCCTGGAACGGAAAGTATCGCCGTCCCGCCGGCCTGCTTTCGCCAGACTTTCAGACGCCGATGAAGGGGAATCTGCTGTGGGTTTACGAAGGGCTGACAACGTATCTTGGCAACGTGTTGACGGCGCGCAGCGGCTTATGGACATCGGAACAGTATCGCGACGCGCTGGCGGACTCTGCGGCGGAGATGGACAACCGACCGGGCCGCACCTGGCGCGACCTGCAGGACACCGCGACGGCCGCGCAGACGCTGTATGAGTCCAACCGGCAATGGGACAACTGGCGCCGCGGCGTCGATTATTATCCCGAAGGTGAGCTGGTCTGGCTGGATGTCGATACCGTGATTCGCCAGCAGAGCCATGGGCGGAAGTCGTTGAACGATTTCTGCGCCCGGTTCCTTGGGCTCGGAGGAAATACCGGTCCGGCGACAGTGCCGTTCACATTCGAGGATGTAGTCAGCAACCTGAACGCGGTTCAGCCGTACGACTGGGCCAGTTTTCTGACCCAGCGGCTGACGACCAAGGTGGATCATGCGCCTCTGGACGGGATCACACACGGTGGATACCAGATCGTGTACACCGACAAGCCGAACTCCAACGCCAAAGCGAGAGAGGACATCGGCGGCGTCGATGCCTGGTATTCGCTGGGCCTGCACATTTCGAAAAATGGAGTGCTGGGCGACGTGCTGTTTTATTCTTCGGCCTACAAGGCAGGACTCGGGCCTGGGATGACAATTGTCGCGGTGAATGGGCGGCAGTATACCGACAGCCTGATGCACGATGCGATTCGTAATTCAAAGACAGCGCAGACGCCGATTCAATTGATTGTCGAGAACACCGGTTATTACCGCGTGGTAAGGATCGATTATCAAGGCGGCGAGCGCTATCCGCATCTGGAACGTGTCAACGCCAGCCCGGACATGCTGGACCAGATATTGCAGCCTTTGGCTACGCATCCGAAGCAGTAAATGATTGAAACGCTTAAGGAAACGGCCATCTCGCCTGCCGAGAATTTGCTATAATGTAGATACGTTTCTACGTTGAAGGGAGAAGCATGGCGATCACAACACTATCGAGCCGGGAGTTCAACCAAGACACTGGCAGAGCCAAGAAAGCCGCCAATCAGGGTCCAGTGTTCATTACAGATCGCGGACAACCCTCCCATGTGTTGCTCACAGTCGAGGAGTACCAGAAGATTACGGACAAACAGCAGAGCATTGTGGACCTGCTTGCGATGGCGGATGGAGTTGAGATCGAGTTCGAGCCGGCACGTCTGAGCGGCAAGCTTCAGCAGCCGGCGGATTTGTCCTGATGTACCTGCTCGATACCAATGTGGTTTCCGAACTACGTAAGGCGAAGAAGGCGGATCGAAACGTCCGAGTCTGGGCCAGGAGTGCCTCGGCCACTCATCTTTTCATCTCCGTGATATCCGTCCTGGAGCTGGAGACTGGAATCCTTCTGATTGAACGCCGCGACCGAAAACAAGGGGCGATGCTTCGCTCCTGGATGGAAAACCATGTTTTACCCACCTTTGCCGGTCGCATTCTGGCGATCGATACAACGGTCGCACAACGGTGCGCGGCACTTCACGTCCCGAATCCGCGCTCAGATCGAGATGCGTTAATCGCAGCAACTGCTCTCGTTCACAGGATGACGGTCGTGACACGTAACGTGGACGATTTCGAAGTCACAGGCGTAAAGCTGCTCAATCCCTGGAAGTCTTAAACCGAGATCGTTTCTGCGCACCGCAAGTCTACGATTTCAAGTTCCAGGCCGGTGGAATAATTGCTGTCGCTTTCGCGCACTTTGTAGGCGATGTCGAGCAGGGAATTCTCCCCGACGCACAAGGACTGTATCGTGTCAGCTAGGTTCCAGCCGACAGCCGGATAGGAAAGCCCGGCGACGCCTTGCGAGAGGCGCAGACGGATGTGGCGCTCTTTCATAATGTGAGGAGCCTGGGTGACACGCACGCGCCGAGCGAGAAAAACTGGCTCGGCATTTTCCATTCCATAGGGTGCGAAGCGGCGGAGCCAACCTTCAATCGTCGGACTCAATTGATCAAGCGGCAGGTCTGCCGCACAGCATAATTCGTCGCTGATGTCCGAATTGAGAAAATGTTTCGCGGCATACGCTTCCATACGCGCGCGTAGCTCCGGCACGCGTGCGGAGGGAAGCGAGAACCCGACGGCGTGAGCATGGCCGCCGAAGCGGGTAAAGAGATCGGCGCAGGTAGAGATGGCGTCGAGCAGATGAAAGGATGCGACGGAGCGGCCGGAACCGTAGGCCTCGCCGTCTTCATGCGTTAGCACCAGCGCGGGCCTGGCGGTGCGATCGACCACGCGAGAGGCGAGAATTCCGATGACGCCGCGATGCCAGTTTGCCCCGTCGAGCACAAAACAATGGGGCTGCGCGTGGGCCTGGGTTTCCCGCAGATGCCGCTCGATTTCGATGAGTGCATCCTGTTCCGTAGCGCGCCGCTCGATATTGAGGCGGTGCAGCTTTTCCGCGAGTGAACGGGCGTGAACGGGATCGCGAGTGGTGAAGAGATCGACGACATCGCAGGCGACATCCATGCGCCCGGCGGCGTTGAGTCGCGGAGCAAGACGAAAGCCGATGTCGCGAGCGGTAAGGCGGTCCGGCCGGATTTCGGCCAGCTCCATCAGCGCGCGCAGGCCCGGCTGCACGGGATGCGCCAGCTGCTGAATGCCGAGGGTGACGAAGACGCGATTTTCATCGAGCAGCGGAACGGCGTCGGCGACCGTGGCGATTGCGAGCAGTTTCAAAAACGACGGCAGCAGCTTTGCGCGTGCACGATCTCTGTCATTGGCTTCGAGCAGCGCCTGCGCCAGTTTGAAAGCGACACCGGCGCCGCAGAGATATTTGCATGGGTAGGCGCATTCCGCCTGATTGGGATTGAGGACAGCTAAAGCGTGAGGAATTCCCGCTACGGCATCTGGAAGATGATGATCGGTGACGATCAGGTCCAGGCCGAGGCGCTGCGCTTCTTCCGCGGCGGCGAAGGCGCGGATGCCGTTATCGACGCTGATGACGAGCCGCACGCCATCGAGAACCGCCTGCGAGAGCTGCGCGGCCTGCATGCCATAGCCGTCGCGAAGACGATGCGGCACATGAAAACGGCAGACGCCTCCGAGAGTTTCGATGGCAGTTTTCAAAAGGATGACGGCGATGGTGCCGTCTACGTCATAGTCCCCATAGATGAGGATGATTTCTTTCTGTGCGATGGCTTGCTGGATGCGGATGACGGCGGTTTGCATGCCGAGCATTGCATAGGGATCGTGCAGAGCGTCAAATCTCGGCGAAAGGAACAGCTCGGCTTCTTCCGCCGTGCGGATGCCGCGCGCATAGAGCAGCGCACCGACTACGGGTGGAAGCGATGCTGATTGGGCCAGAGCTTCGGCTTCCGGTGAAGCTGCGGCGACGATCCAGCGCTTTGGAATTGTAGTGGCGGCGGCGCGGGGAGGCGGCTCCGTCAGCGGCAACTGCGATGGCGGGAGTTGCGCCGGCGTTGAAGCAGCCGATATTGGAGCGGCTGCATCGGCGCTCACGCGTGGCCCTCGTCGTCTTCGTCTTCGTACGCTTTTTCGATCAGATCCTGTAGGTTGTCGATCATGTCGACCAGTTCGCGGTAACGGCGATACCAGCCGGTCGCGCTTTCATGCACGAAGAGAATTCCCTGATGGGCAAAGGCGAGCTCAATGTGGCCCAGTTTGCCGACCTGTGAAAACAGGCGTTCGAGTTTTTCCAGCTCCGGACCGAAGGACTCCGCGCTGGACATCTCCTGGAATTCAGTTGTCAGCAGTTCGAGCGTGGTTTTGTCGAGCGTATCTTCCCCGATGCAGACCATGGGGGCGCCGGCGGCCTTCGCCATTTCGACAAAATCTTTCCAGCTTTCCCTGGGGTTTTCGTGCGTATCGCCGGCAATGGACGCGGAGTCAGGATCGTTCCACCAGATGCGCGGAGTGTCCTCTGGAATGAGGGCGGGGAAGTGGCGCATGCCGTGACCTTCAATGAAGGCGACCATGTCATCTTTCAGTGCGATTAGATCGTCAGGGTTCATTCCCTCCATCGTAGCCGAGCCGGACGCTTTATGATGAAAGAGAAGACATTGAAAATTCAGGAGCGATATTTTTGCCAAAGTATGAGCGGCACCTTTTTGTCTGCACGAACCAGCGCGAGCCGGGAAGTGCGCGCCCCAGCTGCAATGAAGACGGCAAAGCGGAGTTACATAAGCTGCTGAATCAGGCGGTGGTGGCGGCGGGGTTGAAGGACCGTGTTCGCGTGAATAAATCCGGCTGCCTGGACCAGTGCGAGCATGGGCCCAACGTTGTGGTGTATCCCGATGCGGTCTGGTATGGGCATGTTGGCGCCGGAGATGTGGCGGAGATTGTGCAGTCGCACCTGGTCGAGGGCAGGCCGGTGGAGCGGCTGGTGCTGGCGGACGAATGCATTCATGCGGCGGTATGCGAGCATCGACCCGCTAAGAACTGATTTTTTGCTGGCGGAAAGGCTCAGGTCTCAGAAGTGAGACCTGGGGCACCCACCTTGTTTTCTACTGGGGCATTCATTCAGAAACGCTATGCTATATTCCGAGAGGAACAATGAATTTTTCTAAAGATTATGTCGGGTACCTGGGGCGGCGGTCGGTCAAGCATCTGATCGACGCCAAGATGATCCGGACGGAAAAGGTCGAGGTCCTGAATGCCCGCGTCCATGCGGCGCTACTGGATGAAATGATGCTGGAGGACCGCATCAACGACGAGGTCCGCCTGATTATGGAAGCCTACCAAGACGAGATGCGGCGCACCGGAGCCAGCTACCAGGAGATGTTCAAGAAGATCAAGCAGGAACTGGCCCGCAAGTACAAGGCGGTCCTGTGAGAATCTCCGACGACAAATTGAACAAACTGGCGCATGTGATCGCCGACACGCTGGCGGAAACCGACGAGTGCGAATTTCGCGAAGACCGCAATACCATCCGTCAGGAATCGCGCAAGATCCTGGGCAGGCTGTTTGCGGACGAGATGAAGATCGACCAGTCGGCGCGCCTGAAAGTCGCATCGCACAAGAAGAATATTCCTGAAGGCAGCCAGGAATGGGAAATCCTGTACCGGAAGTATTACCAGGAAGAAGTGAAGAAACTGGGCTTGTAGATGCTCTTGTAACGAGCCCGGACCGGGCTGGCATTCGCTTCTGCTTGGCCGTCGCGGCCTATGATCCTGTCGTGGAGCCCGAATCCGATGACATCGCATCCTGACAACGGCATCGTAAACCTGGCCGCCAGTCACTCCGTGGACGAAATCGTCGCCCGGGTGGAAACATTGCTGCGCGAAAAGGGCATCAAGCTATTCGCGACAATCGATCACAGCGGGGAGGCAAAGAGCGTCGGCATCGAGATGCCGCCGACGAAGCTGCTGATCTTCGGCAATCCCAAAGCAGGCACGCCGCTGATGCTGGCCGCTCCGAGCATGGCGATTGATCTTCCGCTAAAGCTGCTGATCTGGGAGGACAGCGGCGGGCAGACCTGGATCTCGTATAACGACCCTCTCTACCTCCAGCGGCGGCATTCGATTCCGGACAATTTGCTGGCGAATATAGCCGTTATCGGCGCGCTCGCTGCAAACGCCGCGAAGTGAAGGCATTGCGAGCGTTCGACCCGCCTCTACGTTCCATGCCAAGGTTCCGACGAATTCTCGCTGCTGATATCTGGGGAATCATCCATTGCTTTGGTTTCTGCGTGACTATCCTTTAGCGGCCCTTATTCTGCGCGCGGCCACGCTGGCGTTCGATGCGCTGCTGATGGGCGGGGTTTTTTTTGGTGCGGTTTTGCTGCCGCCGGACGCGGCTGGTGGAAAGAAGTTTGCGACGCGGGCGCTGCGTCTGTTGCGAATGGCTGCGGTAGGACTGGTCACGACGCAGATTTCTTTTGTCGTCCTTGATAGCGCCATGCTGGAGAGTACCGGCGGCCTGCGACTTACGGACCTCTACACGGCAAACTATTTTCTGGCTGGCGGGCTGCTGATCCTGACTGCTGTTGCGTTGCTGATCTTCAGCCGCGATGGCTTTCCTGAAAAGCCGGTCTGGCTGCTGGTTCTTTTTCCGCTGTTGTTTGCAATCGTGTGGACGAGTCATTCGGCATCGCGCCTGGAATATCGCTTGCCGCTGATGGTACTGACGGGGCTGCATCAACTTGCGGCCGCGCTGTGGATTGGCGGGATGCCTTATCTTTGGCTCCTGCTGGGTTCTGCGTCTGAGACTGGGAGCGATGCGATCGTGCGCGGGGTGCGACGCTATTCGACCACGGCGCTGGTCAGCGTTCTGGTTCTTATTTTCGCGGGCGTCAGCCTGGGGAAGTTCTATACCCAGTCCTGGAGCGCTGTGTATGGCACCGGATATGGAGTGGTGCTGCTGGCCAAGTCCGCCATGCTGTCGGTGCTGTTGCTGCTGGGTGCCGCGAATTTTTGGCTGGTGCGTAAGGGGCAGCTCCGTTTGCCATCCTCTCTGTTGCGGATTGCACGATTTTCCGAGGTGGAAATTGGAATTGGCTTCACGATACTTCTGGCGGCCGCGTCGCTGACCTCGCAGCCGCCCGCAGTGGACCTGGTGCAGAATCGGTTGACACTGCCGGAAATTACCGCGCGCATCATCCCGCATTGGCCGCGTTTCAGCACGCCGCCGATCAACGCGATGCCCGCGGTGCAGCCCATTGGGCAGGCTGTTCGGCAGTATGCGATGTCGCCCGACGACGCGCAAAGCACCAACAACCGGGTGGAGCAGGCGTGGTCGGAATACAACCACCACTGGGCTGGGATCATTGTTCTCGCCGCAGGACTGCTTGCGTTGCTGGGGAAATGGGAGCGCTTCCGATGGGCGCGGCACTGGCCGCTGGTTTTTCTAGGGCTGGCGGTTTTTTTATTTTTTCGTGCCGATCCGGAGGCGTGGCCATTGGGGCCGCGCGGTTTCTGGGACAGCTTTTACAATCCAGAGGACCTCGAGCACCGGCTCTATATTCTGCTCATCGTCAGCTTTGTGGCATTCGAATGGAGTGTCGAGACGCATCGCTTGGTATCGCGGAAAGCGGCGCTGGTGTTTCCCGGAGTTTGTGCGTTGGGCGGGGCGTTGTTGCTGACTCATCATCACGGGCTGGGGAATGTGAAGGAGGAAGTGCTGGCGGAGATGAGCCACACTGCGATTGCCCTCTGCGCTATATTTGCGGGCTGGTGCCGATGGCTTGCATTGCGCGGCACCCGGGGGCGCGTGAAGACCTTGGCTGCGTGGGTCTGGCCCATGAGCCTGACGTTGATTGGACTCATTCTATTGAACTATCGCGAATCCTGAACGGTGACTGAAGTTTCCGGATAGATGACGGAACCGATCTGTTGCGGGTATCGTATTGGGTGCTAGATATACGTGCTGAACCACGTATTAATTTGGATCAATAATTTTTCGTTGTCAGGAGCTATCCTTTGCGCATTCATTCTTCATCGTCGGTCAGCCTGCTCACTATCTGCGCTGCAATTCTGGCGTTGGGCTCCATGTCCTCCCTCGAAGCGCAGCGGCTTCCAACAAACGTGACCCCGCAACACTACTCCCTGGCGCTGGAGCCGAATTTGAAGTCGGCAACGTTTACCGGCAAGGAAGAGATTGAGGTCACGCTGGCGCAGCCGGCGAATAGCATCACGCTGAACGCCGCGCAGATCACCTTTGAGAGCGTGACGATTACAGCGGGCGGGAATACCCACACGGCCAAGGTCAGCGAGGATAAGACGAAGGAGGAAGTCACGCTCCAGGCAACCAACCAGATACCCGCGGGAAAGGCCACGATCAAAATTCGTTACACCGGGATTTTGAACGATCAACTGCGCGGGTTTTATCTTTCAAAGACTGCCAAGCGCAACTATGCGGTAACGCAGTTTGAGCCGACGGACGCGCGGCGCGCTTTTCCTTCGTTTGATGAGCCGGCGATGAAGGCGACATTCTCGACGACGCTGATCGTGGACAAGGGCGACATGGCGATTTCGAATACTAACGTCGTTTCGGACAAGCCCGGGCCAGCGGCGGACAAGCACACAGTTCGTTTTGCCACGACACCGAAGATGTCCACGTACCTGGTGGCTTTTCTTGTAGGTGATTTTCAGTGCCTATCGGGGTCGAGCGACGGAGTGCCGATCCGCGCCTGCGCCACTCCGGATAAGGTGCAGATGGGAGCCTACGCATTACAGGGCGCGGAATTTTTCCTGCATTATTACGACGCCTATTTCGGCATCATGTATCCGATGCCGAAGCTGGATATGATTGCGATTCCGGATTTTGAAGCGGGAGCGATGGAGAACTTTGGCGCCATCACTTATCGAGAGACGGCGCTGCTGGTGGATGCGAAGACAGCCTCCATCGCTTCAAAGAAAAATGTTGCCATCGACGTGGCGCATGAGATGGCCCACCAGTGGTTTGGCGATATGGTCACCATGCAATGGTGGGACAACCTGTGGCTGAACGAGGGTTTTGCAACGTGGATGGAAAGCAAGGCGGTCGGGGCGTGGAAGCCGAACTGGCACATCCAGCAGGACGTGGCGCTGGCGACCGATGGGGTGTTGAACTACGATGCGGGCAAAGTGACGCGCACGATTCGGGCGAAGGCGGAAACGCCGGGGCAGATCAACGAGATGTTCGACGGCATCACCTATCAAAAGGGTGGCGCGGTCCTGGACATGACGGAGAATTATGAAGGCCAGGAGGTCTTCCGCCAGGGCGTTCACAAATACCTTGAGGCGCACATGTACGGCAATGCGACGGCCCAAGACTTCTGGACCGCGCAGACGGAAACCAGCGGCAAGCCGATCGACAAGGTCATGGGCAGCTTTATTGCGGAGCCGGGCGTTCCGCTGCTGAAATTTGCTGCACCGCAGAACGGTTCGACGACAGCCACGCAGCAACGTTTCTATCTGAGCCCGGATGTTACGGCGACAGCGCCGCAGACGTGGACGGTGCCGGTTTGCTTCAAGGCAGGCGCGGGGCCGGAAGCGACGCCGAAGTGCGATCTGCTGGCCGCGGCGCAGCAGACACTGGCTATTCCTTCAGCCGGGACGTTCTACGCTAATGCGAACGCCAAGGGTTATTACAGGACGGAGTATGCGCCCGCGGATTACAACAAAATATTGAGCGTGATTGAAGCCCAGCTAACCCCTCCGGAGCGGATTGGATTTGCCGGAAACGAGTGGGCGCTGATGCGTTCCGGACGCGGCAACATTGCCGACTACATGAACCTGGCCGCAGCCTTGCGGAATGACGAAAACTCCGGAGTAATTGAGGATGTCGTCGGGGCCATTCAGGCCGTGGATGCGCGCATTGCAACGCCGGCGGACCGCAAGCTGCTGGCGGCGTGGGTGCGTCAACAGTTCCGCCCGGCTTATGACCGCGTGAAAGACGTAACTGCTTCCGACTCCGTTGAGAAGCGGGAGTTGCGGGCCACTCTTTTCGGGATGCTGGGTGAAATTGGGCGCGATCCGCAGATTATTGCGGAGGCGCAACAGCTAACGCAAAAATATCTTGCGAATCCGGGAAGCGTGGAACCGTCTCTGGTGCGCCCCGCTGTTTTTATTGCGACGGAGAATGGCGACGGCCATCTGTTCGACCAGTTGCAACAGATCAGCCAGACCTCCAACAACCCGGAGGTGCAGACAACGGCGCTGTTTTCGCTGGCCAACTTTCACGACCCCGCGCTGCTGCACCGGGCGCTCGATTACGCGACCTCAGCGAAAGTACGCAATCAGGACTCCGTGTTTCTGTTTGTGATGGCGCTTAGCAGCCGGGACACTCGCCCGATCGCGTGGGAGTATATCCAGAAGAACTGGGACAAGGTCCATGCGCAGTTGACGACAATGATGGGCGGATATCTGGTTGGGGCGACTGGAACGTTCTGCAGCGTGGAAAAGGGTCAGGAGGTGCAGACCTTCTTTACCGCGCATCCGGTGGTTGCGGCGGAGCGGTCCTTGAAGCGGGCTACGGATGCTATCCACGACTGCACGGTTTTGCAAGCGGCGCAACAGCAGAAGCTGGAGACTTGGTTGTCGGGACAGAGTCTCGCGCGGTAGATATTTTTTGGTGTGCCGGAAAAGACCCACATCTCAAAAGCGAGATGTGGGGCACCCAGGTTAATATCCGTTTGCGATCAGGTATTCCAGGGTGAGTTCGAACTGCGCTTCTTTTGCTGCGAGTGAGTCCGCGGCTCGACGCTCGGCATATTTGGCCATTACGTCCACTTCGATATTGAGCGGGCTTCCAGGCGCCAGCGTATGCAGGTTGGTGGCGGCATAGGTGTGCGGGATTACGGCGATGGTGACGATGCTTCCCTCAACGCGCGCTACGGTCAGGCTGATGCCTTCCACCGTGATGGAACCCTTCTCCACTACATAGCGTGTGCAATCTTCCGGAATGGTGAGCCGCAGCCACCAGTCGGTTGCGGATTGATTTTGGCCGGTGACGAGAGGCTCGAACGACTGGACTGCGCCCACACCATCGACGTGTCCCTGCACTACATGGCCGCCGAGGGGAGTGCCGGCCGGAGTGGGTAGCTCCAGGTTCACGATGGAGCCGGGATGAAGGCGCGACAGGGAAGTGCGCGCGATGGTTTCGGCGGCGAGATCGGCGACAAAAATATTACTGTCTGGCCGGATGTCGATGGCCGTCAGGCAAACGCCGCTGACCGACACGCTATCGCCGATGCTGAGGCGCTGCACCAGAGAAGTGGGTCCGGCGACGGCGATGCGTGCGACTCCGTCGAGATTTTCGAGGGAGCGAATCGTACCCGTGGTTTCTATGAGGCCGGTAAACATCTGTTACGCGCTTTCCCAGGGGTTATGGATGTAGCCTTCGACGCCGAAGTCTTCTCCCAGTTCATACAGATGATAGCTGCCTAGGCGGGTAGAAAAATAGGCGTTTGCTTCGAGCGAGCGGACCACCGGGACCGCGTCGTCACCGTAGATTACCGGCGCATAAAACAGAAAAAGCTTGTCGACGATCTGGGCGGCGAGCGCGGACGCATTGATCTGAGAGCCACCCTCGAGCATTATGCCGATCATTTCCATTTCTGCGAGCCGGTCGATCGCCGTGCGAATCGGAACTTGCCCAGTAACGGGGTCCGGATCGAGACGTTCAACCTGCACTCCCCGGGCCTTGAGAGCTTTCGCCCGTTCCCTCGCGGGTTTGGTATGGAAGACGAGGACGTCCTGGCTGGCGGTGCGCACTAGTTGAGAATCGAGGGACAGCCGCAGTGAAGAGTCGAGGACGACGCGGAGAAAAGGCCTGCGCCGCTGCCTGCCGCTGCGGTCGGTCAGCAGTGGGTCGTCGTTCAGGATGGTGCCGATGCCGGTAAGGATGGCGTCGGCGCCGTGGCGCAGCTCCTGCACCATTTCGCGGGAGCGATCGCCAGTGATCCAATGCGTGGAACCGGAGGGCACATGATTTTTGGTGCGCGGCGGAGCGATGCGGCCGTCGAGGGTCAGCCCGGCTTTCAGCGTGACAAACGGGCGGCGGGTGCGGATGAATTTCGCGAAGGCTTCGTTGATGCGGCGGGCGGCGGCTTCCTTGACTCCGATAGTCAGCGAGACACCGGCGGCCTGCAGGCGGTCGAGGCCACGCCCGCTGACCTGCGGATTGGGGTCCCGAACCGCGGCCACGACCCTGGCGATCCCGGCTTCGATTAGAGCGTCCGCGCAGGGGCCGGTGCGACCGTGATGGCTGCAGGGCTCCAGCGTGACGTAGGCGGTGGCGCCGCGCGCGTGCTCTCCAGCCTGTTTCAGGGCGACGATCTCCGCATGGTCCTTGTCGGCGTAAACGTGGAAGCCCTCGCCGACGACAGCATCGTCCTTTACCAGCACGCACCCTATGGCGGGATTGGGAGAGGTCTGGCCGACCGATTCCTCCGCCAGAGCGAGGGCACGTTCCATCCACAATTCGTCCGGATTCGATGTGGTTCGGTTCATCGGATTTTGGGTCATCGGAGTGGGGCCCCCATTGTCATACCGAATTCAATCTGCTTCACCCGTCGAGAAGCGAGTCGACGAAGGCGCTGCTGTCGAAGGGAATCAGATCGCCCATCTGTTCCCCGATGCCTACGTAGCGCACCGGCAATCGCATTTCGCGGGCGATGGCGATGACGATTCCGCCCTTGGCGGTGCCGTCCAGTTTCGTCAGCACGATGCCGGAAACGGCTGCGGACTGGGTAAATAGCCGCGCCTGCTGCAATCCGTTCTGGCCGGTGGTTGCGTCCATTACTAGCAAAGTCTCGTGAGGGGCTTCGGGAATAAAACGCTGGGCGGTGCGCCGGATTTTTTCAAGCTCCGCCATCAGGTTATTTTTGGTATGCAGCCGGCCTGCTGTATCGACGATCAGCACATCGATTCCGCGCGCCTGACTGGCCTGGAGCGCGTCGTAGAGAGCAGCCGAGGGGTCGCCACCCTGTCGCGTGCGGATCATCTCCACGCCGGCGCGCTGGCTCCATACTTCCAGTTGTTCAATTGCCGCCGCGCGGAAAGTGTCCGCCGCGCAGAGCAGCACGGATTTTCCCTGCTCGCGGAAGTACGCAGCAAGCTTGCCGGTGGTGGTGGTCTTGCCGGTGCCGTTGACCCCAACCATCAGGATTATTTCCGGCTTCGCACGCGGGATATTGTTCGCCGGCGGCACAGAGTCCAGGATGCGCAGCATTTCGAGCTTGAGCAAGCGGCGTAATTCGGCTCCATCGCGGATCTGCTGGCGAGAACTTCGTTGTCTTAGTTGGCTGATGATTTCCTGCGAGGTGCTGACACCTACGTCGGAGGCGATCAGGGTGCTTTCGAGCTCGTCGAGCGCAGATTCGTCGATCGGACGGGCCAGAGTGAGCAGGTCGTCCATCCGCTCGTGCAGGCTGTCGCGGGTGCGCGAGACCGCCTGCTTCATGCGGTCCATCATGCCTGGTTTTGGTTCTGGAGTGTTGAAGAGTGTCTGTATCAAGGCTGTGAGAACGGCTCCAGCTTCAGTGTATCAATCGGCTGGCGGGCGACTTTATCTCGACGACACGCCGACGAGCGAAGCGGCGGCGGTGTTCGATGCGAGGGCGTCTAGCGGCTCGCGGAGAACGTCGGCAGGGATCGGGGAACCCTCGGCGCGCTCCTCCTCGGCGGAATTGTCCCGGGCGGGCAGCACGACGAGTCCGGCGGCGTAGGCACGGCAGAAAGCCTCGACGGCACGCTCGTCAAATTTACGGCCAGCCATGGTGCGAATAATCCGCAGGGCGTAGGGCCCGTCCAGCGCGTTCTGGTACGTGCGGTTGTGGGTCATGGCGTCAAAGGCGTCGGCGACGGCGATGATCCGTGCCATCAGTGGAATCTCATCCCCTTTCAGGCCGTGTGGGTATCCCGACCCGTCGAGCGATTCGTGGTGCAGCTCCACGCCTGGAAGCAGGTCGGCAAAGTCGAGCACGGGGCGGAGCATTTCGGCTCCGCGGGTAGGGTGGGTCTTGAGAACCGCAAATTCCTCCGCAGTCAGACCGCCCGGCTTTGTCAGGATCTTTTGATCCATGCCGATTTTCCCGATGTCGTGGAGGAGGGCCGAAAGACGAATCCTCATGCTGTCCTGAGGAGACAAGCCCAGTCCGCCGCAGATGAGCGAGGAGTATTCCGCGACGCGTCCGGAATGTCCCCGGGCATAGAAGCTCTTCGTGTTCATGGAGGCAGCCATTGCCTCCACCAGGCGCATGAAGATGGCGTGATGATCGCGCGAAAGCAGAATCCATTTGGCGAGAGAGGTATCGGGACTTTCGTCCATGCTGCCCAGCTCCCGGGCCAGCTCTTCAATCTCCGGGAGGCCCGTACGGGCGGAGTGCAATACGAATTCCCCGCGCTTGACGGCCCGCATGGTATCGAGGAAGCAGCGCATGTCGCGGACAAACTCCAGCGTGACTCCCCAGCATTTGACTGCGAGTGCTGCGGCGAGCAGCGCGAGAGCGAACTCGATGGTCCGATCGGACCAGGCGTGCTCGTAAACGAGCGCATGGCGGACCAGAGCGATGGCCACTACTCCCGAGGCGACCGGCAGCAGCATGGTCAGGTAAAGAGTTCGCAGCCACGGATTGCGTTTAATCTGCATGGATATTTCTCCACGGCCAATGCGGTCATTCGCAGGTTACTAGTGCTGTATTGGACATATTACCTTTGGATGCACTAAATGCGGAAAAAATGTAAGGTCTCCAAATCCGGGACTTTGATCTATTCGTCTCTGCCGGGGCGGGACATGAGCTCTTTCATCGCTTCCTTGGCGGAAATCTGCTCATTCAGGACGGCTGCGACTTGCTCCGTGATAGGCATTTCGACGTTCAATTGGCCAGCGAGACCGAGCGCGGCATGGGTGGTTCGAACGCCCTCCGCTACCTTTCCCTGCATATTGGCGAGAATTTCGGAAAGACGGCGGCCGCTGCCAAGCTCCATTCCGACGTGACGGTTACGGGACAGTGCGCCGGTGCAGGTGAGGACCAGGTCTCCCAGCCCGGCCAGGCCAGCCAGGGTTTCGCGACGTCCGCCGCAGGCCGCTGCCAGACGCGTCATTTCGGCGATGCCGCGGGTCACTAGCGCGGCCACGCTATTGTGCCCCAGGCCCAGGCCGTGGGTCGCTCCGGCGGCAATGGCGATGACGTTCTTGAGGGCTCCGCCCAGCTCGACGCCGATCACATCGTCGTTGGTGTAGAGCCGCAGTGTGCGGCTGGAAAATTCCTCCTGCACGCGGGCGGCGATGGCGGGGTCAGAGGACGCGATGGTGATGGCGGTGGGGCTGCCCGCGCCGACTTCTTGGGCGAAGGAAGGACCGCTAAGGACGCCGCAGGGCAGCTGCAGGCTCGCGTTCGCCAGCACTTCCCCAATGACCTGGGTCATCCGCAGATAGCTGCGGTCCTCGATCCCTTTGGTGGCATTGACGATGATCTGGCCGCCGGTCAGCAGCGGAGCAAGGACGACGCAAACACCGCGCAAATGTTCCGACGGCACCGCCAGGATAAGGATCTCCGCGCCGTTTACCGCCTCTGCAAGTTTTGTAGTCGCCTGAATGCTTTCTGGAATGGGAAGCCCCGGCAAATAGAAGCGGTTTTCATGCGCCTTCTGAATGCAGTCCGCCACCTGCCGCGTATGGGACCAGATGGCGATGTCGTGGCCGCCGCGCCGCGCCAGCACTATTGCCAACGCCGTTCCCCACGACCCTGCGCCGACTACCGCAATGCGGCTCATGCGGCGCTGCTTTCTTTGCCGCCGACCCGGAATTCCGTTCCATGCAGCAACCGCTGGACATTTTTTTCATGCTTGATCAGAATCACCGCGGGAACCAGCACCGTGCTGGCGATGAAGATGGCGCCGTGGCCGTAGTGGATGCCGAACAGGCGCGCCGCCAGCCAGACCCAGACGGGGAAGGAGGCCGCCGCCAGGATGGAGGCCAGCGACACATAGCGCGTAAGGAACGTGACGACGATAAAAACCGCCAGCGCCGAGAGTGCCGCCAGTGGCGCGAGGGCGAGAAAAACGCCAAGCGCCGTCGCGACTCCCTTGCCGCCCTTGCCGCGCAGCCAGATGGGGAAAACATGGCCGATGACGGCGAACAGCGCGCCGATGGACGCGGTGTCGATGGCGTGGGCACCTGTTGTCAGATGGCGGGCAATTTCGACGGCGAGAAATCCCTTGCCGAGATCGAGCAGAAAAGTGAGGACGCCGAGCCAGCGCGAGCCGGAACGCATGACGTTGGTTGCGCCGATGTTGCCGCTGCCGGTCTGGCGGATGTCCTCTTTACGAAAAAGCAATACCAGCAGATAGCCGAATGGAATCGAGCCGAGCAAGTATGCAATCGCCGCTGCAATGCAGTCCAATATCATGGGAGCACGTTTCGAGTGTAGCAGTGCGCGATTATCGGGATCTCACGGCCTTCAGAACCGATGTGTCGTCCTAAGCGAAGCGAAGGATCTCGCGGTTTGCCGGAGAATCTGAGATCCCTTGCCACGCTTGAAACGATAGCCTGCCGTTTTTCACGAGAAGTTGCAGAACCAAAAACCGCTGCTGCGATCACATGAATTTGCGGCGAAGCATGTCAAGAGCCTGCTGGCTGGCGAGCCAGCGCACGCGCTCCCGGTCGCCGCGGAAATTCTGCTGGGACACGCTGATCTCTTTTCCATCGTCGAGAGCGATGTACACCAGGCCCACAGGTTTGTCGGCGCTGCCGCCGGTGGGGCCGGCGATGCCGGTGATGCCCACACCGATGGAGGCCTGGGTGCGGCGCCGAATGCCATGGGCCAGCGCCTCGGCGACTTCCCGGCTGACCGCACCTTTTTCCTCAATCAAATCTTCTGGAACGTCTGCGAATTGAGTCTTGGCGGCATCGCTGTAGACGACGGCCCCGCCGAGAAAAGATCGAGAGCTGCCGCTGACGCTGGTGAGCCGCTCGGCAACCAGGCCGCCGGTGCAGCTTTCCGCGACGGAGACAGTCACGCCGCGAATTTCGAGGTAGTAGAGGACAATCTGTTCGAGCGATTCTCCGTTTGAGGAGAAGATGGCCTCTTCCATTTCCTCTTCCACGCGGCTGGCAAGCTCATTGACGCGGCCTTCAGCGACTTCGAGAATCGCCTTGGCGCAGAGCAGGTGCAACTGGATTTCGCCTGGCTTGGCGAGGATCGTCGTCTCGACATCTGTGAAATGGGTGTAGATGGGCGCGAGGCGCGCGTCGACTTCGGACTCTGGCAGCATCGCGATTTTGAGCACGCGGCGCGCGATGTGGCGCGGCGGCAGCGTTGCCGCAAGGCGAGGCAGACACTCCGCGATAAACATCGGCTTCAATTCCGACGGCGGCCCCGGCAGCAGGACCACGAGCTTCCTGTGTTCTCCCCGGACGATGTCCAGCCACTGGCCGGGTGCGGTGCCATTGGCGTTGGGCAGCGCCTCTGCGCCGTCGATGAGATCGGCCTGCTTTGCGTTATTGCCGGGCATACTGGAGCGCCGCTCCGCGAAGCGCTTGTAGAGCGCGGCGAGCAGATCGCCATTGCGCCGAACGCGGACGCCGAGGGCCGCGCCGACCGATTCGCGGGTCAAATCATCCTCAGTGGGGCCGAGGCCGCCTATGACGCATACGATGTCGGCGCGGTCGAGCGCTGAAGAAACCGCCTGAACGAGATGCGCCTTGCGGTCCCCGACGATGGTCTTGAAGACGACCGTAACTCCCAGACCATTCAACTGTTCGGTGAGAAAAAGCGAGTTGGTGTCCTGGCGGAAAGGGGTGAGAAGCTCGGAGCCGACGGCAATGATTTCTGCAAACATGTGTGAGCGAGTCGAACCTGGCGATTGGAAAATGAAGTTCAGCCCAGCAATCTACCGGCGATGTCCAACCCCACATGATAAATGGTGTCTCGGGTGGCGAGAACAGCATCGCCTTCGGGTAAGAACGCGAGGCCTACAATTCCCGATCCGGAGGCGACCAGCGATGCTTCGCGGCGAGGAGTGATCTTCACCACGCCGCGCCGGCCATGGAGCGATGCGGCGACATAGAGATTTCCGTCGACGTCCAAGGCCATGCCCTGCGGACGGCCCAGCCCGGTATAAAAACTGGAGATTCCACCGTCGGGCTCGATGGCGTGAATGGTTTCGTTCGCGGAGGTGGTTGGTCCGCTGACAAAGAGGGTCCCGTGGTCGTTGAAAGCCAGATGATAAGCGGAGACGCTCGGCTCCAGCGTGGCAAAAACGAAGACCTGCCGATCGCGCGCAATCTTGAAGATGGTTCCGCTGCGGTCGCCGACGTAGAGAAGGCCCTCTCGGTCGAAGGCGAGACCGGTAGCGATGCCCATGCCTTCGGCAAATACCGATTTGGCTCCAGCGGAGGTCACGCGGTACACCGTTCCTTCGTGCCGGGAGGATACATATAGATTGCCGTCGGCATCGAGCGCCAATCCGGTTGCATTCAAAATGCCGGTGACAAAAGGCCGCGTCTGATATTGGGTATCGACATGGAAAACCGATACCGGAGTGCTTTGCCCGCGCACGCCCGAAAATGGCACATAGATATTTCCTTCCGCGTCCGCGACCGGATTGGCGACGGGGTCCATATTTTCAGCAATCGCGATACCAACCGACAAAGGCATCGCATTGCTGACGTGGCCTTCGATCCGCAACTGCACATTCCCGGAGATGGTTCCCTGCGGCACATGCAGTAGCACCCTGGAGGCACGGCTCATAGTGACGGGCGCGGGCTGTTCGCCAATGGTTGCGGAAGGCTGGTGGAAGCCTGCCGGAACCAGCGCATGACCGTGTAGTTCCACTTCGCCACCGGGCAGGGCCGCAGCCGGGGCGATGGATGCGATGTGCGGAGGATGTTCCGTCGAATGGATGCCGAACTTCATGGTGAAAACTCCTGCGTCGTGCTGGGAACGATTGATTGTCATCCTGAGCGAAGCGAAGGACCTCGCGTTTTGCTGCGAGTCGAAAGGTTCCTCGATTTCGCCACCCTCACTTCGGAACGACAATGTATTCAACTGCTAAAGATACCGGCTGGCGACCCACACCAGGATGAGCGCATATATCCCGGCGGCCACATCATCCATCATGATGCCGAATCCGCTATGCATCCTGTCAAACTGACGGGCCGGTGGTGGCTTATAAATATCAAAAATGCGAAACAGCAAAAATGCCAGCAGCCAGCTCCACGGAAGCACAGTTGCTCCGATGAGCGCAATCCACTGGCCGACAACTTCATCCAGCACAACGAAGCTGGGATCCTGTGTGGCCGCTTCCCGCGCGACGATTGCGGATGCCGGAATACCAATCAGCAGCAGGAGTAACGCCGCGAGGGCCGTTCCGATCGTCAGATGCAAGCGGATCGGATGGGCCCAGTGCGCAACTGCAAGCCAAATCGCAAGGCCTGCCGCGGAGCCCCAGGTGCCGGGTCCCGGACGCAGATAACCCGTGCCGAAAAATGTCGCGAGCATCCAGGCCCAGCGGGTTCGCTGCTTGCTCATCTATTTGTGTTCGCCGGGTCGTCATCGCCTGGGCTGCGCCCGCTGCGGTGCATCTCATCGAGGCCTTCCAGAACTTCCGGGTCGAGGATGGGCGAAGAGATACGGTAGGCGCCGCTGGCCCATTTGCCCAGATCGATGATGCGGCATCGATCGCTGCAAAACGGCATGTTGGGGTCGTCGCGCAGGACTAACGTGCTGCAGGTCGGACAGCGAAGAGCGGTATTTTTCTCTTTTTCCATGAGGACCTAAAAATGTAACCGTCGGAGTTACAAATCAAGCTATGGTTGCGATCGATGCGTTTTCAGTTCACGATACGCGCAACCAGATCGTAGTCGTGGGCTTCGGTGATCTCGCAACGATGAAAGCTTCCGGGCTGCAATGTTGCGTGGGTCCCGAAGTCGTTGATCAGAATTTTGCCGTCGATTTCCGGCGCGTGCATGGCGGCACGGCCCTGCCACAACAGCGATGTTTCCTCGCTTTCGCCTTCGACCAGCACATCGAAACTGCGGCCTACCTGGGCTGCCCTTGCGTGGCGGCTGATCTGTAGCTGATTTCGCATCAGCTTCCGCTGGCGTGCAACGATAGTCCGCTTCTGGACTTTTCCGTCGAGCGCATAAGCTGCGGAACCCTCTTCGTCGGAGTATTCAAAAACGCCCATCCAGTCGAAGCGCGCCTCTTTGGAAAAGCTCTGCAGCAGATCGAAGTCGGCCTCGGTTTCACCGGGAAATCCGGTAATGAAAGATGTCCGCAGGGTGATCTCCGGCATGGTCGCGCGTACGCGCTCAATCATCTTCAAGAAGATGTCCGCGCCGCCCCCGCGCTTCATGCGCTTCAATACATTCGGCGCTGCGTGCTGCAGCGGGACATCGAGATATTTGCAGATGTTTTCATGGCGCGCCATGGTGTCGAGCAGCGCCGGGGTGACTTTGTTGGGGTAGGCGTAGAGGAAACGCAGCCAGCGCAGGCCTTCAACGCGTGCCAGACGATCGAGCAACTGCGCCAGGCCGTCCTTCATGCCGAAATCTTCGCCGTAGCAGGTTGTGTCCTGGCCGATGAGCGTGACTTCCTGCACGCCTTCGGCAACCAGTCGCTCCACTTCGGCGACGACCGACTCAAACCGCCGGGAGCGGAACTTGCCGCGCAACTGGGGAATGATGCAGAAGCCGCAAGGGTGGTCGCAGCCCTCGGCGATCTTCACGTAGGCCGAGCTGCGAGCCGTGGTCCGCAGGCGCGGCGTGTGCTCGTCGTAGAGATAGTTCGGTAGATCGGCGAGCGCACCGTCCCAGCTATTGCGGGAAAAGCGGCCCTGCTGCTCGCGACGATCGCCTTCCGCCCGGTGCCGAACATTAGCCCGGTGCGGTACGGCGGCTTCAGCGGCGGTCAAAATGCGGAAGGGGGAATTGTTGCCCACGTTCACGGATGGTGCGGCGATGCCGGCGGCGGCGAGAATCTGTTCCAGCTCGCCGGTGCCGACTACGGCATCCACTTCCGGGATATTCTTCTGGATTTCTTCACGATAGCGTTCGACCATGCAGCCGGCAACCACCAGACGCTTGGCTTTGCCGCCGGTTTTGTGACGCGCCATTTCCAGGATGGTATCGACTGATTCCTGCTTCGCCTTGTCGATGAAGGAGCAAGTGTTGACCACCAGCACGTCCGCGGATTCGGCATCGGAGGTGATGGTCGCTCCGGCCTGCGCCAGAATTCCCATCATCACTTCGCTGTCGACCAGGTTCTTCGGGCAGCCGAGGCTGACGAAACCGACTTTTTTCGGATGCACCGCCGCCTCGTTGTCGATCTGGGCTGGCGGGGCGGTCATGGTGCTGGCTTCAAAGGTCACATTTCCATTTTAGCAACCGGAGGCTTGTGAACGGCCGGCTTGGCCGAAGCGTGTTCATCTTTCTGCCGGAAGATGCAATGGCCGCTCCAGAAATGCGACATCCCAATATTTTCCAAATTTCCGGCCTATCTCATGGAATATACCGACCGGTTGAAACGCGAACCTCTCCAGCAGAGCCGCGGACCCCGCGTTCGGCACCGTATACCCGCCGACGATCCGGTGAATGTCTTCCTGCCCGAGCGCCTGAAACAGCGCCGCAAACAACTGGCGTCCAATCCCTTTGCCCACTGCCTCCGGCGCGCAATAAATGGTGGCTTCCACCGTGGTGTCATACGCAGCCTTCGCTCGAAATCGCATTGTTCCCGCGTAGCCCAGCAGCACTCCAGCTTCTTTAGCCACCAGCAGCCGATGACGTCCGGTCGTTGAGAACTGGCGAAACCAGTCCGCGCGCTGTTCCAACGTATACGGTTCCAGATCAAACGTGACCGGCGTGTGGATTACGTAATGGTTGTAAATTTCCGTCAGACGCGGCAAGTCTTCGATGCTCGCCGGACAAATCTGAATGTCAGTCATCGATGTTCCTCCTGTTCCGGACATCCGGAACGCATCCGTGCGCCCGCCATACCAGGGTTGCTCCAGTGATATCATCAAACCTGTGCCGGGTCCTACGCGACGCAATCCCGCCAACCCCGCCAGGTCCGGAAG
>JBEPVW010000003.1:0-60395 GCA_041690775.1 Acidobacteriota bacterium | reverse complement strand
AGGGTGATGTCATCGGGCTGTTCTTCTGCGCCAATCCAGTCCTCAAGTGCCTGTACGACACGGCCGGAAATCTCATCCAGGGGCAGATGGCGATTGCTATGAACAAGCTCCACCATGCGCTCCTCGCCAAAGTCTCCGAACTCATTTTCAGGTTCGGTCACGCCGTCGCTATAGGCGATCAGTAAATCTCCTGGCTCAAGGATCACCACGCCTTCCTCGTATTCCATATTGTCCAGAAGGCCGACGACCGTGCCGCCCCGATCGAGCCGGAGGATGGAACCATCCGGACGCAGGACCAGCGGCGGCAGTTGACCGCCATTCGAGTAACGGAGCGTGCGAGTCGTTGCATCGTAGTGTGCCAGGAAGAGAGTGGCGTATTTTTCCTGCTGCGTACTGCGATACAAATGCAGATTCAAGAGCCGCATCAGGTTTCCCGGTGATTGAAATACCTCTCCTGAAACTTCATGGCCCTGCCCGTTGCGGATCGACCCGAGCGGATGCGCCGCGAACATTTCTTCACTGGCGAACCGATAAGCCCGGACAGCGGAGTGCAGGCCGGCCATCAGCAGCGCCGCTGAAATTCCCTTCCCGCTGATGTCTCCAATTGCCAGGCAGAGAGTGTCATTGCCCAGAACAAGAAAGTCATAATAATCGCCGCTCACCGTGCGGGCGGGACGGCACAGTCCATGCAGCTCAAGCTCGCCGAGACGGACGTCGCAGGACGGGAACAGATTGGACTGGACCTCCTGCGCGATTGAGAGCTCGCTCTGCAAGCGCTCTTTTTCTTTTTGCTCCTCGAGCAAACGCACCAGCGATGCGGACATGGCGTTGAAGGAGCGGCTGAGAGCCGCGAGCTGGTCCTGACGCGATACCGGGATGCGGTAATTCAGGCGGCCCTGATCTACTTCGCGGGTGGCATGGTACAGGTCCGATACAGAGTGAGTGATGGTCCGGCTGAGGCGGCTGGCGAAGAAAATAGCGAGCAGTTCAAGACATAAAAACAGCGCTCCAGCCAGGACCAGCATCACGCGGATGCTGCCGCCGATCAGCTGCGATTCTCGAAACAGCCTTTGATACAGGAGAGATGGCCGAGAGGTGACCAGTGCGAAGACAGTCGTCGGTTTGCCGCTTGACCATTCCCGGGTATCGAGGGTGGTCGGAAAATTAATGGGGAAGTCGAGAACGCTCTCTGGTTTTGGAAGCACACCTCCAGAGACCTGGCCTGCTTCCGATCCTTTACTCGCGTCATCGATGACCGGGCCAACGGCGTTGTCTGGTGCGCTATATTTCGGCGAGGTTTGAGGGCCCGTGCTGGCGTGAAATTTCGAATCATTACCCGCTGCAATCGGAAGCTTCGAACGAAGATGAACGTCGGGCCACAGCGTCACGCGGCCCAGCCCGCTGGCGACCCTGCCCAGAAAGCCGGCATCAAGTGGCAGGCTGGTGATGACGGACACCGTATGTGAGCCTGCTTGTTCCTGTGTGATGGCGCGAAAATACACATGCTTTCCGGTCAGGACCAACCCGCTAAAACTTCCATGCACCCAAGACGGGGGCGCGGGCACACTGGTCAGCGCGTGTTCGGGCGGCAGGTCGAGTGGCTGCAGCCGTCCGTCGAGATATACGCCGACCTGCAGCTCCGGCATGTTGATAACACCTTCGGCTTCGGGAGGAACTGCCACTGGGAGGACCGGGGCTTTGGGATGGCCGGCGTTGGTCTGGGCAAGCAGCTCCTGCTGGAAATGAAGCGCTAGCGCTTGATCGTTTGTGCCCAGTTCGGTGAGTTGCGACTTGATTTCCGATGTAGCCGCGAAGTTCGCAAACTGGCCGAACAACACATACGAAGCAATCGCAGCCAACATGCCGAACAGCACTACCGGCGTCAACCCGATCAAGAGATAGGTGACGAACAGCCGGTTCCGCAGCCTCCATAGAAGACGCCACCGCATCCAGTGAAAGAAAGCCGGAAGGCTTGTCAGGATTGCGACCAGAAACGTCAGCCATGGTAAAAATCCAATGTGGGAGCCGATTCCCGGCAGAAGGCGTAGCAGAAACAATACGACGGTTGCGGCGGCGGACCAGAATGCGACGCGGCTCCATCGCCGCGTGGGTGGCTTGCGATGCAGGGTCGCGCAGATCCGCTGCTCGATCGATTGGATGAAGTGGCTCATTGCTGGTCGAGTCCGAGTGTAACAAGCGCCTCCTTGCCGTGGGCAAGGAGGTGGGACGCGGCAACTATGCTGTCGTCAATTCTCTTGGCGGAGAGATAATTTTCGACGCGGCATTCCTGGCTTTCACGGCATCTTTCCGAAGACAGCGGCTGGCAGAAAAGTGCGCTCCAGCTAACAGGATCAATCCGGAGAGAAATGCCCATAACATCAGCCCTACAGAGATGGAAAAAGGTCCGTATACGGAGCGCAAATCCAGCCACGGAAGCACCGCAATGTAGGCCAGCTTAGCTGCTTCCCATAACAACCCGGTGACGATTGCCGCCGGCAATACGGACATGGCACGTACGCGCCGGTTGGGGAGAATCCAGTAGATCAGAAAAAAAATCGAGATGCTGGCGACAACACTCAGGACCTTCAGAATGCTCTTCTCCACAAAATGAAATGCCGGGCTTCCTGTATGGCCGAAGAAGAGCATCCGCAGCAGCGTTTCGTGCGAGGCGGAGACCCCGATCGAAAGCAGTGCGAGAATCCCCACCATGAACGCCAGGCCAAGCGAGATCAACTGATTCCGCCAGTATGAGCGATTTTCCGTGACTCCCCACACTTGATTGAGCGCGACCTCCAGCGGAAGAAAAACTCCGGTCGAGGAAACCAGCAGCATCGCCACGGATACGAGCGCCACACGCTTTTGAGAGTAGACGAGGATCACCATATTCCGCGCCACGAAGTCCTGCCCCGTCGGGAGAAGCGCGTGCAGCATAGCGCGGATAACGTTGACCATCTGCGACGAGTGCAAAACGCGGTGGGCGATGGTCAGCATCAGCACGATGAACGGAAACAGGGAGAGGATGGCGTTCGCAGCTACGCTGAAGGCGTACGTATGGACTGCGGTGCGCGAGAGATAGCGGAGCAGTGCAAGCATCTGCGGCTCGTGAGCCTCAAGCTCCTGAGGGGTGATAGCAATTGAGTCCGCAGTGTCGTCGTGGGAGAAGATGGTCAGCATGGGGTTGCTTGACTATAGATTGCCACGGAATCGACGAGATGAATCATCCTAAACCAGGGAAGATCGCAAATTTATCTTGCGTTCGTTGGAAAATCGTGCCATAACAATGCCAGATTTGCCGGCACATCTGTCGTATCGGAAGCACCTAGGTCCATGCAGATTGAAGTTCAGGGAAGGCCTGTTTGTATGACTTGGTAAACCATCTGCGAAGATATCAACGAAAGGATGTAATTTGTGACGGAACGTGGTGTGGTGAAGTGGTTTAATGGCGCCAAGGGGTATGGATTCATTCAACGCTCCACTGGCGAAGATGTCTTTGTTCATTTCTCGGCGATCCAGGAAGATGGATTCAAAACCCTGAATGAAGGCGATGCCGTGGATTTTGAATGCCAGCAGGGTCCGAAGGGTCTGAACGCGGCCAACGTGACTCGAAATCAGTAGAGTAACGTCCGCTTTCTATCTGAAGATGACGCTAAGTATTCTTCGGATCATTCTGCTGCGCGTTGGCGACGTTTCGTTCGAAGCCCACATATTTTGCGCGCTCCAAGGGAGATTTGCGAAACATCTGCCGGTAGCCTTCTTCTCCAAGCCCGGCGAGCCATTCCAGGGCGGGATTCACCAGCTCTGGCCGCGGCTGTAATTCCGGCCAGTCGGTGACTGGAAGTCGATTATTTTTTCGGTCATTCCAGGGGCACACTTCCTGGCAGATGTCGCAGCCGAAAACGTTGCGGCCTACCTTCGCCGCCAGTTCCTCTGGAATCGCGCCGCGTTTTTCAATCGTGAGATACGAAATGCAGCGGGAAGCGTCCATCCGATACGGCTCCAGCGCATCGGTCGGGCAGGCATCAATGCATCGGGTACAACTACCGCAGCGGTCCGGCATTGGCTGTGCCCATTGCTCGTGCGGCAGTTCCAGCGATGTGAGAATGACTCCGAGAAAGAACCACGATCCAATCGATTGATTGATGAGACAAGTATTCTTCCCCTGCCATCCGAGTCCGGCGTACTTCGCATAGACGCGCTCAACCAGCGGACCAGTATCGACGAAACAGCGCGCTTGAAAATCTCCCAGCGTTGCTTGTAAGTCCGCACGCAGGCTTTCCAACCGCTCGCGAATTACTGAGTGGTAATCGGTCGCAGCCAGCGGCGCGCTGGCATTGCTCCCATCCGTCGCAGGTTTGCCCGACCAGGCATAGCGGGCGATCCAGGCTGGATTGTGTACCCCGGTTGTCGGAGTGCTATCGATCGAATATGGCTGATCGCTGTTGTAGTTAACCGCGCAAACCACTACGGACCGTACCCACGGAAACGGCACCCGCACGGACGACCGTAGCAAGCGGCCATCGGCATCACGGCGCTTCAGGTATTCCATTTCACCGGCGCGGCCTTCATCGATCCATTGTGCGAAGCAGGAAAGCTCAGGAAATGTTTGCTCGTCGTATGCGGGCTGGCTGTCCAAGCCACGGGCCGGAGCCATGGAGTCTTCTGACACATCTGAAGCGGCTGGTGCGATTCCTGCGAGGTGGAAGCCGCAGTTTCGCCCCGCATGCGACACGATTTGCTGGATAGAATTGTTCGGCATGACGAGCGGTGCTCTTCCCCTTTATTTAGATGCAATAGACATCTCTGCTATCCGCCGGGATCTCTTTTCCTCTGGCGTTGCGCGAGCGCGAACGAGATGAAAGGTGCCTCATCGGTGCGGATTGATTGTATATACTTGGTTCGAGGTTTCGACGCGGATTTCCGCCCAATTCAGGCGAATTTGCTACCTGCTAATGCGCTACTCCCCGCACCCTGCCAAGTGAAGCTATCGCAGGCATCAACTCAACCTGAAGAGGAAGAATCGAATGAAGTCATTGCTGCCTGTTTTGCTGACTGTGTTTCTGATATCGTCTCTGCCATCGAGCGGCGCGGCTCAAATTTCCAAAGGCGCTTCGAAGCCTGTGCCGGTCACCGTATCCGAAGGCATTCTGACGATCCCGACATACCAGAGTCCAGGCCGGGACATGAACCCTCCACTTTTCAGCAACTCGACCTTAGTGGGCATGTATCCGTTCACGACTTATCAGATGCCATATAAGGCAGGCGCCCCGGTACCGGAGAAATATCCTGCCGTGTTCGTCGAGAATGAGTATCTGAAGTTGACCTATATTCCGGAACTTGGCGGCCGCTTTTTTGCCTTATATGACAAGCTGCAGCACAGGCAGGTTTTTTACTACAACGATGTCATCAAGCCGGCGGACTATACCAAACGCTATAACTTTCCCTTGACTGGCATTGAGCTGACCGGGCCTTTCGACGCCCACTCCCGCACGCTGCATGGCGAACCCTACTGGTCGCACACCATCCTCAGGCATAAGGATGGCAGCGTCTCGATCATGCTTGCCGAGGTCGATCCTGTTTATCACATGGATGTGACGTTTACCGCGACACTTTATCCCGGAGTTGCGGCGATGAAGACCAGCGTGTTCTGCTACAACCCGAACGACGGGCAGAAACCGCAGATGTTCTGGACGAGCGCCTCCATGCACTCGACGCAGAAGACACGTTTTATTTATCCGATGACCCGCACGGTGGGACACACGACGGGCGAAGTCGCATCGTGGCCGACTTATAACGGAGTGGACTATAGCTGGGACCAGAACAACAAGCACATGTTGGGAGTCTTCGGGATCGACACTTACGATAATTACGGCGGCGCTTATAAATTCGACCGCGACTACGGCCTGTTCCGCTACGCGGATCGGCGGGTGGTTCAGGGCATGAAGATGTGGACCTTCGGCTATGGACCGCTGGCCACAATCATCGAGAACGCGTATACCGACCACGCGGGACCCTACATTGAAATACAAAGCGGACGCATGTTATGGGATGGCTACTACGAGTACGTGGCGCCGCACAAGGTCGAGACATGGCATGAATGGTGGATTCCCGTAGCAGGGATTGGCGGACTGACTACGCTGGCGCAGGATGTGGCGCTGAACCTCGAAGTGAAGCCAGATCCGGCTGGAAAAGACTCATCTGTAACGGTTGCGCTATCGCCGGTGCGGACGATACGCAATGCGAAGCTGGTAGTGAAAGCAAATAGCGGCGAGCTGCTGAATACTTCTATAGACCTGGTTCCCGGAACGCCGGTAAAAAAAGATATCACTGCGATTGCAGCGACTGCCGACGGCCTGCGGGGAATGGAAGTGCTGATTACAGCCCCCGACGGAATGATTCTGATGGACTATCACCGTCCGGACGGCAGCCCGGGCGGCAAGGACAACCCCTATGCCAGCGGACTGGCAGCCCCGCCCATACCGCTCGACAAGATGACGGCGGAGCAGGCGGTGATGGCTGCGCAACTGAAACAGAAAGAAATGAACATCCCGGCGGCTACGGAGTTGGCGAACGTGGCGTTAAAGCGCGATCCCGGCTATTCCCCAGCCCACCAACTGCTTGGAATCCTCCTGTTCGATCAGGACCATTTCGAGCAGGCGGCAGCGGAATTCCAGAAAGCAGTAGACCGCAATCCTTATGCAGACGAATCATGGTATTACCTTTCAATCTGCCAACTGAACCTTAATCGGCCTGGGCAAGCGCAAACGAATCTTTATTACATCTGGCCCGGCAGCGCGTTCTATGGCGCGCGCGAATATCAACTTGGACGGCTCGCATTTCTGCGCCATGATGATAACGGCGCAACACAGCATTTGCTGGGCGCGATCAATTCCAATGGCGAGGACCTGAAGGCGCGTCTGCTGCTGGCAATGATTTACCGCGATCAGGGCCAGAAAGACGCCGCGCTCGAGCAGTTGGCGAAGGTGAGCGCGACCGATCCGGCTGACCGTATCGCACAGGCGGAACGATTCTTTTTGACCGAAGACGCAGCAGCGGAGAGCGACCTTCGCAGACTGATGGGCGAACAAGGCGAAGATGCCATCCAGGTCTCGATCTTTTATAGTTCCCTTTCGCGTTGGAAGGAAACGGTTGCGGTGTTGAAGATGGTTGAGCCGCCGCATAACAAAGACCCGTGGGGAATTTCTCCCGTCTACTACTACACCCTGGCTTATGCGCAGAAACAGGCAGGCGATCTGAATGCCGCCGCGGATAGCCGCAAGAAGGCGCAAGCGGCAGCGGCGGTCGTTGAACGCTTTCCATACCGCAGCCAGACGTTGGCGCCGCTGGAAGATGCGGTGAAGGACAACCCCAACGACACGGTCGCGCGGTTCAACCTTGCCTGCCTGCTTTACTTCCGCGGGCATGAAGCGCAAGCGATTCAGCAGTGGGAAGCGATTAACCAGATCGACCAGGCAAACTTTGGCACGCGACGGGCGCTGGGGCTGGCCTATGAAGCTGATGGCAAGGTCGATGCGGCCATCCCTCAACTACAGGAGGCGCTCAAGATTAAGCCGGAAAATATGGACACGCTCGATGATCTTGGATCGATGTATGCGCGAACCGGGCGGTTCGACGAGCAGATTGCGCTGCTGAAAAAGGCGTTTGCGCGTGATCCCAACAATGACCATATTGCGGAAGGTTTATTGAATGCGGATCTGATGGAGGGCCGCTATCAGGACGCTGAAGCAATCATCGATCATCATACCTTTGCTCCTCGCCACCGCACGTACACGGTGCGCGAAGAATACCGGGCGCTGAAATATGGGATGGGAGCGGCCGCATTCAACAAGGGAAATTATGAAGACGCGCTGAAGCTATTCGAGTCTGCGCTCAAGCCGCCGGTTTCTCTTGGCGTGGACAATTTCGAACATCAATCAACTCCCAGAATCCACTATTACATTGGGCGCACTCTGGACGCGCTGGGGAGAAAGCAGGAGGCGCGGCTGGCGTATGAGGACAGCGCCTCGGGGGCCGATCATCTTGTCGGCAGCAGCGACAGCCTTAGTAACGAGAACTTTTACATGTTATTGTCGCTCGATCAACTGGGCCGTCATCCGGAAGCGGTGGAGCTGATGAAACAGTTCAAGTCGTTTGCCGATTCGCGGGTTGAATCAAGCAATCCTATGATTCGGGCCAACAGCTACTATATGTTCGGTCAGATCGACCAGTACAACGGAAACCGGGAAGAGGCGCGGAAGATGATGTCGAATGCGGTGCAAATCAAACCGGACTACATTGGACCGCGTTATGAATTGCGCGGGGATGCCATCGATCCTGTTGTGAAAGAGAGCGCCAGTGTAGGGAATAGCACGCGGTAGGAATTCGGACCTGATTTGGTTTTGTAGTAGGCTTTCTGGCGGAATCAGGAGTCCCGCCACTTCGAAGGCTTACCTTATCAGCGAAGCCATTCGTCCCGGTGTTCGCGGACAAATTCGTCGTCGTTCAGATGCGGATAGGCCCGATAAACGCGATCGATCTCTTCGCTTTGCCCTGGCGATAAGCCCTCGTTCGGATCGAGGCACCAGATGCCTTCGAGCAGCCCCTGTCTCCTTAAAACTTCATGGAGTCCGGCGATACACCCGGCAAAACTATGCGCCGGGTCGAAGAAGGCGGCATTGGCGTCTGTAATCTGCTGAGCGAGAGTCAGGAGCTTTTTCGTGGGCGCGCCAGAGGACGCCTTCGCCTCGTCGAGATGCGAAACCGCTGTTTTGGCCCATACGGACCAGTGTCCCAGCAGTCCTCCGACAATGCGGGCCTTCTTGCCGCCGAAGTCAAACTCTGTCAGCAGGTCGATCAGGATGTTGTCATCGTTCCCGGTGTAGAGAGAGATTTCGGTCTCGCGGCCGGCATCGAGGACCGCACGCACCACATCGAGAGTCTGATAGCGATTGAAGGGCGCCATTTTTATCGCAGCGATGTTTTCGATTTCGGCGAATTTTCTCCAGAAGCTGTATGGGAAAATCTGACCTCCTACAGAGGGTTGCAGGTAAAAACCTATTACGGGAATAATTGATGCGATAGCTCGCGCACGAGCCAGTTGATCGTCCAACGACAGGGATTGCAATCCCCCCATGCTGAGGAGCACAGCATCGTAACCGAGCGATAATGCCAGCTCCGCCTCGGCTACGGCACTTGGCTGCGGGCCGCAGACACCGGCGATCTTTACCATAGCGGAGCTGCGCAATTCTTCTGCCGCCAGCTCGAGTACTGGGCGGAGCAATCCAACCTGCCTAATTGCGAACTGGGTGGTATGCACGCCCACTGCAACACCGCCGGTTCCGGCGGCTCGATAATAACGGGTGAGGGCACGCTGGCGGCGTTCGTCGAGCTTTCTTGCTTTGGTCAGGGCCAGTGGATGCGCTGGGATCACCAGGCCGCGCTTGAGACGTTCACGCACTGTCATCAGAATTTTCCGTCCCGTGTCTGGAAATGTGTCGGCTTGCCCAACATGGGTTTGCCTCTCGCGACCCAGTGGGCGACCCACTCGATCATTTCATCGGGCGTAACCGTTGGATACCCGAATAGACGGTTCGATTTCGCGGCGTTGCTTAAAAGCGCGGAAGAAGATTCTTCGCCGCTGAAAATCGGCTCCACGCCGAAATGCCTTCCAAACTCTTCTGCAATCCAGCGGGTGCTCAGCGTCTCCGGCCCGGTCAGGTTAAGCACAAATGGCGGTGACTGGCAGAACGGAAAAGAACGGATACAGATGGAGTTCGCATCGCCCTGCCAGATGATATTCACCAGCGGCATGCGCAGATCGACGGGCTGCCGCCGATGCACGGCCATCGCGATGTCAGCCAGAACGCCGTAGCGAAGATCGATGGCGTAGTTCAGTCTTAAGAGAGCAAGCGGAGTTCCCCAGCGGTTCGATCCGTATTCAAAAACTCGCTCGCGGCCGAGCACCGACTGTGCATATTCCCCTTGCGGCCCTGCCGGAGTTCCTTCGATTGCGCCGCCTTGATGAAGAGGCCGAAATGGATATACGTTGCCGCTTGAGAAACACACAATGCGGGAATGGCGGTAGCGGTCAGCCACGAGTGCGGGCAATTGTGTGTTGATCGCCCAGCTCAGGTACTCCGATCCTGTGGTACCGAATTTTCGCGCGGCCATAAAGATTACATTGGCGGCATCAGGCAAACGTGCCAACGCGCCATCCTCGAGTAAATCTGAGGCGATGGTCTCAATTCCCTCGGCTTCCAAAGCGGCTGGAAGTTCCTTGTCGGAAAAGCGCGCGACGGCGATGATTCTTTTCTTTACGCCGGCCTCGGTTGCGGCGCGGCGCATCAGCCGAACCAGGCTGGGACCCATCTTGCCGCCTACGCCTAATACAACTACGTCACCATCCAGGGCGCGAAGGGCTGCGATGTCCGCAGGTGTTGGTCGCGCTAATCTCTCTTCCAATTGCTCTTCTGTATCGATCGGCATATTCAATCATCCTCTTACCTGGTCAGCAGTGGTGCTCATCTATTACAAGAGATTTCGATAGGTATCAGCTCATTCTAGAGCGCTTACCATCGACACTTACCGATGTCGCGGCATAAAATGTGGCGACATGATCTCAGTATCAGCCAGCGTTGGATGCCAGTGCTTCTCCCATTCTAAAGAAAAAATGCCATTCTCTCGCTTTCCGCGAAAATCTTTCAAATGGACGAGACGAATCATCTGGCCGAGACTAGGTTTTGCCGCCGGTTGAAGACAATCCAAACATCCTCGGACGCCGTCGCTCCGGATCCGGGTTATCGCGATACGAACTTTTCCTTTTCGTCCATGGCAATACTTTCCGCACTCTACAATCTTGAGGGTGGCTATACTCGCGAACGATATTTATCAGGAGCTGTTTTGAAAAATACGGGAGAGCGGGAACGACTCGCTGTGGGCTGGATAAACGTGAAGACCAGGTCGGCGGTTACCAGCTATGCCGGCTGACACGTTTCATCCAATATCGCTGGACGCAAGCTGGATTCCGCGGGCCTTGCTGTTGTCACAAGAGGCTGGCTGGAACCAGAATGCAGCGGACTGGGCAATTTTCTTTACGCATGGGACGGTGCTTGGAGTCGCAGTTGGCGACAGGCTGGTCGCTACCGCGGCGGCGCTTCCCTACGGTGGAAAGTTAGGATGGGTTTCCATGGTGCTGGTCACGGCGGAGTGGCGGCGGCGCGGCCTGGCAACACAGCTTGTGAGCGGTTGCATTTCTGTTCTGCGCGATGCGGGGCTCGCGGCGCTGCTGGATGCCGCACCCGCCGCGACCGCGATCTATGCAGCACTGGGTTTTGTGCCGCTTTGTTCTATGCAACGCTGGGAAGGTGCCGGCGGCGGGAATGCAATTCAGACCGGTTCGGTTGACCTTACGCTGGACCAGTCTGCATTTGGTGCCGATCGGCGCTTCCTGCTGAACGATTTCCTGTCGCGGACGGGCAGCCTAGCTTTTCAGTCGCCGCACGGCTTCGCGATCCTACGGACGGGCTTGACGGACTCTCAGATTGGGCCCATCGTTGCTGAATCTGGGGACGCGCCTGTGCTGGTGACGGAGGCAATCCTCGCGGGCTCTGGCCGCCTTCTGGTAGACGTACTCGATGGTGGTAGCGCGCTGATTCCAACCCTGACAGCACATGGTTTTCAACCGCAACGGCGTTTTACGCGGATGGCGCTCGGGTTATCCGAACTACCGGGCAATCCTGCGCAACTGCTTGCAGCAGCCGGGCCGGAATTCGGCTGATCCTGTCCGCTATCCCAAGGTGCTGGACCATCCCAGGACGGCGATCGCTGCAAGTGTTACCAACAAGCCCAATGCCATCCACTGACGGTCTCTCAGGCGCGTCAGCTTCCATTCTCCAGCCAGGAATCCGCACGCATTCACTGTGACCAATCCTGCCATCAGAGTGAGCGGCCATCCGATGGCGGGGCCCAGCTTGCCCAGTTTTGGTGAAGCAAATCCGTAAAGATAGGTGTGGCCGCCCCACATAAGTCCCATGGCGATCACCAGAACATAGAGCCGTGCGGAGCCGGGCGCTGCGTACTGTTTCCAGGTCCCATTTTTTTTAAAAAGATATCCGCAGAAAATCAAGCTTGGCAGCGATCCGCACGTCAGCATGAGCAACCAGATCACGTTGGTTCCGGCGAAGGTGGTGTACCCCATGCGAACCGCGGTCTGCATTATCGGTTGCCCCAGGCTATAGCCGATGTTGAACACCGCGGAGAGCAGACCCGATCCGGTACAAAGCAACAGGCCGATGGCAAACGGACGGGCGTGACCGACCATATCTCCCCGCGTTTTTTCCGCGTTGCCCTTCTGGCTTTTTTCCCTGCGAAAACCTGCATAACCGAAGCACACAATGCCGACAATACCTATGAGCATGCCGAGAACAATTGCGTGTCCCTGGGCAAGATGCAGTCGCGCGGGCGCCAACACCAGGATAGGCAGGACGGAGCCAAACGATGCGCTGATCGCGAGCGCCAGAGTGTTGCCCATCGAAATTCCGATGGCGGATACTCCCTGGCCAAACATGATGGCCCCGAAGCCCCAGGCAAACCCGAATAGACAAGCGCACACGACCGCGGCGGCCGGCGCGGCTGCCAGCACATGCTGGAAACCGGGAACTGCGAGCAAGACAATTGCAATCGGCATGATGACACAGGGCACCAGCATGACCAGCGCCCAAACGTTTTCCCACGGCCACTGTCCGAGATATCGCATGGGCAGCGTGAAAATTCCGTTCATCATGCCGGAGAGAATGGCACAGACAATTCCTAAAACCAAAACAGATGTCGTGAGGTGCATGAACTCCTATCTTGGATCGGATGGGTGAGCTTACGATTTGGCCGTTACTGAAATTGCTCCCCTTGCACCAGCACAGTTTGTATTTCAACTTTTGCCGTAGAAGCGTCCCAATGGAAGCGGACCAGATCGGCATCCGCTCCGACGCGGAGCCTGCCACGCTGGCCCACAAAGCGGCCGGGATTTTCGGTCGCCATTTGGATCGCGTCCCGGAGAGAGAATCCATCAATGACGGCAACGTGCGCGATCCCATGCATCAACGGACGGTAGGCGCCCGCGAGGAATCGCCCGCCGGAAGCGCTCATCACGCATTCATCGGCTGTTACTTCTACTTTGCCGCCTACGGGTGTTTCATAGATGCCGACCGGCATTCCTCCCAGCGCGACCGCGTCTGAAACCAGTATGCTGCGCTCTATTCCTTTGGCGCGCAACATCACCTTCAATGTGTCTTCGGGAATGTGATGTCCATCGGCGATGAATGTGGCGGTCAGGCGATCCTCGGCAAGCTGCGCCCAGAGCAGGTTGGGGTGCCGAGGCAGCGGGCTTCCAAGTCCATTGCCGAGATGGGTAGACAGCGTTGCGCCTGCGTCGGCCGCGGCATGGACCTGGGCCGACGTGGCGTCGCTGTGGCCCAGAGCTACCACAACGCCCTTACGAGCGAGCGTAGAGATATATTCCAATGCTTCATCCGAGTGTGGAGAAATTGTCACCAATCCGACGAGGTTGCCGGAGGCAGCCTGCCAACGGCCGAATTCTGCAAGGCTGACCGGACGCACATGTTCCCGCGCATGTGCACCACGTGGACCGTCAACGGGTGAAATATGCGGCCCCTCAACATGGACGAATGGAACGGCATGGGCCACGACAGGATCGATTCGGCGTGCTTCCGAAATTGCGCGAAGGGCTGCAATGATTCTTTCTTCGGAAGAGGTGATGATTGTAGGCAGATACGTTGTAACGCCGGTTGTGATCATCTTGTGGGTCAGCGCGATCACAGCATCTGGATCGACTATGTCGGTATTCAGATCGGTGCCACGATAACCATTTACCTGTAGATCGATGAAGCCCGGCGACAGCCACGCGCGCTCGCCCGAACGCCCCTGCGCGATCGCTTGAATTTTTCCATTTTCAATAGCGATCTCGAGCGGCTCTCCAGTCGACGGGTCGCGACCGGTGATTGATTTGTGTTTCATCTACGAAGTTCCCTCGCCCGGTTTCGTTGATTGTACGGATTGGACACTTTCCATCAGTTGCATTATCAGAATGGCCGCGCGGGGTAGATGAAACGGATCTTTCACCGGAAGAGCAATCACCTCCGTGGTTGGCTTCCCTTCCCGCGTGAGACGCTGATACCACTCCCCAAATTCAGACGAGGGGAAATGCGACCATGCCCAGTCCGACACCCGTTCATACCATTCGAGGCACCACGGTTCTCCAGTAAGCTCATGCGCGAGAAGGGTCGCATAGATTGCTTCCACGTGGGGCCACCATATCTTCTTGTCAGAATGCGGCAGATAAGGCTTGTGCCCTTCAATGTCCCGCGACAAAAAGATGCCGCCGTATTCCGCATCCCAGCCTAGCTCAAGGTGCCATCGTATAACTTGGGCAGCCCGGCGGATCAACTCCCGGTCTCCGCGCCGACGCGCTACATGCATCACAAACCACATCGACTCAATGGCGTGGCCGGGCATTACGAATGTTCCTGCGGGCGGTGGGGCTTCGGTGTAATCCACTGTAAGAAATTCCAAGAGAATCCTACGTTCCGGGCGTACGAAGTGGTCCATGATCCGCGCAACATAATCGTCGATGAGCGGCTCAAGGCCGGCATCTCCGGTGGTCTGCGCCAGCTCGTTGGTGATTTCCGTCATGATCATCGGAATACCGTGGCAGCGCCAGCCAAGCGGCAACTGATATGGTGCGGTCTCCTGGAAGTTCGGCTCGTCGATACGGCGGCGGACACGGGCGAAAGCCTCCTGACAAATTGACATGGCGCTGTCATCGCGAACTGCTCGATAGTATTCACTGAGGCCGTAGATTACGAAACAATCGGAATAGATGCTGATTGCGCCTTCAATTGCGCGGCCTTGCCGGTCGGCGTGGTAAATCCACTTGCCATCGCGATCTCGTCCGTGAGCCAGCAGAAATTTGATCGAGTTTTCCGCCGCAGCCAGAAACTCCGGACGTTTCTCGACTCGATTGTAGAGCGCCGAAAAGGTCCACACCGAGCGGGCCTGGGACCAGATGAATTTGTCCCCACTCGCGATGGAACCGTCGTCCCGCATACAGGACAGCACGCCGCCGTATTCCCGATCAATTCCGTGTTTCAGCCAAAAAGGAACGACGTTGTCGAGCAGCAGCGTGCGATATTTGGCGTAAATGCCTCTACGGTCGATGGTCAAAGATTCCATACTCGAATTTTCAATCTCCAAAGAAATAAGACGTACCCACCTGCACGCGGCGCGGTTTGGCAACAAGTAAACACGTACTCGCTTCCAACCTCACCACTTCGCATCGACGCCTGGCGACAGAATATCTGCAAGCGCACGGCCCGTAAGGCTGGTGACCGTATTGAATGCGTTTGCCTTGTCTACTGGACCGGGATTTGCGCCGTCTGTCAGCAGCCCGAAAGTTTTTCCGTTTTTCGGATCGACGACAAATGCGTCAAAGCGTTGGACAGCCTTGGCAATGCGGGGATCTCGGTGAACATGTTCGTAGTACCAGATCAGGTAGTCGACGATTCCAGGGCTGCGAGTTCGGTCCCAGGTCTTGGGACCCAGCTTCGACCACGTCCCATCTGGAAGCTGGGTTTTCAGTAGAAATTCTACATTTGGCCGAACGGTCTTCTCAACCCACGCCTTCCAGGCAGGATTAGCGCAGTAGAGGTCAAAGGAAATCACGCCTTCGCCTACGTACGCCGACGTACCGTACGTCGAGTCTGTCCACAAGTTGTAATCTGTCTTGGGGTCACCGCGCTTGGTCCAGTCAGCGCCTTCCAGTTTCAATATGTAGGGGATATTTCCATCGCTGCGCATTGTGGAGAAGACCCACCGCAGAGCGTGGTAGGAGACTTCCCGATATTTGTCCTGCTTCGTCATGTGGTACATCCAGGTGAAAATCGTGGCGCCTGTGAGTGCGGACGATAAGGTGTACTGATCGTAGATCGGGTCAATCAACGCGCCGTTTTTGATCTGCTTCCACCCGGTGCCCAATGCGCCATTGGAACGGATCATGCCATCGCTCTGGAGCGAATCGGTATAGCGTTTCACGGCGTCGAAATACTTCTTCTGGCGCTCGTGATCTACGTGTTTGTAAAGCACAATAAAAAGGCTGAGCGCGCTTCCCGTATCTGCCAGATATACCGGCCCATAGCCTGTTGCCCAAAAGCCGTTCGGCATCTGCTTGCCAAGCAGATAATCACCGTATGCAATGGCGGTGTTGAGGTAGCGCCGATCGCCAAAGATCTCATACCCGGCAACCAGAGTTCGCATGTAGTAGCCGCCGACGTAGATCGTTGGGAAAGTACTTTTTTCCTTCACAATGAAATCGCAGATGTCCTTTAATTTTTGCCGGGTTGAAGCACAATTGGAATTGGCGCAGAAGGTATTCGTTGACTGGGCGGACGCCGAAATTGTAAACAGAGGGGTTACAATCAAGAGAACGAAAAGACTAGCTGCACGTTGAAAAGAACGACGAAGCATGATTGATCTTTTCCCCAAGTGGAGTGGCGCTAAGAATTCCAATTACCGACGATGCGATGTACTTGATATTGCAGACCGCAGTCTCTGGCTCTTCACGTTCCGATGAGCAGGAGGCAACATAAGAGAAAGACCTGCGATTGCAGTTTTACTCACCGAGCATAAGGATTTGCTCACAAACGTAACTTATATCAGGAAAACAAAAATGGACACTACAGAAATCCAAAAGCTTCAGGTGGGTACGCTGAAGCTGGAGATTCATCCGAACGGAAAAGCTGCTGGAGAAGCTGCGGCCAGCGCAATTGCAGAAAATCTGCACCAGCTGAAATCCAGTGCGAAGGAGATCGCCGTAATTTTCGCGACCGGAATGTCGCAGCTGGAAACACTGCGTGCGTTGACTTCAATGCGCGATCTGCCCTGGAATGAAATTCGCGGCTTTCACCTTGATGAGTACATCGGCATCGATGCCAATCACCCGGCCTCGTTCCGGCGCTATTTGCGGGAGAACCTTACAGACCGCGTGCAACTGCGGGAATTTTTCGAGATTAACGGAAGCGCGCCAGATCCTGAGCTGGTGTGCCAGGATTACGCCAAGCGGCTGCGTCAGGCGGTTCCACAAATCTGCTTTCTTGGCATAGGAGAAAATGGGCATCTCGCATTCAACGATCCCGGAGAGGCGGACTTTCACGACCCGAAAGACGTAAAGGTTGTCGATCTGGACGCGGTATGCAGGCAGCAGCAAGCTGCCGAAGGCTGGTTTAAAACTCTCGACGACGTCCCGGCACAGGCCATTACGGTCACGATTCCCGCATTGTTTCGCGTGCCCAAGCTGATACTGACGATTCCTGGAAAGCGCAAGGCCCACATAGTCCGGCGCACGTTGGAAGAGCCGATCTCTCCCGATTGCCCGGCCACGATTCTGCGAACCCACCCGGATGCTACCGCCTATCTTGACGCGGATGCCGCGGCGGAATGGCTGGGATCCAATTGAAGCGCACATGCCGGGAAACTATCCCCGGTATGTGCGCGAGTCTATAACGACTCATTCTCGATTGCGATTTCGCGACCCTGATTGCAAGACTCATAAATGGCCGTGACCACTTGCAGCGCGCGGAACCCATCCGCGCCGGAAACTGCTGGAGCGCGGCCTGTTTTGCAAGCTTCACCAAAGTCCAGAAATTGACGCTCAAGGGTTAGCGTTGAAATCGCCATGGGGTCCGATGCTCCGGAGGCAACCGTCCCAGCTGCTGATATGGCATCGTTGCTCTCGCCCTGCACGTCCCATGCGGTGAGCTTGTCGCCGGTTACGATCGCGCTGCCTTTTGTGCCGTGTATCTCCAGCCGCTCAGAATATCCGGGCCAAAACGCTGTAGAGGCTTGAATCACTCCAGTCGCACCGGAGGAATAGGACAGCAATGCACTGACGCAATCTTCGGATTCGATCTTGTGCAATGCACCCAATTGCCAATATCCGAAGACCTGCTTCACAGGGCCGACTAGAAACAGTAAGACATCTACCTGATGAATTCCCTGATTGATGAGCGCGCCCCCGCCTTCGCCCATCCAACTGCCCTTGATGGGCCGGCTATAGTATTCTGCGGACCGATACCATTTCACATACGCATCGGCCTGAAGAATCCTACCCAAGCGACCATCGTTCATTGCCTTTTTGAGGAACCGGGTGGAATCGTCGAACCGATGCTGGCTCACCACGCCGAGTTGAATGTCCGCGGCGTGCGCCATCTCAATCATGGTCCGTGCAGTCTTGAGAGTTGTCGCAATCGGCTTTTGCAGCAAGATATGCTTTTTCGTCTTTGCGCATAACTCCACGACCGGCAACCGGAAATTTGGCAGCGTGCACACATCGACATAATCAACGCGTGGATGCCGGCAAACCTTCTCATAGCTCCCGACAAACTCCGCCCCTGCCATATCGGCAAATCTTTGGCCCTTCAAGGGATCAGTGTTAGCGCAGACAACGATTTCATAGCCAATATTCCGATATGCTTGTGCATGTTTTTGAGCAATAGCGCCCGTGCCGATCAGCCCCACTCGCACGTGTTGTCTCCTTTGATGCTTTCGCTTCAGGTGTGTATAGGTTCGCCCACTGAATCACGATGACACTTTTGAAAAACAAAGACTTCCTACACAGTTATTGCCGCTTATCTGTCATGCTTGAGGCCCAAGAAAATGCGCCAGCCATTCGTTCGAGCGCCACACTGCCTCGGGAGTTGGGCGATGCCCTGTATGGTGATTGAAATAGCCAATGTTTTCAGGCTTTCCATAGAGATTGTAGACCGCGCGCGCGGCGTTAATGTAATACCAACTCTTCGCGCTGTCATACTTGTCGCCGCCGACTAGCAGGAACGGTCTCGGCGCAATCAAAGAGATCAGTTCATGGTTATCTGTTGCGGGATCTATCTGATGAATGAAATCACCCAGGTACCAATAATCTTCATAGTTGGAGAAAGTGAGTCCGACGCCGAGCTCATCCGATACAACGGTGGTGATGCGGTCATCGAAGGCGGCCGCATATAATGCCATCTTTCCGCCGAGCGAATGACCGTGAATGCCCACGCGCGCCCTGTCTACTTCTGGCAATGTATAGATGTAATCGACCAATCGCTGCGCGTCCCAAACCCATTTTCCGAGGCCAGTGACATGCGGATGTCGCAACTTCAGGTTAGCGACCGCCTCGCTCCAGAATTCGCCGTAGCTCTCACCCCACCACCGAACAGCTACCGCGATATATCCCTTTTGCACAGCACAATAAGCGAATGGATCGACAGTTTTCCCTAGAAACAGGTTTCCGGACAAATTCCGACCAGCTGGTGTGTCAACATCGTAGAAAGGAACGATGACAACTGGACGCGGATGCGTCATCGACTCGGCGGGATACATGACAATGATTTTTTCCCACCAATCAGGCTCTACCTGCAGGTACATCAGGTTCGCGGTATAGTTCTGGTCCTCGATTACGCTTACTGTGCGTGCCTTCGGCGGCAGAGGCGACATTTCCATTGAGCCTAGCAATTTCAGCCATTTTTCCTTAATGATTTTGCGCCGAGCTTGCCACTGGGAAATCGAGCTTATACCGGGAACGAGTGACGACAAATTGCCGGTCGAGGTTTCGTAGCCTGCCGGAGCACGATTGTACGGCGCGAACCAATCAGAACTACGATGCGCGGGTGGAAGAACTGGGTCAGGTTCCAAAGTGCGGCAAACGCGGAATCCGGTGAAGCGAGACTTGTATTCGGGCTCCATGCATCGGCGATAGTCCTTCGCCCACTGTGAGGTAGTGCTTATAAACGATCCGCCACGAATAACGCGATCCAGCCCTCTCAATGGACCCGTTGGGTTATAAGACGCCTGGGGCTCATTCAACGGATTGAAGTAGTCCGTACACCACTCCCAGACATTTCCCGTCATGTCGTAGAGGCCATACTGGTTTGCAGGGTAACTCCGCACAGGCTTGGTAACTGAACCTTGTAGTTCATTTATCAACAAATTCACATGGGTTGTATCGGAATTGCCAAGGTTTGATTTCCTGGCTTCTATTGGAGTCGCCGAAGAGATACCGGAGGCATGAGTCCATTCGACGTCTGAAGGTAGACGATAGCCGGTCTTCCGCATGTCGCAGAAACCAGTCTCCAGGTTGTAGCTGGGATCCAGGTCTTCCTTGAGGCTGCGAATATTGCAGTAGCGGATGGCGTCCCACCAGCTCACCATTTCGACCGGCAGGTCAGGACCTCGATGAAATGATGGATTGTCGCCGGTAACCCATTCGTACTCTTCCTGTGTGATCTCAGTGGAGGACATCAGAAACCTTCCGATGGTTATTGTCACCGGAATTTGAGTTCCGTCGTCTACCGATTCGAAGCTTGTGCCTGTAATTTCAATCAACTCGCTAGATGCTGCCCGACCAGATTCCAGCTTGTGAGAATTCGGCTTTGAACTGACTGTAACTTCTCCAAAGCCAGCTCCCGTGATGAGGGTGCCAGCCGCAATTGCCGAATCCCTGAGGAACTCCCGCCGTTTCACTCTGCCCTCCCGCTTCAGATTTTGGATATACAAAGCCAGCGGCGATTCTACATCAGTAGCAAGCGGAAAAATGGGAAACATCAATAGCTCCTTCCCGCAAACCGCCTCTCAGACCTTCGCAGGTTTCGAGTCGTGGGGGCAGTAGATATACTTGGCTTGCGACTAAATCGGTCGATCTCTATCGACTCCAATAGTAATAGTTGCTTGCTCGCACACTGTTCTACCGCAGCCAATGCACCGCTTCCAACCGGGAGATTGCCCCAGTGGCAATCAAGGTATGAAGCTGCTTGCCGAGCGACATCCGATGATCCAGCCGATTGAACAGTATCCCATGGAATTATTCCAGCGATGTTGACACCTGCGTGTCGGGGTGAGAGTGTACGGACGAGACGTGCTTTATAGCTAAATACAATTAAGTAGTTTGCAATAACGGAGGACACCGCGCCAGATGAGCAAAACAGCAGTAAGACATCCTGACAAATCAGCCAACACAGGTACGTATTCCGCTGGCATTGTATGTGACGGCTGGCTTTATGTAAGTGGACACGCCTCCTTGAACTTGAAAACGGGAGAGGTCATCAGCGGCACAATTGGCGAAGAAACTAGCCTCACTCTCGAGTCAATCGGAAAAGTTCTGGGTGAAGCGAGCTGCACTTTCGATGACGTGGTCAAATGCACCTGCTACCTTGCACGGATCGAAGACTTCGATGAATTTGACAGAGCTTACTCGAAAGTTTTCCGTGACGTCCCGCCCGCCCGCACAACTGTCCAGGCCGGCTTGGGGGGTGGGATCAAAGTCGAGATTGACGCCATCGCACGCATTCCGTCCAAAAGCTAATAGTTCGAGGCCGCTTGTCTTTTCACATTCGCCCGATAACGGCGACGAACTACTAGTTCATGAGGAACGAATGAGAGACCAATTTGACTTTTCTATTTGACATCCCGTTTACAAAGAGGACGATTATTATGCGTTTCTATCGGCTGAGTTTTGCGGGAATATGCGGCTCCCTTGCAATTATGCTGATCTCTTTGGGTTGTTTGACAGCTGCGGCCCAGTCGGCGCAACCAGCAGCGACGCCGCCTATGGGTTGGAATAGCTGGAACCACTTTGGTGACAAAGTAAATGATGCTGACGTTCGCGCGGCAGCCAACGCTATGGTCTCGAGCGGAATGCGCGATGCCGGCTATATTTACGTGAATATCGACGATACATGGGAAGGCCAGCGCGACTCGCAGGGGAACATACATTCCAACAGCAAGTTTCCGGACATGAAAGCGCTGAGTGACTATGTGCACTCCAAGGGATTGAAGCTGGGGATATATTCCTCCCCCGGCCCCAAGACCTGCGGAGGGTTTGAAGGCAGCTATGGCCACGAGCAACAGGATGCGAACACCTATGCAAAATGGGGAGTTGACTATCTGAAATACGATCTGTGCAGCTATGAGACCAACATGAAAATGTGGGACCTCAACCATCCAGAAAAGCCGATCAGCAGGCTACAGCAGGAGAAGGCTGTAGCGATGATGAAACAGGCCTACGAGACAATGCACCAGGCGCTGGTTAACACTCATCGGCCAATCGTATACAGCCTATGCCAGTACGGTATTGGTTCGGTCTGGAAGTGGGGACTGAAGGTGGGAGGCAATGTCTGGCGTACGACCGATGACATCCGGGATAACTATCGCAGCATGTCGTTAATAGGTTTTTCCCAGGCAGGACTGGAAAAATATGCCGGTCCCGGCCATTGGAACGATCCCGACATGCTGGAGATCGGCAACGGCGGGATGACTCCCGACCAATATCGCACGCAGATGAGCCTGTGGGCAATGCTCGCTGCGCCGCTGCTTGCGGGCAACGACCTGAGCAAAATGGACGACACGACAAAAAGCATTCTGCTGAACAAGGAAGTGATCGCAGTCGATCAGGACCGTCGGGGAGTTCAGGGGAGCCGAGTCGCACCCCTTCAAATTTGGATGAAGCCGTTGACCGGCGGGGCCAAAGCTGTGGCGCTTTTCAATTATGTTCTCGACGACCAGGCCATTCCAATAACCCTCCGGCTTGCGGATGTTGGCTTCACTGGTCCAGTCCATGCACGTGATCTGTGGGCCCACAAAGAGCTTGGCATTCTCGATCATTCCTATACGGTTGTCGTGCCGCCGGGTGGCGTGGTCATGCTGCGGCTTTCGAAATAGCGCACGACCTTTTTTACCAGACCACGCAATCATTCAATTTATTTGGGCGCACGGATTGTGAAGCGATCAACCACACTTCCCGAGTCACATTGAATATCGTTCTTGCCCCCGCCAGCGGGGCCGCAGATGAAGGATCCCTGAATTTCTGTAGGTGTGAAGCTGAGTTGAAGCACGCCGAAGTGCATGGCTCTGAATGCGGACCACGATGGCTTCGGGCAAACACGAAACAAGCAGGCGGTATCGCGTTCTTCTAGTTCGGAGCCGCCGATGCCGGCCGTCACGCTCACAACTCCGCTTTCAGGATAACTGCGCTCGTAGTCGTGGCTGTGGCCATTGACATTCAGGAGGTACTTGTTGTGACCCTGAGCGAGCCGGGCGATGTAGCGCCGCAACTCCAAATCGCTGCGATGATAGCCGGAGGTAAAAGGCGCTCTGTGCCCGAAAGTCACGATGAAGGTAATTTTTGGGTCGCGCTGGGCCTGATCCATTAATGTTCTCGTCTTTCGGTACCAATCGGGCCATGTCTTCGATGTGTAAGGCTCCGGGTAAGCAATAAATCGCACGTTTCCGTAGTCGAACCATGACCAGTCATTGCCGCAGCATCCTAACGCCGGAGCGCCGGGCGAAGTCTGCGGATGAGGTAGTCCAAAGCGGCCCTTGTAATTTCTGGGATCGTCATTCTTGAGTACATCCCATTCGTGATTGCCCCACGCCGGCATATACGGGACATCCTGGGACCAAACCATCACATCGTTAAAGTGCTGATCGGCCGCCGCCTGGCCGTTCGGATTTGCATAGGTCAAATCTCCCAAAATCAGCACAGCAGCGGGCGGGTGTGCCGCAATCAGTTGCTGGTCCGGCACCACATCTTTGTTGTTGTTGGAGGCGCCAATGTCTCCTTCGGCATCTATCGTGAAGTTTGCGCGTCCCGGCGAGGGTGGGGTTCTGAAGGTATGGTCGGGACACGATCCGATCGAGTAATGATAAATTCCGTTGGGTTTCAAGCCGGTCAGCGATGTTTGTCGGAATGGTCCGGGCGACGAAAATGGCAACGGTTTAGGCGTATGCCCTGTCGCGACAAGACCGTACGCAATCGTCGGTCCGTAGCGGAGTTTCGACGTAGTACCTCGCCAGTTGAACGATACCGATGTTGGTCCTGTGATGGTCCAGTGGATTTCGTCCGCATTGCAGCTTTGCCCCGGTAGCCCATTCTGGGCAATAACGGCCACTGGCAATAATAAAGCTGTGGAGATAAGAATCAATTGTCCGAGTTTTCGTAGCACTGTTCCGTTGCTCCTTCCAATCCGCACAATATCAAACCTTGATAAATACCTGTCGCTTCATCATCCAATAGAGGATCAGCCATTCCACTGTCAGCGCAGCAATTGCCTGAAACAGTAGGCCACCAGCACCCAAATGTACCGCGATAGGTCGCGTGAAAACGTCGGTTCCAGCTTTGATTGACACCAGACTGACCAGCATGTAGATAAAAATCGCGTTCACTCCAAACGGCAGAAAGATGATGCTCCACTTACGATAGCGGGCAATGTCAACGAGCCAAAAGAAAAAAAGGAATTCAAGGCAGGCTACGCCGGCACTCGCAAGGCCGTACGATGTCGTCCACATTTTCATTTCGATCGGGATAATCGGGTTAAGTGCGAATCCCGCGGTGAGCAGTCCGACTCCCATACCACCGATAATTTTTGCCTTGGCGCTCATCGAACGCGAGGTCATCAGCAACTCTCCGATCAGCAGCCCGATCAGCGTGGTCGCAATCGCTGGAATTATAACCAGAACTGTTCCCCATCCCTCATCTCGAAACGGCCAGATGTTCCAATGCTTCTGGCCGAGAACGGCGATATCGATGTAGTGCACCAAATTGTGATTCAGCACATAAGAACCCGCCGGAATTCCTGGGGCGGGTACGAACGCCAGCACGAATGCGTAGACGGTGAGGATAATTCCCGCAAGCGAGGCTTGAAATCGCCACGATTTTCGCGCCACCAGAAATGCCACTAAGTAGGCGATTGCAATGGGCTGGAGAGCGCTGCTTAGTTCAACCCAATATGGCGAACCGAGAGAAATGGATTCCCGCACCGAACCTAATAGAAACAAGACCACCGTGCGCTGAACGGCATGTGCCAACTGCCGCCGGTAACTCTCGGTGATAGATCGCCTGGCCAGAGAAAGAGGAATCGAAACTCCGACCATCAACATAAAGCTGGGCCAGATGCAGTCGTAAAAATGCAGCCCAAACCACCGGCTGTGATCAAGTTGACGCACAATTGCGTCGAGGAGGAAATTGTGGCCGCATGCATCGAGGCCAACCATCAACATACCGCCGCCGACAATCCAGAACATCGTAAACCCACGGAACACATCTAGCGAAACTAACCGTTCCATTGCTGGCTTGCCAGGCAATTTTGCGGCGTGCCGCTCCCGTGTGCTCGCCCTCGCGGGTTCATCCATCGAAGGTGATGTATTCGTTGTCAAGGTAAGCCACCGTTCATGGCTGCTTGCTGTTCTTCGCCGGTTTCAAGCTCCAGGAGTGGTTCCCTACTCCGGAAGGTAGATCGATGGGCAACATTTCCTGCTGAAACTCTGCCGCGATGATCGTGGGACTCGGTTTAATGTCTACGGAAAGTTTCAGGCGGGCAGCCGCGAGCTGTTCACGTAACGGATCGGAAAGCCAGAGCTGCCATGAAGAAGGATGATTTGCAAAGTAAGCGCAGTAATGGCTGTCCTGAGTAAAGTCGAGCTGCAAACCGTCGCTGCTAGTTAAAGTACTAATCTGTGTATGAAGAATTGCTACATACCTATTGGTTCCGAGAGTGTGATAGCTGGATGGCAACGTTGCAAAAAGCCGTTCCATAAAGCCATGATCCAAAGCAATGTCCCTGTCGTGGAAACCGAGGATTACCGGCCCGTCCGGATGATCGGGCCATTGTTCGGGACGAAGGGCGCCCAGATTGTCATAGGCAGTATTGAAGTCAGGAATTACGTCCGCCATATCCAAAGCAAGTTCGTGGTCGAGATAATAGGTAGCACTGTCGCCATGAAACAGGCCAAATCCAACCCGTGTGGCAAGTGCCGCAGTGTTATTGAATTGTGACTTTGACCAGCCATTATTGCCGGGCTTCAGCTCCAGTGCCTGCCTTCCAAAATCCTGCTGCAAATATTCGAGCGAACGCTGCATATGAAAGATCTGTGTTGCCGCCGGAACTTCCCTATTGCGCCGATGGTCGTCAAACTCCGCGTACCAGCCGTCCGTCGAGGCTTCCCCGTTCAGGTCCGCTGTCCACCACGGGCCTGGAGGGGACTGCAAATCGGGACTCATATGAGTCCATCCGTGACTCTCGATATCGAGCATGCCCGCGTCGGCTGCTTCTTGTAGTCCATTTTTTGTGGAGGTGTAGTCCTGATGCAGTCCATACATATCAGTGAATTTCTGAATCCAGGGCGATACAATCCTCTTCGATCGCCGATCTACGTATCCTGTGTTGACTTCGACCGTCGCCATATCGTGATGTTGTTTTAAGGGCGCAATAAGATACTGGCGAATCGTCTCCGCACTCGGTTCGAGATAGCGCCAGTACGAGAGAAACCCCTTGTCTGCCGTTCCCCAGTCGTCCAGTTCAAAAATAATGCGATGAGAATAATCCACATTGGGAATGACTAGGTATCCTAGGCTCGAGACTAGCGAGCGAAAGAAAATATTCCTCCACAAGGTCGAACTACATAACGTGGCTATGGTCGGAGCGCCTAACCATAGTGCGGAAGTCTCCGGTCCGAGTTGATTCATCGTGAGGACGGGATGCTGGCCCTGTGCGATCAAAACTTGTGAGCTCGTCGGCTCGACCCATAGGCGATCTGCATAATTGTGACTGTTCTTGGGCAGAGAATTCTTCCCCGAGACAATGTTGCGGGTGATGTAACTGTCGTGGATTACGTGAAAAGCATCCGTAGACGTGTAGAACTCTTTGAACTTTAGCCCCAGCAAATTGTTGAGCGTAGGATCGAGAAACCGCGATCCAATCGCGATTAGACTCGTGCCGGCCTGCGTTGCCTGACCCAGCGAGACAAGGTCCTGGGTGCCGTAAGAGGACGGATCCGCCAGCCAGATAACCGTACCGTAGCGAACCGTTCCTGCACGGCGAAATAAATAGGAAGCATCGAGATGCTGTTGATCCAGTCGCAGAATATCGTACGGAACCGACCATGCTTTCAGGAGTGCCGCGACGGGCTGAAATCTATCGGTCTCACTATTTACGACAAGAGCGTAGGGGTCGCTGCCGTGGTCAACGACCAGCAACACCCGATATGGTTTGACGTGGATAGCAGATGGAGTCGCGACGCTTTCGGCCAGCGAACTGCGCGGCATCGGACACAGGCACAACAACATCAAGGCACAGGCGATAACTGCCCTTTTAGCGGTGTAGTCCATGCCTGGACGTTTGTCATCATTGATCCGCCGTCTTGCTTCTGTAACCCTCACAAATCTTTCCTTCCAACTGCTTCCCGATAACATCGAGACATATCTTTGAGCATGGATGTGTCTTACTACCTCGCCCGGAGATGAAGCAACCATCAGATCGACTGGCGATTAAATTGCGTTCAACCTAATGAACAAACCACTCAGGTGGATGACATGTCTGTTGACGGATGAAGACAGGTGCCTATGCTATTCAACAGCAGTCCGCATCGTGCGGCAAAGGAGGGCACCATGAGAAAGACATGGTTCCCGATTTTAGTTGTCATGGCAGTATTCACTACAACTCAGGCTGTGCTGGCGGAAGGTCCCGTTGTATGGGTGCCTGCCAGTTCGTTAATAAGAATCGCTCCAACTCAGGTGCCAGGTAGAGGGACGACGGCATCGATCTCCGCAGCCCGCGGAGAATACCAGTCGTTCCAGGTAGCGATCCATGCTTCGGCTGGCGATCTCTCCGATTTAAACTTTTCTGTTTCGGGCCTGATCAGGTTGAGAAGTCAGGACAAAAACGCGAGCCCTAGTTCTCAATTTCAAACTATTTCCCGGGAAAATCTTACGCTCTATCGGGAGAAGTACATGACAGTCCTTGTACACAGCGCCACTTGGAATGGTCCTCCCAATCTTCCGATCACGAATATCGACACATTTCCCGATGTGCTGATTCCGTTCATCGACCCTGCTACGGGAAAGCCGCCGGTGGGCGGTACCTACATCGCCGCACCTTTCGGGCTTCAAGCCGGACACAATGCCGTCATCTGGGTAGATGTTTTTATACCTCGCGACACCCGGGCCGGCCAGTACTTCGGAATCTATACCGTAACCAGCGGGCAAGGAACCGTTCGAGGTCTGATTCATGTCAATGTGTGGGACTTTACCATGCCGAAGAAGCCAGCCCTGAAATCGAGCTTTAATGGCGGCGGGGCCATATTACCGGGGCTGAATGAGGAGTTGCTGCGAAACAAGCTGATGCCCGATACGGTTAGCCCAACGGATGAGCCTAAATTTATTCGCAAGTACGGGCTGAATGCAAGCGATCTAGGCTTCTGGAGTAATGTTTCCTACGCCGCGTGCGATGCGTCGGCGCCCCCTTCGTTAGTGGATGTAAAGAACGCAAAAGCGGCGCATCGACCGGGTCTGTACCTCTACGATGAGACGGCCGATCCAGAGAGCAGTTGCACGAGTGAGAACTTCTACAATGGGATGATCAAATGGGCGCAGGTCCTCCACAAGGCCGGCATCGACAACTTAGTAACGCAGGAACCGGTGCCTCAGCTCTACAATGACGGACTCGGAACCGGCCGTTCGGCGGTCGATATTTGGACCATGCTGCCGATGGCCTATGACGACGCACAATCCCATACTCCGCCAGGAGTGACCTTCGTCCTGAAGAAGGGGGACATTGCGTGGTCCTATAACGACCTGGTCCAGGACTCCTACTCCCCAAAATGGGAGCTGGATTTTCCGCCGATCAATTATCGAATTCAGCCCGGGTTTATCAGCCAGAGCTTAGGATTGACGGGAATTTTGTACTGGAGTGTCGATGACTGGTCCGCCGATCCATGGGAGAATCCGCAAGGCAATCAGGATCCGGACTACCCCGGAGAAGGAATATTGGTCTATCCGGGAGCCCCCGCGGGCCTCAAGGGAGTGGCCCCCTCGATGAGACTTAAATATTTGCGCGATGGAGTGCAGGATTATGGCTATGTTCAGATACTGAAGAATTGCGGTGAGGGAAAGTGGGCGCTCAATGAATCACAAAAGGCGGGCCGTGACTGGACCAACTGGACGCGGAGTTCTGCACTGCTGGAATCCGTCCGCCTGGAATTGGGTAACAAAATAGCAGCCCTCGGCTGTTCACGATAATTTGTCACGTGCCGTAGCTGCTTCGAGGATCGTTTTATCTGTTTGTTCCGAAGAGCGGGCGCATGTTTAGCGCCTTCGCCCCCTGTTCAATTTAACTGCTTGGTGGGAACCAACATGTACCCTTGCCGATATGTCCAGCCCAATGAACACGACATCTCTCAGGAATCCTTTGAATGTTGACGTGCTCTGCGGGCAACCGTAGCATCGTCTCCTAGATGGAAGCCGCCGCCTCTCAGTCCTCGGGCACCCCAGCCGTTTCAACTCCGCCTGCCAGCGTCTTTGAGCGGAAACCAATGCTTGCGTTTGGCGTCTTGATCGCAGTCAACGCAATGTGGGCATTTCAATTTTCGGGCGCGCGGATAGCCACTCGCGAGTTGGGCGCCGTGCTGGTGACGCTTCTCCCTCTTGCGATTGCGACATTGCTGGTGATGCCCTTTGCCAAGCTTAACCTGGATATTTTCCGGGTCGGCAATCGCACCATTCTGCTGGATGTATTTCTGCTCGGCACACTGGGCGTTCTACCCGCGCAACTTTTCCTGGTTCTCGGGGTGCAACGAACACTGGCTTCCAATGCCAGCGTACTCGCCTTGACTGTGCCGGTGCTGACCGCGATCTGTGCTTCTCTTTTTCTGCATGAGCACATGACGAAATTGCGCTGGATATCTTTTGCCGTTGCGATACTGGGAGTCTGCCTCGTCTCAATGAAAGACATCGAGCACGCGCGGCTATTCAGCCTTGAATACGTGGCGGGGAATTTATTCGTACTTGCGAGCTGTGCCGGAAGCGCATTCAACAACTCATTCAGCCGTCGGGCGCTTTCACGATTGTCTCCAGCCCAAGTGCTGGTATGGAGTTTTATTGTGACCGACCTGGAGTTGCTATTGCTCTATGCCGTAACGAATCCCGGGGATTGGCGGCAACTTGCGCATCTCGGGCCTTCTGCGTGGTGGAGTCTGGTTTTAGTCGCGATTTTCAGCCTCGGTCTGTCAATGCTATTGTATTTTTCCGTGATCCAGGCAGTGGAGGTGATGCGTGCCGCTCTGTCCGTTTACTTACTACCGGTATTCGGCGTGTTATTCTCGGCGCTTCTCCTGGGTGAGAAGCTGACTTCCAATCTGGTGGCCGGTGGCGTGCTGATTTTTGTGAGCTGTTTTCTAGTGACCGTGTACGAGGAGAAGCAGCGCCTGCACAGAATGGGAACCGATGGCAAAATTCAAGGTTGACGGCATTCTTCCCATTATTCCGACTCCATTTTCTGCTGACGACGTCGTGGACTTCGCGGCGCTTGAAGGTCTGCTGGAGTTTGCAATCGATGCCCGCGTCTGTGGCGTCTGTCTTCCAGCGTATGCCAGTGAATTTTACAAACTTCTGGATACTGAACGGCGCGAACTGGTATGTCGCGCGATTGACACATTGAACGGCGGTTTGCCTGTAGTAGCGCAGGTCAATCATTCCTCCGCGTCTTATGTAGCGGAGACTGCTCGTGACCTGGAGCGTGCCGGTGCGGCGGCCATTTCCGTTGCTGTTCCACGACTTTTCGGTTTACCGGAGCGCGACCTGCTTCGCTATTTCGATCGAATCCTACAGGCGATCTCAATTCCGTTGATCATTCAGGACTTCAACCCTGGCGGTACAACAGTAAGTCTGGAATTCATAAAGTCTCTCCACGGCCAGCATGACCATTTCCGATATTTGAAGCTTGAAGAGCCGATGATGGCTGGGCGGGTGCAATCGATCATTCAAGAGACGAACGGTGCAGTTGGCGTGATCGATGGATGGGGCGGCACGTACATGCTGGAACTTATCGACGCCGGCATTTGCGGAGTGATGCCTGGGCTGGCAGTTTCGGACCTGCTCCAAATGGTTTGGGAAAGTGCGCGCGCCGGGAATAAAGATGCAGCGTATCAACTATTTCAAGGTGTGCTGCCGCAGATCAGCTACAGCCTGCAAAACCTGGAATTTTTTCATCATGCGGAAAAGGCATTGCTGGTGGCACGTGGGGTTCTTTCTGATCCCAGGGTCCGCGATATTACGCTCACTATCGATGAGGTGGATCGAGCACACATTGACTTCCTTAACGGGAAGTTGCTCGACCTGGTGCGCAGCCGGAAAATTATTGGCCAGCCTGCGGGCTCATCCGCAAAGCTGCTGACGTGAAAAAATAGAGGTACTTCCATGAAGCAAATTACAGGCACAATCCTGGCGAATGGCACGATCGTCGACGGCACCGGCGTTCCGCCGGTTTCAGGTGACGTTGTCATCATCGGCGACAGGATTGTTTCGGTCGGCAGTCCGAAGAAGAACAGGTCTGTTGCTGCCAAAGATGTGGAGTACAACATCATTGACTGCAAAGGCTGCGTCATCGCGCCTGGATTTATCGACGCGCATAGTCATTCGGACTTGCAGGTGCTTGAAAATTGCACGGAGAAAGTCTTGCAGGGAGTAACGACTGAGGTCGTCGGCAATTGCGGTTTTTCTCCTTATCCGTTGCCAGAAAATCCGCAGGTTCTGCGGGACTTCGCAAACGGCATTCTTTATGGAGATAACAGTTGGGGATGGGCCTCTGCTTCCGACTATTTGGCGCGCGCGAGTCAATCGAAGGTTGCAACGGTTGCTTCCCTTGTCGGGCACGGATCGTTGAGAATCAACGTTACTGGAAACACAGGCAGAGCACTCACCGCTCGAGAACTCGATAGCATGTCGGGAATGCTGGATGACGCGTTGCAGGAAGGAGCCGCCGGTTTCTCCTCAGGCCTGATGTACGCTCCGGGTTCGGGCGCCTCGCCAGAAGAACTCATAGCTCTTTGCCGCGTAGTCGTCCGCAGAGGCGGCGTATACGCAACCCACATGCGGAGCTATTCCGCGATGCTGGTCGAAGCCGTTGAGGAGCAGATTTCGATTGCAGAAGCATCGGGCTGCCGCCTCCAGATTTCTCATCTACAGGCCGCCGGCGAGGCCTGCTGGCCCTTGCAGCAGCGCGCCATCGATGCGATTGAGCAAGCATCCGCTCGTGGCATCGATATTGCGTTTGATGCCTATCCCTGGTTGGCGGGATCTACGGTACTGACCCAGGTGCTGCCGCAAACTGCGCTGGACGGCGGAATTTCGCAACTCCTTCTGCGACTCACGGATCCTGTGCAGCGGGAATCCATTCGAACGAAACTTAAACCCGAAGCGAGCTGGAACAACGTGGTAATAACAGCAGCCGCAAACGATGCAGCCTCGCTGGTCGGCAGGTCAATCCAGGAGATCGCGGACGAACGAGGAAAAGAAGCAGGCGAGGTGGTGTTAGACATTCTGCTGGAGCAACAAGGAAACGCAAATATCGTGGAGCACTGCCAGTCGATTGAAAATCTTCGCGCGCTTTTGACTCATCCACTGGCGGTTGTCATTACAGATGGGGTTTATACCAGCGGGCGTTCACATCCTCGCCTGTACGGAACATTTCCTCTATTGCTTGGGGATGTGGTGCGGGAGCGCAAATGGTTAAGTCTTGAAGAAGCCGTCCATAAAGTCACCGGTAAGCCGGCGGAGGTATTCCATCTACACGAACGTGGCCGAATTGCGGAAGGCTATGTGGCAGATGTTACCGTGTTCAATCCAGAAACTATCAACACAGATGCCACCTATGTAATGCCTGCCGTTGACCCGACGGGGATCAAGTCAGTATGGAGAAACGGCAAGCCTGTGGTCGATGCGGGCGTAGTTATGTAAGGTGCCGCCAATACACTATTTATGAAAATACACGATTTGGATACCCCGGCAGTTCTCATCGATGTGGATACGCTTGATCGCAACCTTCGCGGAATGGCGAACTATTGCGATGCGCATCGTCTCACTCTGCGCCCACACACCAAGACACATAAAATGCCTGAGATTGCTCGCCTTCAGATGCAGTATGGAGCGGGGGGCATTACGGTCGCAAAACTTGGCGAGGCTGAAGTTATGGCCGACGCTGGGCTGAGCGACATCTTGATCGTCTATCCGCTGTGGGGCGAAATTAAATGGAAGCGTCTGACAGAGCTGGCGAAGCGCGTCAGAATTTCTGTTGCAATGGACTCCTTGCAGGTGGCCGACGGTATCTCGCGAGCCGCACAGGCAGCGGGCGTTGAAGTAGGAGTCCGATTGGAATTCGATACCGGTCTTCGACGCTGTGGTCTCACCCTGGATAACAAATCTATTGAGATTGCCCAGCGGGTACTCGCACTGCCTAGCCTTCGATGGGAGGGTATCTCCCTTTATCCCGGCCACATCATGGGAAACAAAAAGATTCGAGAACAGGACATTCCTCTCGAGAATGAAAGGCTTGATCGGCTATTTGCTCTGCTGGATTTAGCAGGCATCCCCTACCCTATAGTTAGCGGCGGCAACACGCCTGCCGCTCTCCAGAGCCATCTGTTTCATGGGGTCACGGAAATCCGGCCCGGCACCTACGTTTTTAATGATCGAAATACAGTTGACGCGGAATCCGCCAGCTATGCTGATTGTGCCGTAACCGTGCTGACCACAGTGGTCAGCACCAGTGTCCCGCACCGTGCCATCATCGATGCAGGCAGCAAAACGCTGACGGCCGATACCCTACAATCCGGTGAGCGAGAATATTTTGGATATATCTCAGACCATCCCGAATTGCTGCTGGAAGACCTTTCCGAAGAACACGGGCACCTGAGAATTTCCGACGAATCCAAGATAAAAGTAGGAGATCGGCTCCGGGTTATCCCTAATCATGTATGTCCATGCATCAATTTGCATGACCGTGTCTACCTTATTTCCGGGGAGCAAGTTGTGGACCAGTGGAAGGTTGCAGCGCGAGGGAAAGTTTCTTAATGGATTTGAAGTAGCTCGTGGCTACGCGACTGATCATCCAATATGTTGAACACGAACCGAATGTATCCGCGGATTGATCTTGATCTATGAAAACTACGAGGGCGACACTGGGTTGGGCATTCGCAGCTGGAAGGTTGCAGGCGGTGCGTCACACCGGCTGCACTTGTGACTCGATGTACGAGATGTCTCCCGTAGTACCAGGTTGGAAAGGAATTTAATGAGCCGGATAAGTTTTCTTATTCTACTGTTATGCGTGCTGGTCAGTCCCCTTGCCTATGCCGACCATAATCCGCTGCTTCCGCGACCACAACAGATTCAGTACGGCAGCGGCTCAATTACGCTAACGGACATGACCATTGCATTCTCGTCCTCTCCAGGCGCAGAGGACCGGTTCGCTGCCGAACAACTCTCCAGCTTCGTAGCGGAACGCACTGGGCTTCGGCTGCCGATCCAGTCTTTTCGGAAAACTAGCAAAGCCGGCCCAGTCATTCTTCTGGAAAGGACAGGCGCTTCCGACCCGCTGGCGCTTCCCGGTGAAAAGCCTGGTCCCGGCTCGCGCGAAGCATACGATTTGAGCGTAACGGCGAATGGAGTACAAATTCGCTCGCGTTCAACTGCAGGCGTGTTCTATGGGATCCAAACGCTGAGACAGTTGGTCGAAGGAAGCGGTTCTGCCGCGTCGTTGCCTCAGGTGGAGATCCATGATTGGCCCTCACTAATGCTTCGCGGAACTATGGTCGACATCAGCCACGGGCCATTGCCGACAGCCAAGGAGATTGAACGTCAGCTGGATTTTCTAGCTCGTTGGAAGGCGAACCAATATTACATTTACACGGAAGACAGCATCGAGTTGAAGGGCTATCCGCTGTTAAATCCGGATGGACGCCTGACACAGGATGAAGTGCGGCAGATTGTAGCGTATGGCCGCCAGCGGCACATCGATGTTATTCCGAATCTGGATCTGTATGGCCACCAGCACGACCTATTCCGCATCGAAAAGTATTCCGAGTTGTCCGATGAGCCACACGGAACCGAATTCGATCCCAGGAATCCGAAGGTGAAGCCGCTGCTGACAGACTGGGTCAACCAACTCTCGGATTTATTTCCCAGTCCATTCGTCAGCATAGGTTTCGATGAGACGTTTCAAATTGAAGCGGCGACACATGCGACGGGTGCCGGCGCAGCCCCAACAGCGCTGTTTGTAAAGCAGTTGACGGATGTTGCCAGCCTATTCCAGAAGCATGGGAAAACCGTCATGGCTTATGACGACATCATGGTGAAATATCCGCAGATCATTCCCGATCTTCCTCCGGGCCTGATTGCTGTCGCCTGGTATTACACATCGGAAGATCCAACTTACAACCGATGGCTTGGTCCATTGATCGCCCATCATATTCCACACGTTGTACAGCCGGGTGTGATGAGCTATGACAATATCGCTCCCGATTTCAATACGACATTCGAAAATATCGACACATTCCTGGCTGCGGGTCGACGTTCCGGAGCGCTTGGCTTGGTCAATTCCGTCTGGGCTGATGATGCGCAATTGCTTTTTCGCATGTCACTGCCGGGCTTCGCGTACGGGGCGGCCGCGCCGTGGCAGTCCGTCCCGATGGATCGAGCCAATTTCTTCTCCGACTACGCGCGCTTGATGTATCCGGCAAATATAGCTCCCGATGTCGCCTCGGCGCTCAGCAACATGTCCGACGCGGAGAACAGCCTGCAAAAAGTGGTGGGAAGCGAACAGACCATGTTCGCACTCTGGGAAGATCCGTTCTTTCCTCCCACTTACAAGCGGTTGGCCGCACACCGGAAGGACCTCGATGAATCGCGGCTCAGTGCGGAGCGGGCGGAGACGGCTCTCTTCCACGCCAACAGCCTCGGCGCAGACCCCTCGACGGTAAACAGCTTGATGATAGGAAGCGAGCTTTTAGATTATGCAGGTGAGAAGTTCCAAACTCCGCTGGATATGTCCGCAATCTGGGCAAAGTTCGGTTCAACCCGGCCTAACTCCGATCGCTGGTGGAATGAATGGGAATCCCAGGTGACACACTATGACCACTCGTACGTCATCGATCTGATGGATCGCATCATCAATTTGAAGCCGGCCTATAAAGAGGCTTGGCTGCAGGAATATACGCCATACCGTTTAGGTTCAGCATTGGGGCGTTGGGATGCGGAATATCAATATTGGCGTGGTGTCCACGAGAAATTACGTAAATTTAACGATATTACGCATGAAGGAGACACTCTGCCGCCGCTCGATGAAGCGATAGAAAACAGTAGTCATCTAGGAACACAGGCTAAGTAGAACTACTCTGGCTATCAGGTGTTTTCATATATTTTGAGCGATGTTTGATGGGTGGCAGGCAGAATCCGAGGAGGAGAATCAATCAATGACACTTGAAGATTCGATACAGAAAATCGATTCTCGTCGTGACTTTTTGAAAACAGCCGCCGCGTTCGCTATCGCGTACTCCGCCATCGAGCCGGTATGGGGTCTTGGGGATACAAGCGTGCGGAAAATATTGGCGTATGTAGGAACAGACACAAAGCCGGTGGACGGCGCAGCGAACGGAAAAGGGATATATCTCTACGAGATGAACCCGGCGACCGGAGAGCTGTCGCTCATCAAACTGGCCGCCGAAACGACGAGCCCGACGTCGCTTGCTTTCCATCCATCTGGGAAATATCTGTACGCCACCAACGAGGTTTCAGATTTCGACGGTAAAAATGGTTCTGTAAGCGCCTTCGCGATCGATCGAGCCAACGGAGATTTGCGATTTCTGAACGTCGTAAGCTCTCAGGGCGCTGGCCCTGCTTATGTGAGTGTCACCGCTTCCGGCAAGTACGCATTTGTGGCCAATTACGCTGGAGGCAATATTGCAGTATTGCCGATCCTGCCAAATGGATCCCTCGCGGCGGCGACCGACATTCATCAGGACAGTGGCTCGCTTGGCAGTTTGCACGCGGCGAGTGCGCCTCCCGGCAGCTTCGCAATCAGTGGACATGACGCGCCGCATGCGCACATGATTCTGCCAGACCCTAAGAACCGCTTCGTGCTGCAGACCGACTTAGGACAAGACAGGATCTATGTCTACAAATTCGACAGCAATACCGGCAGGCTGACCCCGGCGAAATCCCCGTTCGTGTCGCTCCCAAGCGGAGATGGTCCGCGACACTTTGCGTTTCATCCAAACGGAAGCTGGATGTATTCCATTCAGGAGGAGGCCTCGACTGTAGTGTTGTTTCTCTATGATGCCGAAACGGGATCGCTGACTCCGCGGCAAACTATTTCCACCCTCCCCCCTGGCTATGCCGGAACTAACTTTTGCTCGGAAATCATAGTTTCTCCAAATGGACGCTTTCTCTATGCGGCCAACCGGCTGCACAACTCGATCGCTGTGTTCTCGATCGGCGGCCAAGGCAAACTGAATCCTGTTGCCTACACCTCAACGCGGGGAGATTATCCAAGCCAGTTCAACCTGGATCCCAGCGGAGCTTTTCTATACGCATGCAATCAGCGCAGCGACCACATCACCGGGTTCCGCATTGACAGGCATACCGGAAAGCTGACCTTCACGGGCCAATACACGCCTGTTGGCACTCCGCTGTGCATTACGTTCCTGGCGTGAACTTCGCTGCAACACTGACCCTCATCGGGTACCGCACCTGAAGTCGTTCAACACATTGGACGCATTACTCTTTGGACAGATGGTTTCTATCGACGCCGACTGCAGTCTGGGCTAACTTGGCTCATCGGCGTAATGATGCCGCGTCTGGGGAGGTAGTATGGGGTATTGCAATCGTTTGCGATTTCTGCAAATGCTACTGGTGATGGTGAGCGTTTTTTGGATTTCATCCGCGCTTCCATGCTGGGGCCAGGCCACTACGGGAAGCATCGTCGGGACTGTCACCGATCCGGCACAAGCGGTGATTTCGAATGCCGCGATCACAGCCACGAACCCGAGTACAGGCGTTGCCAGCAGCACCACAGCCGATTCATCGGGACATTATGAGTTCCTGTCTCTGCCTCCAGGAACCTACAATATCTCGGCCACGCAAACTGGCTTCGGTACCACGAATGTTTCCGGCATTGCCCTTAGGGTTTATCAGCAGATCACACAAAATTTTGTGTTAACGGTAGGCGCATCAAAACAAACGGTGTCTGTGCAAGCAACTCCGACACTGGTGGACACTACGAACGCCAGCATTGGCACTGTAGTCGGCCAGGCCACCATCCTCGATATGCCACTCAATTTGCGGGAAGTTACCGCTCTTGCGCTGCTTGTTCCAGGGACCGTTAACACAACCGGGAGATCGCTGGCCACGGGCGCAGCCAATGGCTCCGGCTTCAACGACTTCGGCTATAGCGGATCGGGAGGCGGCTCGGGAGGCAATCTTCTCTTGATCGATGGAATGATTTCCCGGGCGTTGAACAACAGCAGTTTTGCTTTAGCTCCGCCACCTGAAATGGTTCGTGAATTCAAAATTCAAAACAACATCTATGACGCTGCCTTTGGTCTGGCTTCTGGCACCGTGATGAATTTGATTACGGAATCTGGAACCGATGCCATACACGGCTCTGCATGGGAATATGCACGAAACAGCGTCATGGACGCGAGACCCTATTTTGCGCAGGGTAAACCTGCTCTTTCTCGGAATCAGTTTGGCGGCGCGATTGGGGGTCCAATCGTTAAGGATAAGATTTTCTACTTCGGGGCCTATGAAGGGCTACGGCTTACGGAGGGGCAGGTCTCGAAGGTAATTGTTCCAACAGATGCTGAGAGATCTGGTGATTTCAGCTCCTTTCTTACGGGAACGACAGCAAACTTATGTGCCTCAAGCGGGTCGTCTGCGCCTGCGAACCTTAACTTCGATACCGGCCAACTGTTCGATCCAGGATCTGAATATAACTACACATGTCCAGTTGACCCCGCAAACCCCGGTGCTGGACAGACAACCATTTTGGTGGGTACGCCGATACCGGGGAACATCATAACCACGCTCGACCCAGTTGCCCAAAAGATATTGACTCTTTTCCCTGAACCGAACACTCCAGGAATCGTCAATTATACAAATCAAACTCCAGCGCAGCAGCAGAACAACCAAATCGATGCGCGTGTGGATGGCACTATATCAAAGGTCAATACTGTGTTTGTCCGTTATCTGCTCGGTAATTCCAACATGGTCTTTCCTGGAGCGTTACCAGCCTTCAACGCTTTTCAACATTTCAGGGGACACAATCTGGTTGGTGGCTGGACCCGCGCCCTCGGCCCTTCGACAATCAATGATGTACGCATAGGCTATCAGCGGGATTATTTGACCTACACCTGCCAGGGATGCCCCAGGCCGCCGGGAACACTGGCCGGCTTTGGCATAGCTGGATTAACAACTCCATTGCCTCAATTTGAGCTGTACCCGAACTTTACTTTTCAAAACTTCCCCACGTGGGGAGATGGCTTTCCTGGTTACTTTCCAGTTGCAGCCCCCGACTCGATCGAACAATATGAAGATACTTTCACCAAAGTTATCGGGCGGCATACGATTGCTGTTGGCGCCAACCTGGACTTTTGGCAGACAAAAGGGGTAAGCGATCCGTTGCAATCGAATGGAAACTTCAACTTCAATGGTCAATTTTCATCCCTTGCGGGCGAAATACCGGACGTCAGTTCCATTTCCGATCTAGCCGATATGGAGCTTGGTTATCCGTTCGGTGGGGACTACACCAAAAATGCGATTATTACCAATCTAGTCGGCGGACGTTGGATCAGTCTGTTTGCCCAGGATAATATGCGCGTCAGTTCCCGATTTACAGTGCAGGCTGGACTGCGTTGGGAATACAACCGTCAGCCTATGGATACACACAATGAGCTGGCGACAATTTTTCCGCTATCGAATGACTTTACCCCCGGGGACGCACTCCTGCTCACCGCATATCCGGATGCCGCCAACGATGCACTTTGTTCCAATCCATACTTCATTTCAGCCACTGGGCAGTGTCTGGTGATGACATCCAGCATGAGGAAAGAAAAAGGGTTGACTGGCAATAAAGTAAGGCAAGTAAGTTACGGGCCGGGCCCCGGGTTTTTCGCGCCACGGCTTGGATTGTCATGGCAGCCGACGAATTCCGACAAACTGGTATTGCACGCAGGCGCCGGAATATTTTCGAACTTGCCCGACACAAACCGGATGGGCTCATTTGCCAATAACAACCCGGTATCTACCCAAAGTCCCACCTATGTCACAGCTTTCGGCGCTCCTCCACCGCTTACGAACGGTATTCCAACTAAAACACAACAGGTATTCATCAATGCGCCTTCCGTATCTCTCTCATCCATAACGGCGCAGCTTATGCCAAGCCCTTTCTATAAGACATCCCAGACATATGCGTGGAGCTTGAGCGTGCAATCCCAAGTGGCAAAGGAATGGGGCGCGGAGGTCGCTTACGTAGGGAACCGCAGTTTGCATCTCGACCGTGAGCATAACTTTGGCAATCAGCCGAAACCTGGAATTGGGGACCTGCAACCTCGCAGACCATGGCCTGACTTTAATGCACTCCAATACGACGATTTCACGGGATACGCGAACTACGAATCTGTCTATGGGAAGCTCGAGAAACGAGCATCTCATGGATTGGCAGGGTTAGCTTCATATACGTTTTCAAAAAGCTTAAACGCTGGAAACGGCAATGTAGACAATCAGTCAACTGTGCAGAACGACAATAACCAGAATGCGGATTATGGTTTGGCCGACTACAATATCAGTCATACATTTGTAGCCAGCGTCATCTATCAACTGCCTTTCGGCACGGGACAGAGGTTCCTAGGAAACGGCCACTTTACCAACCTGTTAGCGGGGGGCTGGGAAGTCAGCGCAATTATTACGGCCCACAGCGGCTTGCCATTCACGGTGACCTCGACCTTGGATTACTCCAACACGAACAGTATGTCTCCGCGACCCGATCGTATATGCAAAGGAACCGGACCAAAAACCATTTCGGAATGGTTTAATCCCGCCTGCTTTAATACTGACGCGTTGGCGCAGGCCTTCGCGAACGGGACACCCCGCTTTGGAACTTCCCGTCGAAATATTCTGACGGGACCCGGTTCGCAGAATTGGGATTTGGCTTTCATAAAACGGACGAAGGTCGGGAGCCGGATAACCGCCGAATTCAGAGGGGAGCTTTTCAACGCATTCAACCATACCAACTTCGGGATCCCGGCGTCGACGATCGGCACGAGTGATGTGGGCATTATCTCGTCCAGTTCAGGACCCCGGGACGTTCAGGTGGCGGTGAAAGTGTCTTTCTAGTAGCGCCTGGAGGAGTATCATTTCCTTTGAACTGACGAGGACTAAGAAACGATGAACAAGATTGATCTTAGCGGGCGTTGTGCAGTAATCACCGGCGGCGCTCAGGGAATTGGGCTCGCGATTGCAGAACGGCTATTGGCATCGGGAGCCTCTCTCTCGTTATGGGATGCCGATGAAAAGCTGCTCAGAGCTACGGTCGATGCGTTGGGCGCAAAGGGTGCCGTGCACTCTTGTCCGATCAACGTAACGGACGCCGACGCAGTTCAAGACGCGGCGGAAAAAACCAAGCAGGCCCTGGGGCAGATCGATATCCTTGTCACCAGTGCTGGTATCACCGGTCCGAATACCAAATGCTGGGAGTATCCCGTTCAGGCCTGGCGGCAAGTAATGGACGTAAATTTGAATGGCGTGTTCTACTGCTGCCGCGCGATTGTGCCTTTTATGATCAAGCAAAACTACGGTCGAATCGTGAATATTGCATCGATCGCCGGCAAAGAAGGAAACCCGAATGCATCGGCCTATAGCGCGTCAAAGGCAGCAGTGATTGCCCTCACGAAATCCCTGGGCAAGGAACTTGCACAACATAATATAGCAATCAACTGCATTACTCCGGCAGCCGCGCGTACACGGATGTTCGAACAGATGACGCAGGAGCATATCGACTACATGCTTGCAAAGATTCCAAGAGGAAGATTTGTAAAGGTCGAAGAGATCGCCGCCATGGTGGCGTGGCTGGTCTCGGAGGAAAATTCCTACACAACTGCTGCCACATTCGACTTGAGCGGCGGCCGGGCTACTTATTAGTCAACTTGCAATTTCTGCTCGATAAGACTCGCCGTTCAATCGGCAAAAGTTTCGATCTCAGAATGCAGCTTATATCCAAGGTGCACGGAAATCTCCAGCGCTGTCGCTTGCACCACAGAAGCGAGTTTCGCGACTCGTTCTTTGGAAATTTGAGCAGTTGTTCCTGCGACGCTGACTGCGGAGATTACTCTGCTGGCGGAATCGTAAACCGGAACTCCTATGCAACGAAACCCAATTTCCCCTTCTTCATCTTCAAATGCATATCCAAGATCATGCACCTTCTTGAGCTCGCGAACGAGTTTATCTGGCGACGTGATCGTATTTTTATTGTGCCGCGCAGGCGGACGCCGGATAAACCGCTGATCCAGGTTCGGGTCGGGAGCAAAGGCGAGGAGGGCCTTCCCCACGCCGGAACTATTAGCGTCCAGCCGCCGTCCGACCCATGTTGCCAGGCGTAGCATGCCAGGCGCTTCGATCTTTTCGATGATGACCGCCTCGGCCTGCTCAAGTATTGCCATGTGCACCGTCAGGCCGGTTTTCAGCATTAAGTCTTGTAAATATGGTCGTGCCTGCTCGCGTAGATCAAGATTCTCAAGTGCCGTGTGGCTCAGACTCAGGAGCTTAAGGCCAAAGTAGTATTTGCCATTTACCCGATTGTTATTCAGATAGCCCAAGGTCTCTAATGTTTTGACCAGCAGATGAACCGAGCTCTTTGGTAACGCGAGCTTTCTGCCTATGTCGGAAAGGGTAAGACCGCGCCGCGATTGGGCAAGCAGCTCCAGAATTCGTAGCGCTCGGGTAACGGAAGGAACGGAGTACGGCTTTGGCATATAACTTTGGGCCTTCAACCTTATCCAACATGTTGAACGCTAATGAAAGATAGTACCAGATTGCCCTTGATCTAAGAAAACGCCGCGGGCGACACTGGATTGGGCTCGTCACCCTTCTGAGCGGCATGCAGATAGTGCTGCCCTGCTTATTGCGGATTAGACCTGGATGACAGGTCGTCTCGGTATCAGAGGACAGGTCCGATATGCCAAACACATCTGTCGTTATCGTTATTGAGGATCGGAGATCAGGATGCAGAACAGCACAGAATCAGAGAAACTCCTGCAACACAATAAGAACTATATTCCGGGCGGCGTTGTGTCCGTCAATCGCGCGATCGAACCGGAAATCGCTTTTGCAAAGGGTGAAGGATCGAAGATCTGGGATGTCGACGGAAACCAATATATTGATTATCATGCTGCGTTCGGCCCCCATTTCCTTGGACACAACGATCCGTATGTGACAGAAGCTGTAATAAAAGTCTTGCGGGAAGGGGCGAGCCTGTTCGGATCTGGCACGACAGTTCTGGAGGGGCGGCTAGCCGAGCTGATTTGTGAACATGTTCCAGCCGTAGATTCCGTGCAGTTGTTAAACACAGGGAGTGAGGCAACCTATCAGGCTATTCGGCTGGGGCGCGCGTTTACCGGGCGCGACCATATCATCAAAATGCAGGGCGGCTACAACGGATGGCACAACGACGTGTCATGCAATCTGATGACACCTTGGAGTGAGCTCGGTCCTCGGCGCTCCCCAGGAGAGTACCCGTTCAAGGCCATCAGCGCAGGAATTCCTTTAGAGCATCAGCGGCTTGTGCATAGCATCAATTTCAACGACCTTGATTCGGTGCGATATGTGTGCGAGAAATATCCAATTGCAGCTTTGATTGCGGAGCCTGTTCTCCAGAACGTTGGAATTGTAAAACCGAATCCCGGATACCTGAGCGGGCTGCGCGATCTGGCGGATGAATTTGGCTTTGTACTTATTTTCGATGAGGTAAAAACCGGCTTTCGTCACGCAATTGGAGGCTTCGCGAGTATCGCCAATGTCAAACCCGACCTGCTCGTCTTCGGCAAGGCTCTGGCCAACGGCTATCCTACTGCGGTTCTAGGTGGCAGAAGGGATATGATGGACCGCTTCGTGGATCCATCGATATCAAAACGTGTATTGCTTGCCGGAACATACAACGCGCATCCTGTGCCTACAGCCGCCGCGATTGCCACGATAGAACGGTTGTTAATGAACAATGGCGAGGTTTATCGCCACGTCGAAGCTCTCGGAGAAATGATAGAACACGGCCTGGAAACGCTTCTCAAAAAAACGGGGGTGACTGCAGTCGTTGCGCGGCAAGGCTCCGCCTTCTGCCTGTACTTTATGGATCATCTCCCGACCGACTGGCATGACATTGCCATGCACCATGATTTCGATTTGGATACAGCATTCCGCCGAACGCTTGTCGAGCGCGGCATCTATGTATTTCCGCAGCCGACAAAACAATGTTCGTTATCGTTCGCGCATAGCAAACACGATGTCGAGGAGACCTTGCACCACATGGAGGGTGCCCTCGCTTTCGCTGCTGAAACGAACCAGGTAACTTCGCCGGACCATTCGCGCAGAAATTTGAATGGTGGCGCTATCCATTCACAACCTCATCCGGAAAGCATGTAACAGAAACCTATGAAGAAACTGCACAAGAAACGCAACGCCAGCGGCCGCGTCGCAGGTCTTCCAGTCGAGAAAGCTCCCGCCGGCGTTGTGGGAATGGGGTTGATGGGTACGAGCATCAGCGCTTGCCTTCTTATGGCGGGCCACCGGTTACATTGTGTTGAATCCGATCCAGCCAAACTTCGCACCGCGAATCGTAGACTTCTGAAGTTGTTGAAAGACGCTTACGCCCAGGGGATAGCTGCTGCGTCCCCTTCTACTCTCATCCAACGCGTCACGATTTCGAGTGAGATGCTCGGCCTCAACGCCGCGGAAGTAGTAATCGAGTCTACGGTTGAAGATATTTCAATCAAGCACCAGGTCATCGCGGAAATCGAAAACGCTGTTTCTGCCAACACGCTTATTGGAAGCAACACTTCAGCCATCCCTGTTACTGACCTGCAGAGAGGCGCCCAGCATCCTGAGCGTATCGTAGGCCTGCACTGGGCAGAACCTGCGCACATTACGCGGTTCATGGAAATCATCTGCGGAAAAGATACCGCTCCAGAGAATGCGCGCCGTGCCGTGCGCCTTGCACGTACCTGGAAAAAGGAGCCATCCCTTCTCCGTAAAGATATTCGCGGGTTCATCACAAATCGGATTATGTATGCAATGCTCCGCGAAGCCTTTCATCTTGTCGACGCTGGGTTCGCCACGGTGGAGGACATCGATCGCTCCATGCGCAATGACCTGGGCTATTGGATTACATTTGCCGGCCCTTTTCGGTTTATGGATATCACTGGCATTCCTGCCTACGCGGCCGTTATGAAGGACCTGTTACCTGATCTGAGCAACGCAACAGAGGTGCCACGTCTTATGCGGAAAGTTGTTGGAACAGGGGCGCGTGGCGTATCCAACGCCAAAGGGTTCTATCCGTATACGCCAGCCCAGGCCCGGCGGTGGGAGAAGCTCTTTATGGACTTCAGCTACCAGATCCGTGAGTTGGCGGAACAGTATCCAGAGGATGTGGGCGATAGATCACGCTCGAAGAGCAATTCCAGGCACTAAGAGATAAGAAGAATTTCTTCTTATCTCCTCCATTCAATCGATTCGCCCCCGCGCAAGATATTGAACTCAGCATTGTCTCGATGACTTATAGCAGACAAGCGGTCTGCAAAGCGCCTTCCCAGTATCCAGGTTTCGTTCAATAGGTTGGATGGCTTTGAAGAAACCTATTCGTTTTTTATTGCTCGTGTTGTCATTCAGGGTTAGAAACATGATGGAGCGCTATTAGCAATCTGCAGGTTCAGCATATTCGGACGGTGAGAAGGGGTAGGCCGCAATGAATAAGATTTACAGGAACGTACTCAGATCGATGAACTTTTGTCTCGGGATAATTCTGGTCCTCTGGTTCACAATGCCAATGCTGGCGCAGTTCACGACGGCAAGGCTCGCGGGCAGAGTACTCGATCCGTCCGGCCAAAGCCTGTCGAATGCCACCGTAACTGTAATGGACATCGGAACAGGATATACACGAACCACGACGGCGAGCGACTCAGGCGAGTATCTATTTCCAAGCCTACCCGTGGGCAATTATCAACTCACCGTCACGCTGGCCGGATTCAGCACGTACACGCAGAAAGGCATAACTCTCGCAGTTGGCCAAACTGTCACCGTTCCGGTTGAGTTGAAGCTCGGTTCGGTTTCGCAGCAGGTCACAGTTACTGCGAACGGTTCCCTGGTGACGAGCGATTCTGCGACGCTTGGCCAGGTTATCGGCCAGAAGGATATTGTTGGATTGCCCCTCAATAGTCGATACGCCCAGCAGCTGGTTTTCCTTGTTCCGGGAGCGGAAAACGTTACTGCCAGCTATTGTGCGGCGAACTGCGAAGGAGGCGTTTTCCCCGGCGAGCAATACGCCAAGGTTAACGGCGCAGGAGCCAATGGCGTCAGCTATCAACTGGATGGGGCCGACTATAACGACACCTACATCAACACCAACCTGCCCTTCCCCAATCCGGACGCCATTCAGGAGTTCAACTTATTGACCAGCAATATGAGCGCCGTCTATGGAAACGCAATCGGCGGCATTGTCAATATCTCCTTGAAGTCAGGAACAAATTCCATACACGGAGGATTGTTTGAGTTTTACCAGAACGACAGGTTCAACTCTAAAAACTGGTTTGCGCAATCGGTCAGCGCGTTGAACCAGAACCAGTTCGGTGGATTCATTGGCGGCCCCATCCTGAAAGACAAGCTATTTTATTTTGGAAGCTACCAGGGAACCAGATTCGGCACAACCAACAACGGGCTGAGTGCCTATGTTCCGGACGCCAAAGAACGTGTCGGAGATTTTTCCGAGATCGCGCCGGGCTCGCCGATCTGCGAGCCATTTGGCACCTGCATTCAGCTTGTCGACCCGGTCACTGGGATCCCCTATGTGAACAACCAGATCCCGGTCAGTCCGGTAGCGACCTACATCCTGGATAAAATTCCGCTGCCCAACGGCGACCAGCTCGGAAGGCCGGGACCTCCTGGCCTTCCAAATGATAATTTCTACTACAACGGCTTGCCGGTTGTTCAAAACACGGATGAATACCTTGTAAAGGTGGACTACAACTTCGCCAAAAATCATCTAAGCGGTCATTATTTCCAACAGAAATATACTCAACCGCTGGTTCTTCCGCCGCCCACCAACGTCCTTCAAACGGTAAGCAATGCCGAAACGCTGATTGATAAAAACGTTAGTGTCGTCGATCTATTCACCTTCACGCCAAACTTTATCCTGGGAAGCTACTACGGCTTCACGAAGATCGACGGCACAAGTTTTTCGGGTGCCCCATTCTCCATGGTGGACGCGGGAGCCAACATCGCTTTGCCGGCGAGTCCGGGACCCGGATACCGCCCAACATTGTCATTCTCCACGAACAGCTTCGGTGTCGGCAGCAATAACTATGGGATCTTCAATCGGGGCGACCAGTCCCTGCGGGAAATTGCGTCTCTCACCAAGGGAAACAACCTGATTCAATTGGGAGGGGAAGCAGTGCGCGTGACCCAGCCGATGGCCGTCACGTTTCAGGAGGGCGGCAACTTCAGCTTCGGCAACAGTTTCACCGGCTACAACCCGGCAGATTTCGTCACCGGCGCGATGAGCAGTTTTACCCAGGGCGGAGGATTATATCTCGACTTTACTGGCATCAATTGGAGCGCCTTCGTGCAGGACGACTGGAAAGCGACTCCGCGGCTCACAATCAGCGCAGGGCTTCGCTGGGACCCTTGGATTCCGTCCAAAGACAGCCTGGGCCGGGTGGCATGTTTTGAGCTCGGCGCGGCGCAGTCGGTGCGCTATCCGAATGCTCCCCCGGCCTTGATCTATGGAGGAAAGAACCATGATCCCGGATGCCCGGATGCCGGCATCTTCGCCACCTACAACAATTACGGACCGCGGTTCGGCTTCGCCTATCAGATGACGCAGGACGGAAGAACAAGCCTGCGCGGAGGAGCGGGGTACTACTACGAGCCGCCGAATTCCCTCATTTATCAGCAGATCGTCGGGATTCCTCCCTTCGCTTCCGTCGTCAATTTGCAGGGAATTCTCAACGTCGCCGATCCGTACGGTAGCGCTGGAGTCGCAAATCCCTTTCCCGGGGAGTTCGGCCCTCGCAATCCGGGCCCGGACGCCACTTTTCCAATCGGACCTGGCGCAATTTCCTTTTCGCAGCTCCAGGACCCGCACATGCGCCTGCCGATGATTCTCACCTATAACCTGACGCTGGAGCGCGGCATCGGGGCGGACTGGCTGCTTCGCTTCGCGTACGTCGGAAACAATGCGCGCCATCTTTATGGCACCGGCGACCAGGAAAGCGGCCTGCTGCAGGTGAATCCAACCGTCTACATCCCCGGCAATCTGCCAGACGGTACGCCAGCCTCGACCGAGGACCCGGCAAACGTCCAGTCGCGGCGGCTCTTGAATCAAAAATACGGGATCGACAACTACGCATCGATTCCCTTGATCAACACCGGCGTGAACAGTAACTATAACGCTCTCCAGGTTACAGTGGAAAAGCGGTTCACACATGGGTATTCCTTTCTGGCCAGCTTCGCCTGGGCCAAGGCGATGGATGATTTCGCGCCAAATAAAGATACACCGCAATACACCAACAGTTGCGCGTGCGGCCGCTACTTCGATTACGGGCCGTCGGATGATGATTTGAACAAAGTCATCAAATTCAATGCCAACTACTTGACCCCCAGCGTCCATATCCAGAGAGTCGCCGACAAGTTCCTGAATGGTTGGCAGGTCACGGGAATCGTCAACTGGTATCCCACCGGGAATCCATTCACGATCGTGAGCGGTGTCGACAACTCCTTCAGCGCTATCGGCGGGGACAGGGCCGATTTAATCAATGTGTCAAATATCAGTCAGACCAAACTCGGCCACCGTCCGCATCCCGGCGTTATCGGCCAGTGGATCAATCCCACCGACTTCGCGCCAAACGCTGTGGGCACGTACGGCAACATCGGCAAGAATGGTCTGCGCAGTCCAGGATTTTTCAATACCGATGTTTCCGCGATCAAAAACACGAGCTTTAAGCGAGTTTCGCTCCAGTTTCGCGCAGATATCTTCAATGTCACCAATCATCCCAACTTTGGAGCGCCCAATAACAATCAGAGCAGCCCCGGGTTTGGTCAAATCGGCGGGACGCTGGGATCGAATGCATACGGCGGTCCTACAGCCTATGGAACATCTCAGCCCAGGATGATGCAGTTTGGAGTGAAGACGACCTTCTAAGCGCACCCTGCGAAACGTTGGATGCTGCGGCATTCTGTGGCTTACCGCGACTGGTGAACCGACGGGGCTCTTCAGCTTCGGCGAAATTAAGTCAGTGACTGTCGATGGCCTGGCAACACTTGCATGTCCAGACGTTGGGAAGTATGTTGCCAAGCCATTTTTATTTGAAGCAGTTTCCGCATGGATGAAAGGAATGGATGAATTCGCTTCGCAGAGAATTTTTGAAGTCGATGGGAGCTGGAGTTGCTGGGGCCGCTACAGTCATCATTCCAGGCGTCCCCGCGGAGGCTGCTTCCCTGCCCGGCCATGGTAGCAACCAGACCTTCGACGTAAAGCTCTATGGAGCGAAGGGCGACGGAACAACGATCGATACTCCCGCGATCAACAAGGCGATCGAAGCCGCCAATGCGAGCGGCGGCGGCACGGTACGATTTCCATCCGGAACGTATGCCTGCTACTCCATCCATCTCAAGAGTAACGTTGCCCTTTATCTTGAGCCGGGAGCAACGATTCTCGCAGCGACCGTTACGGAGGGAGGCGGAAGCAGTAGTTCCCGCTACGATGCAGCGGAATCGAACAAGCCATGGGAGAACTATCAGGACTACGGCCATAATCACTGGCATAACAGTCTTATCTGGGGCGAGAATATCCATGACTTCGCTATCCTCGGCACGGGGCTGATCTGGGGAAAGGGTCTGAGCCGCGGAGCCAGCGACTTGCCATTGGCCGAAACTCCCGGAATGGGAAACAAGGTCATCGGATTGAAGAATTGCCATAACGTTTTGCTGCGGGACTTCTCCATACTTCAAGGTGGGCACTTCGCCGTTCTGGCGACTGGCGTCGACAACCTGACCATCGACAATCTAATGATCGATACAAACCGGGACGGTATCGATATCGATTGCTGCCGCAACGTACGAATCTCAAATTGCAGCGTCAATTCACCGTGGGACGATGCAATCTGTCCGAAGAGCTCCTATGCGCTGGGCTATGCGCGCACCACCGAGAATGTCACAATTAGCGACTGCTATGTCACGGGGGCCTATCAGTTGGGTACCATGCTCGATGGAACATGGAAACGATGGCCTTTAGACAAAGCCCAACAGGCAAAAGTGCTTCCCTACTTCCCTACGGAATTTAACGGGAGCATCAAGCTGGGAACTGAGTCGAATGGAGGCTTTAAAAATATTACAATCTCAAATTGCGTATTCGACGGAAGCAAAGGCTTCGCAATTGAAAGCTCCGATGGCGCGGTGGTAGAAGGCATCACCTTCTCCGGTATTACGATGCGCGACTGCACCAACACTCCACTGTTCCTGCGCCTGGGAGCCCGCATGAGAGGTCCGGCCGGCGTGCCAGTCGGGACCCTGCGGGGAATCACTATCAGCAATGTCGTAAGTTATAACTCGATATCGCGCCTGGGCGGTGGCGGGATCATCAGCGGGATTCCCGGCAATCCTATTGAGGACATCAAAATTCACGATGTGTATGTGGAGCACCGCGGCGGCGGGACGAAAACAATGGCTGCTATTACTCCTCCGGAGCTTGAGCATGACAATCCATGGCCCGATCCCATCATGTTCGGGGATATCCCAGCCAGCGGTTTTTTTCTTCGCCACGTAAATAACATCGAGTTCACAAACGTGGAAGTTGCATTCAGTCAGCCGGAGGCGCGACCGGTTTTCTGGATGGATCACATCGACGGCGCCGATTTTTTTCATGTCAAAACGCCGAAAGTGCTTAGCGCTCCCGTATTTGTACTGCACGATGTCCGTGACTTTCATGTCACGGCATCTCGCAACGTCAAAGACTGCTATCTGGAAAAAGTCGAGCAAACTCAGCTTTAGACCAGCGCTGCACTAATCTATCTTTCAGTGGGTGAGTTACCACTTCGTTCCTGTAGTTCCAGATCATGCACCGGGTTGATGCAAGGAGACGAAAAGAGATGAAGAAGCTGTTTTTGCTGATTGTGCTGGCGTGTACAGGGTGCGCCTTTTTTGTTCCGGTCCACTCAGGGCGCGCACAAACCACGATGCTTCCTTCCATCGTGGATACGCTGGCAAACCCGGTGCAACCGCCTGCCGTGACCCAGTTTCAACTGGAGCAATATTTGATGGAGCGGATTCCGCCGCTGCCGTCCCCGTCCACGCCGGCGCAGTGGACAGCCGAGGAGAAGCGGTTGCGCACGCACATCCTAAATGATGTTGCGTTCCATGGCTGGCCGCATGAGTGGGTCGAGTCTACTCCGCATTTCGAGCAAGTTGGAGTTATTGAAACTGGCCATGGCTATCGCATTCGCAAATTGCGTTATGAGATTGTCCCTGGGTTCATGGCAACGGCACTCCTCTACGAGCCTGAAAACAGGAAAGTCCGTGTGCCCGCTGTTCTGAATCTGCTCGGTCATGAGCCGGACGCGACTGCGGTCGAATATGAGCAGAAGCGCTGCATTAACCTTGCCAAGCGCGGCATGGTGGCGCTCAATCTAGGATGGATGCAATTCGGAGATCTGTCCCAGCCGGGTAACGATCACGATTACGGAGCGCATCTTGACCTGGTCGGATCGAACGCACTGGGCCTCTTCTACCTCGCCATGAGGCGCGGGCTGGATTACCTAGCCACCCTGCCAGAAGTAGATCCCACAAGGCTTGGAGTTACTGGGCTTTCAGGCGGCGGCTGGCAGACGGTAGTATTGGGTGCTTTGGATCCCCGCGTTGCTGTTTCTGTCGAAGTTGCGGGCTTGGGATCTCGCGAATCCAACTTGACCACTCCGCGTGACACGTACGAGATTGAAGAGGACGCGCCCGATGTAATGCAGGGGTTCGACTACCCTGAGTTCATCGCAATGCGCGCGCCGCGGCCGACTCTTCTGGTACACAACGCCGTCGATAGCTGCTGCTTTCGGGCGCAGCTGGTAAAGCCGTACGTATATGACAACGTAAAACCATTTTTTAAGATGTTCGATGTACCGGAGAATCTCGCCTGGCATGAGAACTTCGTTCCCGGTGTTCACAATTATCAATTGGATAACAGAATTCAGGCCTACCGGTTTTTCACGGAACATTTCCATTTGCCTGTTGCTGATGACGAGATATTCAGCGATAACGAAATTCGGACGGCACAGCAGCTCGCCGTCAGCGTGCCAACCGACAATCTGACCATCCTTAGTTTAGCTAAGCAACTGGCTTCCAAAATTCAACGTGAGCCGATTCCAGCGGCTGCTTCCGAGCAGGTTGCATGGGCCAGATCCAACCGGGAGAAATTGAAATCGGTAGTCCGCTACAAGCCAGTTTCCATGGCACGCGCGTTGAGAATGACGAACTCCAAAGGTATGGGTTTTGAGAGCCTATCCTATCGGTTCGATCTCACGAATGGCCTGCGAGCCACGGGGATGTGGTTGAAACAGGACAATTCCCCATCGTCGGAACCCGTTACAATCGTGCTCAACGACAAAGGCTATAAGGCGGCCGGGCAGCAGGTGTTTAATCATCTGAGCAGCGGCCATGAAGTACTCGCCCTCGACCTTCTCTTCAACGGTGCTACGATGCCGGAGCTACCCGATTCCAGCGACTGGGTGTTACTGGTCGACGCAAGTGGGGATCGCTCTTTAGGTTTGGAAGTAGCTCAATTGCTCGCGGTGACACACTGGCTCCGCTCAACAACTGGGGCCAGGGATATCCAGGTAAATACGGATGGAATTCGCAATCAGGTCATAGCTCTCATTGCGGCAGCTATTGAACCGGACGCATTTTCGGGAGTGGCGAGCCAGAACGCGATGAAGAGTCTTTCCTATCTCCTCGATAAACCGGTTCCCCTCCGCTCGGCACCGGAGCTCTTCTGTCTGGACTTATACAAGGACTTCGACATCGATTCCATCAGCGCGCTTGCATCCCCTGAAAAAATTACTCAAACCAGTTTTGCCGGGCAATGAGGCACATTGAAGATGAAACGATAACCCTGGAGTTAGGCTTCCCGCAGCGGGCGGCAAATCACAGAGAAACGGGTGTTAACCCTCCTGCCAGGCTGCGACCTAGATCGTCTGCAAGGTCAGCGTCTGCTGGTCGTTATAGGAAAGATCCTCGATCGTCACTGAGTCGCTTTCAATCCGAACCACCTTGTATCGCCCATCCACCACGTCCCCTGGCCCAGCGATGAACACATCCTCCCCATGGATCAGGAAGATCAGCTTGCGGCCATTCTGTTCTGTTGCGAAGCCGTAAAACTTCAGGTCAATGGGCGGCGGAGGTGGCGGACCCGCTGGCACAACCGGTCCGGTACGAACCGGGCCGATCGGCTTTTCAATTGCCGCGTTCATGGCGGCTGGCGGCAGAGAATCCTTGGAAAAAATATTGCGGCTGGTACCGGTATACGTAGTATTTTCCGCCAGCGCCATGCGTTCCGGATGTAGTGTTGGATCGAGTGCGGAAGCGCTTTCCAGGTGCTGTGCCGGACGCGCGGATTCCGCTCCATTCCGTGGCGTGGCCGCCGGAGTAGGAGCGCTGGTCTCCGCGACCGGAGGAGCGGCGGCAGGCGGCCCGCTGGCCAACTGCCACACCATGTGGGCGATAAACGTAAGGGCAAGCGACACCAGGATCATAGCGATCAGGCGTTTCTTTTTATCCTCGGTGCCGAGACGTATCGCCATCGCGTTAGTGTCGCTCCGTGGCTGGATGAACAGCCTGGGTTGAATGGATGGGTTGCCTGGTATGGCTAACTGAAGTTGTGCGCGCTGCCAGTTTGGCTGCGTCCACCGCGGATGTACCCTCTGCCGGTGCCGGGCCGGCGCCGCTTTCCGCCGGAGCGCGTAAATAAGTAGTCAACAGCATGCGCAGGCTTACGGTTCCACCCTGTTGTCCGCTCAGTGCAATCCCATCGATCCTAAAAAAGATCTTATCGCGCTCCAGTCCGTTGATGAAGCGCACAATCGGCGCATAGTCCCCGGTCAGGTTCGCGTTCATGCGAAGCTCGTAAACACCTTGGTCGAGTTTGCCTTGCGAGTATTGCTCGCGCGACAGCAGGACATTGTTCTTGACAGCCAGCGCCCCAAGTTCTGCCAGCACCTCGGAATATGTAGCCGGGAATCGCTTTTCGTAAAAAGCCTGCTCGTCCAATTGCGCCTGTTCGATCTTCTTGTCCAAACCACGTAGCGGCTTGGTTTTCAGCTGCATTGCCCGGTATTCCATTTCGTGCTGCTGAAGGCGCGCCGTATTTCCCGCGCTTTCGCGCTTCCAGGCATAGATCAGGCGTGCGGCGAGCACCAGGTTCACCAGGCACAAAAGAACGACCGCGGCATAATGCCAATGGCGTGCGGTGATGCGAACATTGTTCCATTTCGGCATCGCCAGATTCATCGCGCACTCCCGGCAGTAGCGCCGTGCGGTACACTTTTCCGCCGACTACTTTGAGGAGTCCGGGACTTCAAGGCCGGTCGCTTGCCAACCGATTCCCTGCCCGCTCCAGTATCTGCGCCGGCCTCCGCCTCGCGCGTCGCGTGGGTGCCGGATTTTGTTTCTTCAGCTTTTTGATCCGTCGATGCCAGGCCGCCCGCGTTGAACTCAGCAAGAATATCCACGTTTACGTCAATCGAAGCGGACATCGTGGGACGGAACCCGGCACGATTCTGGCCCTCAACCTGAGTAGCCTCACCGGCCACGCGCGGGTTGAGGAAATGCGGTGACTTTTCCAGGTTTGCAACCAGCTGCACCGCTTTATCGCGGGGCCCGCTGACAACCAGGCGAACCAGCACATGCCCTTCCTTAGTCATCCTTGGATCGATGCTGATGACCTGCACGCCTTGTGGCAAAACCAGCTCAAGGTCCATCAATGCTGTCGTCCAGGAAAAGGACTTCCTCACAAACTGCTGATTCAGAAATTCTGACCGGTCGAGCGTAGCCGCATTGACCGGTTCGCGCATCAGCGTCTGATCCCTCTGCCATTCCTGCTGTAGGTTCTGTGTGGCCATCGTCCAGCCCCGGACTGCCGCGTCCGCTTGCGCTGCCTTGTGTTCGGCTATCTGTAGCAGAAAGAACAGAACAACTGCCATCGCCGCCAGCGCGCCCGCCAGAATACGCAGACGCAGAAAAAGGGGGCGCAGTTCAAAGAACGGCCGAGATGCGAGATTGAGTGTAATGCGCATTAGCCGCGCAGCGCCCCCACAACACTGGTGTAGCGGCTGGCTGCGACCTGTCCCCGCACGGCGCTCGCGGTGAATGCGTCCGAGGTGATCAAGCTGCGCAGCGGAATTCGCCATTCACCATCGGTTTCCAGATGCGCACGCAGCACCTCCGGAGTCTCGAAGCCAGCCACCCAGACCTCTTCCAGCGGAGTATGCAAAATATCTTCATAGTAGGCGGCCGCCACCAGCACGGACTGCGCCATCTCACCCGGTTCCGCCTCGGAGTGTTCGGTCCTGCGGTAAAGCAGCAGTTCTCCGTTGCGCGTGATGGCGGTCGTGATTGAGTGCTTCCCGGTGTGTATCAACAAATGCGAACCTGTCTCGGGCACGGCAGCGAGAGCCGCGAGCGTCGCTGGCAGCAGCGTACCAGGCTCGCGTTCGGCCTCGCGCATCAATAACTCGATCTCATCTCTCACTTCAGCCGGCATGGCTGCGGCAATTACCTGGACGGGGCCATTTTTGCTCGCCAGATTCGATGGCTTCAGCAGTTGGAACGAAACCGCCGCGGTGTCCGCATCGAACGGAATCATGCGGCGCAACCTGAAGCGCACCAGCGGAAGAATCTCCTGCGACTTCGGCGGTAACGTGTCGAAGTCCAGCATCAGAACCCGCGTGCATGCATCCGGCAAAATTAACGTCCAGTCGCGCCCGTTGGTGTTGACCGAATCCAACGCGCTCTTCAAAGCCGCAGAAACCGCATTCCGATCACTGAAGACAGGCGAGCTTAAACCCGCTGAGACGGAATCCCGCAGTGGAACAAAGGCAGTCGCATCCAGCGGCGACTCCATACTGAGGGAGCCGGCCGCGAGAATGCCATCCGGCGCAATTTCGCAGGCTAGACGCGGACGCACCGCCGAAAGCAGAGAGGTTGGAAAAAGACGCATATCTGATCAAGCTTACCGTGAAGCTTCGATGAAGGTCACTTTATTGATTTCTTTTAACGTTGTCAGTCCCAGCCGGATGCGCTGCAACGCCGACTCGCGCAGGAAGGACATTCCCTCGTCGCGGGCCGCTCGGCGAATTTCGGAACTAGGCCTTCTCTCCAGGATCATTTCGCGGATCTTGTCATTCAGCTCCAGCAATTCATGGATTGCAGTACGGCCACGATACCCCGTACCCCCGCATTCAATGCATCCGGTCCCTTCCTGGAACATGAATTCCGACCATTCATCCGGATCAAGTCCGCTCAATCGGAGAGCGTCGTGGTCGTATTGCACCGGGCGCTTGCAGTCATCGCAGATCATACGGACCAGCCGCTGCGCCAGAATGCAGTTCAAAGCGGAAACAAAATTGTAAGGCTCGACACCCATGTTGAGAAAGCGGCCGATCACGTCCACCACGTTGTTCGCGTGGACAGTCGTGAAGACCAGATGCCCGGTCAGCGCGGAGTTGATAGCGATCTGCGCCGTCTCCTGGTCGCGGATTTCGCCCACCAGAATCTTGTCCGGATCGTGACGAAGAATGGAACGCAGTCCGCGCGCGAAGGTCAGCCCCTTTTTCTCGTTGACAGGAATCTGCGTGATTCCACGAATCTGGTATTCCACCGGATCTTCGATCGTGATGATTTTGTCTTCATCGCTTTTTATCTCATTCAATGCTGCGTAGAGGGTCGTCGTTTTGCCGGAACCCGTCGGTCCCGTAACCAGCACCATCCCATAAGGCTCGCGGATGTAGCGACGGAAGCGAAACAGGTCGTCCTCGGCAAAGCCCACCACATCGAGCGTAAGACTGGTGAACTTTTCGCTCATCGACTCCTTGTCAAGTACGCGTAGCACGGCATTTTCGCCATGCACCGTTGGCATGATCGAGACGCGGAAATCGATCAGCCGGCCCTTGTAGCGAACGCGAAAGCGTCCGTCCTGCGGCACACGGCGCTCGGCAATGTCGAGCTCGCTCATGACTTTAATACGCGAAAGAATAGTCTGGTGATGCTCGCGTGCAATCGGCGCCATAGCCTGCTGCAGCACGCCGTCGATGCGATATTTAACCAGCAGACTGTCGTCAAACGTCTCTAGATGGATATCGCTGGCTCTCCGTTCGAGGGCTGTAAACACCATGGTGTCGACCAGCCGAATAATCGGGCTGATGTCTTCTTCCGAAGTCAGTTTCTCAATCGAAAGTGTCTCGTCCTGGTTGTCCTCCGAAGACAGCACATCGAAGGTCAAGCCCTCTGTCGCTTCATCCAGCACGCGTTGCGACTGCTCCGTCTTCTTCAGCAGGTCGGTAATCTGGCTCAGCGTGGCGACGCGGACAATAATTTTTTGCCCCAGCAGACCCGCAATTTCATCCATCACCATCAGCTTGCTCGGATCGCTGACGGCAATCACCAGCTTGCTCTCCAGCTGCTCCAGCGGAACAAAGTTATAGCGGAACATGATGTCAACCGGCACGCTGCGGAACAATTCGTGCTGGATGCGAAAATTTCTCAGGTCGACGAACTCGCAGCGATAGCGCGCCGCCATCACTTTCGCGTGCGCTGTCTCATCGTTGTCTGCAAGTTTTACGTTCGGAACAATGGCGATGTCCGCCATGGCGATCTCCTTCTAATGTTGCATCGCGCCCGCTGCGCCCAGGCTGAAAATGGGCAGATACAGCGCGATCAAAATAGTGACGACGATTCCGCCCATGACGATCAAAATCGCCGGCTCGATCAACGAAAGGGCAGCCGTAAGCGCCGTTTGTACATCTTCCTCAAAAAATTCCGCTACGGAATTCAGCATCCCCGGCAGCGCGCCTGTCGCTTCGCCCACTTCGATCATCTCGATCGACAGTTCCGGGAAAATCTTCGTGTTCTTCAGACTGGTGGACAGTCCCTTGCCTTCCCGCACGCTGCCCACCGACTGCATCACAGCCCGGCTTAACTGCCGGCTGCCGATGGAGTTTGCAGCAGTCTCAAGCGATGGAACCAGCGGCAGGCCGCCCGACAGCAAGGTCGAAAGCGTGCGCGAGAATAGGGCCACTTGATATTTCACCCATATACTGCCAAAAATCGGCGTCGCAATGCGGGCGCTATCGATGCGGTTCGCACCACTGTCGGTCCGGCTCCAGCGAAATGCGCCGTAAATGAAGGCAGCAAACCCCACCAACATGTAGGGTAGATATGCTTGAAAATACTTCCCCATATCTAGCATGAATACCGTGATGCCCGGCAGCTTGGTTCCAATCTGGTCATAGAGCGCGCCAAACCGCGGCACGACAAAGCTGATTAAAAAAATGAACAGGCCAGTGACCATAACAACCAGCAGCACGGGATAAAACAACGACGCAATCAGTTTTTTGCGGAAGGTGAGCGCAATACGCTGAAACGCCAGATAGCGGCTCAACACTTCTTCCAGATTGCCGGAACGCTCGCCAGCCAGCAGCGAAGTGGTGTAGATCGCCGGAAATCCGCCCTGCGCTTCAAACGCCGCGGAAAGCGATTGCCCAGTGCGCACCCGAATCGCTACATCCTCAAGCTGCGCGCGAAGAGTCGGCGCCTTCTGCCGCTTTGCCAGCAGATCGACGGAAGACAAAATCGGTAGCCCCGCCCGAATCAGCGTGAGAAATTGCTGATTGAAAATCAGAAACGGTTCCAGCTTGACGCGCTTCGTCTTGCCGCCCGCAGCCGCCAGTCCTTTCGGCTTGACCCAATAAACGTAATGTCCAGACTGGGCAAACCGCTGGCGAAGCTCCTCCGCGGAATTCGCCAGGTGGACATTCTCCTGCACATGTCCACGCTCGTCCGCTACTTTAACAATGTATTCGGCCAAATCCTTCGATCCTTATCTTGCCGGAGCAAGTTCCCTGAAAGCGAGCGCACCAGAGGGCGTCCTGTTGGCGGCACGCATCTGACCCCAAGATATCAGCCTTCCAATGCGACCGTTCGGTCCTGCCACAAACGGCAGGCTCAGCGCGTTCCAATTTCCATGGTCGAACGGTTGCCACGTCTTTCCACCATCACGGGAAATGTCGCTACCACCCGGGCCAACCACGATCCAGCTTCCATCGCTCGCATCCCAGGCGACTGCGGATCGGTACCCGGCAGTCGCGCGATCCGCCAGGTGCCAGCGGACGCCGTCCGTGGAGTAGGCAGCAGTGCCTGCGTTGCTTCGCGGATTTGTGTAATCACCCCCGACCGCGACGCCTTCGACGCCGCCATGAAACGCAATGGCAAAAATTCCCGCCGTAGCATCACTCGCCTTCTCGTGTGGCTCCGCTAGAATTCGCAAATGCGCGCACCCCGCATCGGAACCCGCAATCAACTCGAGTGGCGCCAATTGCAGCCCATACAGCCAGCCGCCGCTGGTGCCGAACCAGACCTGGTGATCGCCGGTGGGGCCCGCCTGCGGACTGCTGCCTTCTATCGGAAGCACAACCAGCGATTGATTGCTGGCGGCGAACGCTCCCTGCTGCGGGTCTATCGTTCGCAGGCATGGATCAAGTTGCCGCGTCCAATGGCCGCCTCCATCGTAAGTGGCGAATAACGTGAAGCTTCCATGCACTGGATCGCCGAGGATCCCGCCAAAGCGTGTGCCCTCGAACTGCAGCGCATCCCAGAATCCATCCGCGTCGGGATTGGCGAACACCAGCCGCCAACTACGGCAACCGTCATGGGTGGAGTAGAGTCGGGATTGCCCGCCAAGGCCGCTCGACATCACCATGGCATGATCGGCATCCCACGCCCACACGCTGCGGAAATCCAGCTTTTCCGCGGCCCAATTTCCGTTCACTGGGGTGTGCTGCACGCCTGCCAGTGCTGCCCGCCATCCAGGGTGCGCAGCACCGTCCCATTCGTACCGCTCGCCCATGCGGTATTCGCATCCACAGAATGAATCCCGCGCAGACTCGCCCGAGTCCCGCTCGCCTGCATCCGCCATTGCGCCCGCGCCATCGTAGCCGCACCCAGCAGCCTGTCTCTTATACAT
>JBEPVW010000002.1:0-76514 GCA_041690775.1 Acidobacteriota bacterium | reverse complement strand
GTTTCAACCAGACGATTCTATTGGCGGAGGCCGCGGTTCACGCACTGCGCCGCGGCCATCCTCAGACCCGCAGTCACTCTCAAATACGGTTCGAGCCTGCATTGCGAGCGCTGGGGCGGCAGCGAAGAACGGACAGCCAGTCCGGACTCACGCGGCACCAGCGCCGGGCGAATTTGCGCGGAGCGTTTTTTGCTGTAGAACCGGAGCGAATCGCAGGACGAGCGATTTTACTGCTGGACGATATCTACACAACGGGCGCCACCGCGCGGGAATGCACTCGGACATTGTTGCGCGCCGGCGCGGCCTCCGTATTTGTGGCGACACTGGCGAGGTCGCAGCGCGAAGGCGTGGCCTTCTGGGATTCCGCCGCGACCACGGAAGGTGCAGATATGAGGATGAAAGAAGCAGCAGGTTTCGTTTAAGGCCGCGAGGGGGATCCGGATGTCAATGGGAAGAGCCATGGTTTACGCGCGAAAACAAAAGCCTTTAGTGAAGAGCCGCACCGTGCATACAGAAGTGTTGCTGCAGGAGCCGCGCTCATTTTCCACGCCCTCCGCCATGCAGACTCCGGTGCTGGTGTTGAATGCATCCTATGAGCCGATCAACATCTGCGGAGCGCGTCGGGCGCTGGTCTTGATCCTGAAGGGAGTCGCTCGTTCCGAGGAGGAACACGCGACACTGCTGCACGCTGCCCGAGTCCGCGTGCCGATGCCCTCCGTAATTCGGCTTCTGGAATATCGCCGCATTCCACACCAGACCCGAGCGCTTTCCCGCAAAAATATCCTGCTGCGCGACCGCAACACCTGCCAATATTGCGCCACCTGTCTTCCCGCCAGCGAGCTGACGCTCGACCACGTCATCCCGCGTTCGCGCGGCGGAGTTTCCACCTGGGAGAACCTGGTCGCCTGCTGCCATAGCTGCAATCGCCGCAAGGGCAATCAGATGATCCATGAACTGGAAGAGATGCAACTGATGCGCGAGCCACGGCCATTTTCCCTGCACACCAGCCGCCACATTATGCGCATGATCGGCAGCTCCGACCTGCGCTGGCGTAAATATCTCTACTATTAGAATTCTTTGATCTATTCCCAAAACATTGCCATCAAAAATGTCATCCTTCGCTTCGCTCAGGACGGCAGTCTGCGGGAGATGTGACTATCCCGACATGAACCCCATGGAACTGCTCCTGGTGCAGCCCGATAACAGAACCCCATGTACGCATTCGACCGGCACCATATACTGGCCTTTATCGTGAAATCTCCTATCGAAGGGACGAAGACGACCCACGCGCCGCAAGCCGAACGAAGCCCACTTTGGCTGTGTGGATTTTTCACACTGCTGACTGCCGCCTATGCGTTTCTGCTGATTCGGCAGCCCAGCCCGTTCTTCGCGGACGACAGTTTTTTCTATCTCCAGGTAGGCCGTAATTTCGCGCTCGGCCACGGAAGCACCTTCAACCGGCTGATGCCGACCAATGGCTATCATCCGCTCTGGATGCTGCTTTGCGCCGCCGTGTATCGCGTATTTCCGGATCGCGTCATCGGTTTTCATATGATTGCCGCGCTGATCGCGATCCTTAACATTGTGGTGCTGCTGCTGGCTGCAAAGTTGCTGCGCCGACTGGATGCTCCCGCATGGGTGGCGTGGACGATTCTGATCCCATTTTTGTTTGGCCTTCAACTTGGAACGGAATCTTCACTAAGCGCAGCGCTGCTGGCCGCGACGTTACTCGCTTTGTATTTGTTTTTCGAGCGCCCGAACTGGGCGACGGGTTTTGCCTTTAATGGTCTGGCGGCGTTTGCCGTGCTCAGCCGTCTGGACTCCATTTTTGTGATCGCGTGTCTTTGGATCGCACTGCAGGTGTGGTGTATGCAACAGAGAGGGAAGTCGGCGCAATCGCTTGCACTTCGCATTCACCTGTCGTTCATTCCGCTGTACGCCGTATTGTGGGGTGCCTATCTGGCCAGCAATCTGATCTGGTTTCACATAGTGATGCCGATCAGCGGGTTGCTGAAATCTCACAATGCACACGATCATCTGCTGGGACGCAATCTGCCGCACACCGCTTTGCTTTCACTCGGAATCTGCGCCATTTCTCTGCTGATTCTCTGGCGCAAGCAGCGGGATCGCTGGTTTCTTTTCGCTGAGCTGCCATTCTTCATCGGCATTGTGTTCCACGCAGCGTACATCACGCTCCGCATGACGAGCGAAACGCGCTGGACCTGGTATTACGTCAGCTGGGCTTTGCTGGCCGCTTTGACGGCATCGCGCGCGACGGCGTGTATTTTTCGCAGCGCTTCAAATCGAACGGAACACCGCGGTTTCTCTACAGCCACGACAGTCCGCTCCGCCGCAATGGTTCTCGCGGTTCTGCTCTCCTTGCTTCTCTGGTACAAGATGGGCCTGCGGCATAGCAGACAGCAGGTAGCGGAAGAAACTGCTATTCCAGTGATGCGGCAGGCACTTGAAACAGGCCATCTCCACCGGCTGCTGGCGTATGACCAGCCGGGCGGCATGGCGTATTTCACGCGGCTGGCGGTGGTGCCGCTAGATGGCCTGATGGCCGATCGCGAATTTCAAACGGAGCTAGCGCAGCACGGCATCAGAGACTTCATCCGCAAGGATGGTATCGACGGATTCGCCGGGCCCACCGTTCCCTTTGATGAATGGGGTGAGCGCACCTACTGCGGCCAGTTGTTTTTGGAGAGTACAAAATTCATCTGCGAGCCGTGGGAGAAGGGGCCGCATGGCGAACCGCAGTGGATGATTACCGGCGTCGAAGTCTATTCGCGGCTGCCGCTCGCGCCAGCGGGCTATATCCCGCTCCCGCCATCCAATATTGTCTGGACCGGAAAGAATTATCTGACGATCTGGAAAATTCCCCCGGTTTCCTAACGAATTTGGCAACCGACGCCTTCCTGCCGAATCTAAACAGCTTGGACGTATGCCGGACATGATGAAAGCTTACCGAACACAAAGAATGCTGGTAGCTTTGCTGGCGGCCGCAATGTTTTCGGCGGCGGCCGTCGCGCAAATGCAGACCAGTTCCAGTTTGTCCGCTGACACGCTTTATGGCAGCGTGACCTCCACGCAGCCGGTTGCGGCGGTTCTGCCTCTTTCGCTGGACGACGCCATCCGTCGCGGCTTGCAGAATAATCTGCAGATCGTTCTGGCAACACAAAACCAGCGCGCAGCTTCCGGCGAACGGCTGGAAGCCATCAATTATCTGCTGCCCACCGTCACCTGGCAGGCGCAGCGCAGCAGGAACCAGATCAACCTGGAGGCGCAGGGATTTCGTTCGAACTTGTTCGCCAGTTTTCCGCCCGGATTTCTGCCTCCTTCCGCGATTGCCAACTTTCAGCCGCTGGTGACGGTCAATGTGGTCTCTGCCCAGGCCGACCTGCGGCAGACACTGTTCGATTTGCGATCGATCGAACTGTATCGCGCTGCCAAACAGGAAATCCGCGCGGTGGATTTCAGTCTTCAATCGAGCCGCGGGGCGGTGATCCAGTTGGTGGGCGACTCCTACCTGCTGGCTCTGGCGGACGAAGCAAACGTCGCCAATGCAAAAAGTTTGTTGGCAACCAACGCGGAAATCCTGCGGCAGGTAACGTTAGAACATCAGGCTGGAACCGCCGCGAAGCTCGACGAATTGCGGGCGCGGGTGCAGTACCAGCAACAGGAGCAAGTCGTCATCGCGCAGCAGGACACATTTGAAAAAGCGAAGGTCGCACTGAACCGCGAAATTGGCCTGCCCGCCGATCAGACGATCCAGTTGACCGACGCGACGCCGTACGCAGGGTTGGAGGTGATGCCGCTCGATGCCGCGCTGCGAATCGCCTATGTCAATCGCCAGGAATATCTGCGGCTGCAGGCGAAGCTGCGTTCCGCCGAATTACAGAGCCGCGCTGCCCGTTACGAACGCGTGCCGACAATCAATTTCAAGGGAAATTACGGAGTGACGGGCACGGTCGGCGGCATCTATCACGGGACATTCCTGGCGGAGGGTACGCTGAATGTTCCGCTGTTCCGGGAAGCGAAGTTCCGCGGCGATCGTGATGTTGCAAATGCGGCCGCCAGCAGTGCGATGGCCCAGCTTGCCAGCTATAGGACTGAGATTGAGGCGCAGATTCGCAAAAGCATGCTCGATGTAGCTGCTACGGAGCAACTGGTTACAGTGGCACGGAGCAATGTCGATCTGGCGCACGCCTCGCTCGACGACACGACGGAGCGTTTTAGAAATGGAATCAGCGACGATCTGCCTGTGGTCGAGGCCCAGGCATCGCTCGCGGCAGCGCAGACTCAACTCGTCAATAGCCTGTATCAATACGATGAAGCGAAACTCGCGCTTGCGCGAAGCGTCGGTATCATCGATCGGCAATACCGCGCGTATTTGGGTACGGCAAGCCAGACGCCTGCGTCAGACGGGCTCGCTTATCCGCGCAGCAGCCGTTCGCTGCCGCCAGCCGAACAGGATCAGCGCGATGGTCAATAGCTGCACGACCGCCGTCAATGCGACAACTGCGGTCCAGCCACCCAATTTCCATACATAGCCGGGGGCGATTCCCGCCACGGTGCCGCCGATGTAGTAGCACGATAGGTACAGTCCGGCGGCGGAGACGCGCGCGCCCGGCGGTGCGGCCTGGCGCAGGTATGTGATGGCGGCGGCCTGTGAAATGAATACGCCGCTCGAACAAAGCGCCAAGCCCGCGACAATGATCCATAACGATGGAGTCAGCGTCAGCAGAACGCCGCTGAGAGATAGGATGACCGCGCCCAGAATGCCTTTGCGCAAATTTATTCGCGTCAGCAGGATGCCGCCCACGGGGGTCGCTATCAGGCCCACGAGATATACGGCGAAGAGCAGGCTCAGCTCGGAAGTAGAAAGTCCATAGGGTTGCGCCGCGAGATGAAACGTCACGTAGGTAAAAGTCGCCACCAGCGCAAACAGGATGTTGAATCCGATTCCGAATGTGACCAGCAGGTCGGGATTTCGCCAGTGCCGCAGCATGCGCAGCAGATGATGTTCCGCCGGAGCCATTCCGTAGGCCTGTCCACGCACCCGGCCGCCATGTCGGGCGTGCGGCAGACATGCAGCGACCAGTAATCCTCCCGCGACGTTGGCCGCGCCCAGCACTACGAAAGCCCATTGCCAGCCATAGTGGTCCGCAATCATTCCGGCAGCAAATCTTCCTAAAAATCCGCCAAGAACTGTGCCGCTGACATAGATCGCCATCACCATTGCGACTGTTATTTCGGCCCACTCTTCCGTGATGTATGCGATGGCGGTGGCGAAGATTCCGGGCATCAAAACGCCCTGCAAAAATCTCCAGAACACCAGCTCCGGCAGCCCGTGAGAGGTGGCGGCGAGCAGGGTTGGAATCGTCAACGCGAAGATCGAGCCGACGATGATCTTTTTGCGGTTGTATCGCTCTGCGTAGCTGCCGACAAAGGGAGCGGCCACAGCGACTCCCAAAGTCGAGGCGCTGACGGTCAGTCCCGCCGCCGCTTTTGAGGCATGAAAAATCTGCACGAATAATGGAAGCAGCGGCTGCGTGCAATACATGTCGACAAATGCGCACACGCCGCAGATTGCAATCGCGAACACTGCGGTGAATTGGCGCAGAGAGTCGGGCCGGCCTGTGGTTGCTTCTTGCAGGTTGAGAGCTGGATTGGATTCGCCCATGGTGAAGTTCGGCCCGAAAAGTCCAGAGTACAGGACGATCCATTCAGCCCGAGCATGACGAGAGAACTACATATCCGGGCGAATATGACAGGATAGAAGGAATGGTAATTCCGCACGACCCCCATCGAGCCGCCGCCGCATTCGAATCGCGCGACTTTCGCCGATATCAGCTCGCCCGCCTGCTTGTCATCATGGGCTCGGAAGCGCAGGCGGTGGCAGTGGCGTGGCAGATTTACGCAATCACGCATCGCGCCATTGATCTCGGCTATACCGGCCTGGCTTTGTTTTTGCCTGGCATTTTATTTTTGATCATCAGCGGACACACGGCGGACCGCTACGACCGTCGCAACGTCATCCTACTTTGTTACGCGCTGCAGTGTATATGCACGGGCATCCTGTTTTACCTGTCCTGGATCGGAACGCAGCGCGTCGCTCCTCTATTCGCCGTGCTTTTCCTTATCGGTACCGGGCGCTCATTCAGCGGTCCAGCCAGTTCCGCCTTGTTGCCGCATCTCGTACCGAAGGGCGATTTCGTCAACGCGGTTTCCTGGGGCGCGTCGATTTTTCAGCTGGCCAACTTTGTCGGGCCCGCGCTGGGTGGCCTGCTTTTTACGCTGCCTCTCCAGCGTTGGTTGCCAGCTGCTGTCGGCGGACATTTAGCTGGAGGCGCGGTTGTCTACGGCTTCACGCTGCTCACGCTGCTTGGTTTTCTGTTCCTGGTGGGATCGCTTTCCGTGCGTCCCGGCCGTCAGGAGCAGCGGAGTATGTCCACGGAAACCTTGCTGGCGGGGTTTCGATATATGTGGCACAAGAGATTGCTGCTCGGCGTCACGACGCTGGATTTATTTGCGGTGCTGCTGGGTGGCGCGGTTGCCCTGCTGCCGATTTTTGCGGAAGACATCCTGCATTCCGGTCCGACCGGGCTGGGAATCCTGCGCGCATCTCCGGCCTTTGGCGCTCTGTCGGTTTCCATTCTGATGACCTGGCGGCCCATTAAGCACCATGCCGGGACGCGCATGTTGTATTGCGTTGTATTGTTCGGCGCGGCCACTGTGGTCTTTGGCTTGTCGCGGAACATGGCGCTGTCACTGCTGGCGCTGTTCGTATTGGGCGCCGCCGACATGGTCAGCGTGATCGTGCGATCTTCGCTGCTGCAACTCGCCACCCCGGAGGTGATGCGCGGCCGGGTCAGCGCCGTCAATGCGCTGTTTGTGGGAGCGAGCAATGAGTTTGGAAGCTTCGAAAGCGGCGTCACGGCGCAGTGGTGGGGTGCGGTTCCGGCCGTCGTTGTCGGCGGACTGGGTGCGATCCTGATCACCGGCGCGTGGACGGTGATGTTTCCTTCTTTACGCAAGGTGAATCGTCTGAGTGAAGATGAATTGATGGGAGCGCGCGAACAGGCCGCGACGACCGACCCTCTGATGTAAACGCGCTATAAGGCAGACGGGGTCTTTGCGGCTAGCGCATCCGCGCTGCCAGCAGAGACATGGATGCGCGGTGATGCCGCCGGCGACGGCGCACAGCAGCGCGCCGCACGGTATGAGCGGAGTAGCTGCGTGCGTGCCGGGTCCAGGTACGGCGCGCGGCCGGCTCGCTGACGGGCCGAGCCAGGCCGCCGATGGCCGCGGTCGCTGACAAGTCGTTCGGCTGGACGTCGTCCGCAGGCGTGGAATCACTGCTTGCAACCAGGCGCGCGGGCTGAGTGCTGCGTGGAGCATAGGTCTTGTACACGGAGATGTGAAAGCACGCCTGCTCGAACTCTTCTTCGACATCCAGCTTGCCGCTGGCCTGCAGATGGCCGAGTACAGTGCGCATCCAGGCGATTTCATGCAGCGACATGCCCTTCTTGCCGAGATCGATCGCCTCCCCTGTCAAATGGGGAGACGCCGTATCGCCAAAGGCGGGCGCTGCGTTGCCGTTGTAGTGGGCAAGGTGCCGCTGGAATTCGATTGTACGGACAGCCGAGGTGAGCTGGAGCGGATGACCGAAAACACTTTCATGCGCGCGGGAAAGCTCGCTTAGAAACTTTGCGGCCCAGGGGCGGCAGTAGCGACGGTTGAGAGGCAGCCGGGGGTCCACGACCAGCGCAGAGGAAGCTGGCAGGGCCACCAGATCGCCGGAGCGCACCATCGCGCCTAACTGCGAATCGTTCTGAATGCGGCTCAAGCCTTCCACGTCTGCAATGATGTTCTGGTGCACCAATACTTCATGAGAACCGCGCAGCGCCACGGGCATAAAGCGTGGCACTACCGGATTGAAGAACGGTAGGTCACGGGTAGCAGTGTCTGCCTGAAATGGCGTCGCGCCTGAGCCGGATCCTACGGATTGCGCTGCCGGCTCCATCAGCTCGGGATGTTGGGGCGTCTCCGCCTGGTTCTGGTTCCCAGTTGAAGCGGTCTCTTCCTCGCTGGGCGAGGGTGTTTCTGTCGGGGTCGTATGAGTCCGGATATTGTCGAGTGTGGCGTCCAACCGCAATCTGCGGGCTCGACTTCCTGTCCTCCGCCGATGGGTCGCACGATGGAGACGCGCCGACTCTCTTCGGGACCTGCTCCGTCTGGCTGGATGGGAGGCAGATGTAGTTGCGCGATGATTGCTGGTGGTGGAATGCAGCCGATGGCGGCGGCTTCGCCGATTGACGGTAGCCTGCGTTGCACTCGCCAACACATACACAGGAACCAGCAGGAGAACCGCAAGGCAGGAAAGCCCGGCAAAGCGTAGAAAAAGCGGCCAGGGAGAACGAAACTTAATAGGGGATTTGCGCATCGGGACCTGCTATCTAGAATACGCGGTTCGTACCACGAAAAATAGTAACGAAAGGGGTACAACACGCTATAGTCGTGGCTGACTCAATAGAGAAGAGGAACCCTCCATATTTTCCAACAACCTATTGGAACCCGCTTCTCCATCAATAGTTGTGAAAGGGAATATGGCGGCCTGAAAGCGAAATGTACCGGCGAGCCGGCTAACGAATCAGTCCGTTGATATTCTAACGATGAGGCGTAAGGAGGTCTGCCATGGTTTCCCGACCGAATCATGCCTTGAATCTTTGTTTCGAGATGAACCTGTCGAAAGAGGTAGCGCCGATGAGACCGAAGACTGTTTCCCGTCCCATGTTGCTGTTGGCTGTTATGGGAGTGTTTCTATGCGGCCTGTCGGCCCGGGCCCAGCAGATACGGGCGAACTGGAGCAAGAGCGCGCCTTTCGCCAGCTATAAAACCTATCAATGGATCGCGAGTGAAGCGACCAACCACCCCTTCTATCGCCAGTATGTGAACGAATACGCCAACTATGCTTTGACAAAAAAGAAAGGGTTGCAGGAAGTCTCCGCATCGCAGAATCCTGACCTGCTGGTGACCTACCACTTCACGACGAGAGAAGTGATGGATATGGATACCTATGGTTACGGTTTCGGTCCAGGTTGGGGTGGTTGGGGCTGGGGCGGCGGCTGGGGCTGGGGTGGTGGCTGGGGCGGTTGGGGTGGCATGAGCTACTACCAGACGCGGCAGAGCCCCCGCATCATGGGATATTTAACTCTGGATCTGATCGATGCGCGGACGAAGAAGATTGTCTGGCGAGGAGAGGCGATACAGGCCGATGTAACCAAAAGCGGCAATGCGGAAGAGAAACAAGTCGCGAACTCCATCTATAAGATGTTGAAGCGCTATCCGCCGAAGATTACCAAAGACTATAAAAATTAATAGTGTTTTCTCTTGTGTGAAGAATCTTATTGCGACACCAGCCTGCGGATAATATGCGAATCGTCAGCGGGTTTTTTGCCGCATTCCCGTCCGTTCCCTCCAATATCTCCGTTTCTTACCCGTGTTTCCGGCAATCTCGCGAGGGGTCTGATTCAATTGCTCCGCGGCCGAATTTCCCATCGGACCTGACTCTCTATCTTCCTACCGACATCTGAAATTTTCATATTACAATCATGGGAAATTGAAAAGCGTTTCTGCGGTGGTACCTGCAGTTGATTTGCCCCAAGTTCAAAATAATTTGCCGATGCCTCCGTGTCTGCAAATGGCATACATTTTTGGTTGTAATTTTTTGGAGGCTCCGTGCAGCCTAAGGCGTCTATTCTTGTGGTTGACGACGATCCGACTCACCTTCGAATCTATGGGTGGATCATGAATGCGGCGGGATTCAATGCCGTTACCGCACAAGTAAATTCCAGCCAGGTTTGCCTTCCGGCGGATGAGAACTTCGACGTGGTGGTGCTGGATTACCGGCTCACCGGTACGTTGACTGCGGTGGAAGCTGCGCAACAGGTCAAGCAGAAGTATCCCACGGCGCCCATCATCATTTTGTCGGACGTGTTCGGCATGCCGGAGGACATTGCGCCTTACGCGCAGCGGTTCGTGCGTAAGGGCGAGCCGGAAAAGCTGATCGCAACGATCAAAGAGATGTTGCCGAACGGAGCTGGTCTTTCGACAGGTCAGCAATCGTGATTGGCCGCGCTGGAAAAAGAATTGCGGGGCTTTCCCCTTGTCTGTGCGTGGCCGCCTGTGTCCTGGCGTTGACCGCGGCGGGACGGGCCATTCCCATTCCTCAAATGCTGCCGATTGAGGAATGGGAATTGAAGTCGATGTCTCTCGAACAGCTGGGAAATGTTCAGGTCACCATTACGTCGAAACAGCCCGAAGAGGTATGGCATACGCCAGCGGCCGTCTATGTCATCACGTCGGAGGACATCCAGCGCTCGGGCGCTACGAACATTCCCGATTTGCTGCGGATGGTTCCAGGCGTGCAGGTTTCCCGCTCGCAGAGCGACGAGTGGGCGGTGGGTATTCGCGGCTTCACCAGCGGGTTCTCCAAGGATCTGCTGGTTCTGATCGACGGCCGCAGCGTCTACACGCCTTTGTTTGAGGGCGTTTATTGGGACGTGCAGGACCTGGTGCTCAAGGACGTCGATCGCATTGAGGTGATTCGCGGACCCGCCGGTACGGTGTGGGGGGGCAACGCCGTCAATGGCGTCATCAACATCATCACAAAACATGCGCGAGACACGCAGGGAACCATGGTCAGCGCGCTGGGCGGTGGAACGATCGAGCGCTTCATCAGCGAAGCGCAGGAGGGGTGGAGCCCGCGAACCAATCTGCAAATGCGGGTGTTCGCAAAAGGGCTCAATCGTGGTCCAGAAATCAATCCGGGCGATGATCCTTACGACCGTTGGCATCAGGAGCGAGGCGGGTTTCGTGCAGACTGGCAACCGAATGGCCGCGACACGCTGATGCTGGAAGGACAAATCTATCGCGGCGAGAGCGGCGGCCAGAATACTATTGGAACGTTTACTCCACCGGCGCAAGTAATTGTGCAGGGAGCGCAGCCAGTTTCCGGCGGCGATCTTGTTCTGCGATGGGATCGCACGCTGAACGCCCAGTCCAACTTCTACCTGCAGGCGTACTTCGACCGCACCAACCGCAAGACGCTCCAGTTCGACGAGTCACGCAGCACCTTCAACCTGGATTTTGTCGACCATATCGGATGGCTGCCACGGCAGGACATCGTCTTCGGCGTTGGCTTGCGGGAGAGTCCAAGCCATCTTACCCAGACGCAGGCGACGGTGAACTTCACGCCGAACCGTTTAACGGACTACATCTATAGCGGCTTCCTTCAGGACAAAATACAAATTGTGCTGGACCGGCTGGCGGTGATCCTGGGATCGAAGATCCAAGACAATAACTATAGCGGCGTGGGAGTCGAACCCAGCGCCCGCATTCTGTGGAACCCGACAGCGCATCAGGCGGTGTGGGGCGGCGTGTCGCGTGCGCTCCGCATCCCTGGCCGCGTCGATCAGGATCTTACCCTGATCGGCAATGTGGCCCCGGTTCCTCCGATCTTCGTAACCATCTTGGGAAATTCGAAATTCAAGCCGGAGGTGCTCATTGGGTGGGAGGCTGGCTACAGGCAGCTCGTTACGAAAAATTTATACGTAGACCTTTCCACGTTCCACAATCAATATGACAATCTCGAAAGCTACGGCGAACCGATTTTCACCGTTACTGCTCCCACTCAGCCGTATCCCTATACCTCGTTAAATGCGACTTTCGATAACGGTGTCCGGGGTGTAACGGATGGGCTGGAACTGGCGCCGGAGTGGAAGCCTTTCGATTGGCTGGAGTTGCGCGGTACCTATTCTCACCTCCACCTCCACGTGCACTCGAAGGCGGCTTTCAACCAGGCTGCCTATGTCGCCTATTATGAAGGATCGAGTCCCAATCACATGGCGTCCGCACAGGCTCTGCTCACGCTTCCGCACGGCGTTCAGATCGATCCCGATTACCGCTATATGAGCGCGCTGCCCGCCCAAAGCGTACCGGCCTATCAGACTGCGGATGCGCATCTTGCGTGGAAATTTACGAAGCACCTTGAACTTGCGGCGGATGGCCGCAACCTGCTGCAGCCTTCTCACCCGGAATTTTCCGGGGACAATGGCAACGCGGTCCGCATCCGGCGAAGTATTTATGCGGGTATCAGTTGGAATCCATAGAGGCGTTGCGATGAAAATAGGAGTTCGCAGCCTGTCGCTTTCGCCCTTTTTCCTTCGGCTTGGACGCGAGCGTAAATTTGCGCCTGGCAGGTTCTGTGCGCCGGTTCTTTTTCTGGCGATGCTTGCCTCCACTACGCTTGTGCCGAGCCAAAGCGGAGCGCGGTCGCTGCATCCAACACAAAATGACGTGGAAGCCGCATATCTTTATAACTTTGGAAAATTTGTTCATTGGCCGTCCGATGCGGAGCATGGCGCGCTGAACATCTGCATTCTCGGAAACGACCAGTTCGGGCCGAACCTGGACCAGATCGTGGCGAACGAATCGATCGACAGCCGCCACCTGGCGGTGGTTCGACTGCCGGATACTTCCGGGATCAAATCCTGCGCGATTCTTTTCATCAACAGCGCCGAAGCGCCGCATCTCGAAGCCGATCTGTCCGCGCTCGCCGCATCACCGATCATGACCGTCAGCGATATGCCGGGCTTTCTCGATCGAGGCGGTATGGTTCAGTTTGTCGTGAAAGACGGCAAAGTTCGTTTTGAGGTGAATCTGAATGCCACCGGCAAGTGCGGCCTGGTACTCAGTTCGCAACTGCTGAAGGTGGCCGTCGGGGTGATTGGAAATCCGCAAGGAAAGGTGGCGCGATGAAATTGTTTCCCGCATCGACGTCCATCTCTTCCAAGCTGATCCGCATGAATCTACTGGTGAGCGGTACGGCGCTGCTGTTGGCATGCGTGGCCTTTTTCTCTTACGATCTGATCTCCTTTCAGAGAAGCCTGATTCGGAGCATTGGGGCGGAGGCCCGGGTTGCCGGTTTGAACAGCGTATCCGCGTTGTTGTTCAACGATAAAGACGCTGCCCAGGCGACACTCGCCGCGCTAGGTAGCTCGCCGGATATTTTAGGCGCAGCCATCGTGACGAATGATGGAAAACTGTTCGCCGAGTATCACCGGGAGGGCAATTCTCAGCTGAAATTCCCGCGCCTTGAACCCGGTGTGAGCCGAAAGGATTGGGTTTCCGGACGGCATGTTCTACTGGCGGACCGTATCGTGTTCCAGGGCACGCCGGAAGGCATTGTCTACATTTCGGCGCAATTGGAGGAGCTAGGACACAGGGCGCGCCAATACCTGATCATCGCGATGGCCATTCTGATGTTTTGCCTGGTGGCTGCAACGCTTGTGACGGCAGCTTTCCGGCGGCTGATTGCCGAACCCATCGTGTCCCTGGCGGAGATGTCCCGCGCGGTGTCGCGCGACCGTAACTATTCCCTGAGAGCGCCGCCCATTCGTGATCACGATGAGATCGCGGTGCTGATCGAGTCGTTCAACGAGATGCTGACGCAAATTGAGCAGCGGGACTCGGCATTGCGTCAGGCACGGGATGAACTGGAACAACGCGTACAGGAACGGACAACCGAGCTGAAGACGGCGAACCGGGAGCTGGAAGCATTTTCCTACACGGTCGCGCACGATCTTCGCGGTCCGCTCGACGCCATCGGCGGCATCGGCTTCGTTCTACAGCAGGGATACGGGGACGGCATGAATGCCGAAGGGAAGGAAATGCTGGAAAGCCTGCGGCACTCGTCGGCAAAAATGGCCGTGTTGATTGACGACCTGTTGAACCTTTCCCGCGCCGGGACTTCCACTCTCGAACGTTCCACCGTTGACCTGAGCCTGATCGCGTTGTCGATCGCCAAAGAACTCCGAACCGCCGAACCGGACCGCAACGTGTACTTCACCATTGCACCGGGAGCGGTAGTGCTAGCCGACGCAGGCCTGATGCGCGTGGCGCTTGAAAACATGATTCGCAACGCGTGGAAATACACCTCCCAGCATTTATCCGCACGGATAGAATTTGGCTTCAAGCGCGTTGGCGCCGAAACTATCTATTTCGTTCGCGACAACGGCGCGGGGTTCAATCCTGAATTTTCCGATCGTCTATTCAAGCCCTTCCAGCGGCTGCATACGCAAGGGGAATTTGCGGGAACCGGAATCGGGCTTGCCACCGTGCAACGCATCATCGCAAGGCACGGAGGAAGGGTCTGGGCCGAGGGCGCGACGGAACAGGGAGCGGCATTTTATTTTTCGCTGGATAGTTGAAAACGGATTGAGACTCTACTGCTGAATCTTCGTCTCCGCAGTCGTAGGTTTTGCCTCGACCTGTGACGGAGTCGGCAGTTGCGACGTATCCCAGCCTCCGCCCAGAGCCTCCACTAGTTGCACCGCGTCCGTCATTTGCTGTATCTGGAGATTGGCCAGCGTCTGCTGGTCGGTCAGCAGCGTTGTTTGCAAGACGACGACGCTGAGATACGGATCGATGCCGGTCTTGTAGCGATCGAGTTCAATATTGAGGGCCGCTTGAGCCGAAGCCACCACCTGCCGCTGCTGCTGGATCTGTTGCGACAGGATTCGAACATTCGCCAATGAGTCTTCCACCTGCCCGAAGGCGGTGAGTACGGTCTGGCGATAGCTGGCAAGGTCGGCGTTATAAAGAGCGACATATTGGTGTACCGTCGCACGGCGCAGTCCGCCGTCGTAAATTGTTTCCGAAACCGAAGGACCAATCGACCAGAATCGGCTGGGCCAGTCGAGCAAATGCTTTGCCAGCGAGCTTTCCGTGCCCCCGCTGGCGGAGAGCGTTAGCGTTGGATAGTATGCTGCATCGGCAATGCCGATTTCCGCATTGGCTGCCGCCATGTTTCGTTCTGCGGCTGCGACATCCGGCCGCCGCTCCAGCAACTGGGAGGGCAACCCAATCGGGATTGGTGGAGGCGCTGTAGTGACCGGCCTGAACGGAATCGAAAAATCCGAAGCCGGTTTGCCCACCAGCACAGCAATCGCGTTCTCGTACTGCGCACGCAGGACGCCGAGGTTGGTGGACGCGGACTGCGCGCTTTGCAAAGTGTTCTGCGCTTCAATCACAGAAATTTTGTCGTCCACGCCGGTGTCGTACCGCGCTTGAGCCAAATCCAACGCCTTCTTGTCTGCTTCGACCGTGCCGGCGTACAGCTTTATCAGCGCGTCCTGCCCGCGGATTTCGAAAAAGTATTCAGCCAGCGTGGCTTGCTCGGTCAACCGCTCATTCTCCAGATCGGCTGCGCTCACCTGGGACAGCGACTGATACTCCCGCACAAGATTGCGGACTCTGCCCCATAGGTCAGGCTCCCACGAAATGTCGAAAGGTAGCGAGTAGAGGGTGGACTGCTGGCCAGCGTTGGTGACCACTCCGCTACCGCCTCCTCCGGTGGTGTTGGCGGAGTTTCTCAGGTTCGCTGACGAGCGCTGCCGGTTGTAAGCTGGCGAGGTCCCAAAGGTAGGGAAATATTGTGCGCGGGCCTCGCGGATCAGCGCCCGCGATTCCATGAAGTTCTCGAAATACTGTTTGATGTTCTGATTGTTGATGTTGAGCTGTTCTTCCAGCGCATTCAATTCCGGCTCGTTGAAGATCTCCCACCAATTGCCGCGCAGTTTGGCATCCTGCGGCTCAGCGACGGTCCACGGTCCGGCATCGGGGGCATTCTGGAATTTCGCAGGCAACTCTTTATACGCAGTCGGAGCCTGCATGACCGGCGGATGATACTTCGGGCCCACCGTACATCCAGTCAGCACGCAGCACATCACCGCCGTTCCCCAACGCAGCGTTGTTTCGCCATCCCGCCGGGAAAAACGTTGTTTCTCGATTGCCTTGAAACGCCGCATCGTTTTCTTCATGACAACTTTCCACCACACTTCATTTCCATGAAGCGAACTGCCTCGAATTAAAAAGAAAATCTAAACGGCTTCCGCTGTTTTGATCTGCAATGTGTCGTGATGTCTGCCCTTCATCTTCAACCGCAAGCGGTCCAGAAATAAATAGATGACTGGAGTGGTGTAGAGGGTCAGCATCTGGCTGACAATCAATCCGCCGACGATGGTGATTCCGAGCGGCCGCCGCAGCTCCGACCCTGTGCCGGTTCCGAAGGCCAGCGGCAGCGCACCAAACAGCGCCGCCATGGTAGTCATCAAAATTGGACGGAAGCGCAGCATACATGCTTCAAAAATCGCTTCTTCTGTGCTCAAGCCTTCATCGCGTTCGGCTGCCAGCGCAAAGTCGATCATCAGAATGGCATTCTTCTTCACAATGCCGATCAACAGCACGATGCCGATGATGGAAATTACATTCAGGTCGATCCCAAACATCATCAATGCAAGCATGGCGCCCACGCTTGCCGATGGCAGCGTGGAGATGATGGTCAACGGATGAACCAGGCTTTCGTACAGAATTCCAAGCACGATGTAGACAGCAAAGAGAGCCGTCGCAACCAGAATCGGCTCGGTGCTCAAGGATTGTTGGTACGCCTGTAGTGTGCCGGCAAAAAAGCCGCGAATCGTCAGCGGGGTGCCCAGCTTTGTCTGCATTTTGCCGATCAACTGCGTGGCGTTGCTCAGCGAAACTCCCGGAGCAAGATTGAAAGACACGGTGACCGATGGAAACAAGCCGGTGTGGTTCACCTGCAAAGGCGTGGTATTGACCCTGGCTTTCGAGATTGCAGTCAACGGTGTAGCTCCATTTGAAGACGCGGAGGGATACAGATAATTGAGATCTGCCGGAGATTGCCAGAACTGCGGCGCTACTTCCATCACCACGTAGTATTGGTTCAATTGCGTGTAGATGATGGAAACCTGGGACTGGCCGTAAGCGTTATAGAGGCTGGAATCGAGCGACTGCGGATTGAGTCCGAGCCGGGCTGCAGTCGTTCGATCATAGGTAAGATATTCCTCCAGGCCGCCATTCTGCTGGTCGGAGTTGACATCCTGAAACCCGGGAATCTTCTTCATGTTCGCCAGTAGAATCGGCCCCCACCTGGTCAGGTCCTGCACATTGTCCGACTGGATTGTGTATTGATAGAGAGCGCTGCTCCCCCGGCCACCGATGCGGATGTCTTGCGCAGCCTGGAGAAATGCCGAAGCGACCGGAAGCCGATTCAACTTGGGCCGCAGCCGATTGATAATTTGCGCAGCGCCTACTTTGCGGACATTCAGCGGCTTGAGCGCGATATAGATGAAGCCTCCGTTGCCGGACCCCGTGTAGGCATTCACATTCGCAACCGCTGGATCGGCTTTGATTACATTCACCAACTGCCGCACAGAATTATCCATCACCGCAAAGGATGCGTCCTGCGGCCCCTGCACGCTGCCCACCATTGCACCCGTGTCCTGCTGCGGGAAAAATCCTTTCGGTATTTTTATAATTACGGCTACGTTGAGAGCGATGATCAACAGCAGGACGATCAGCATCAACCCTGGATTGTCCAGCACCCAGAGCAGAGAATGGCGATAGGTCGCGAGCATCCAGTTGAAGAATTTTTCGCTCGCCCGGTATGTTGCGCCGCGCTTTTCTCCCTTCTGATCCTTCAGCAGGTGCGCGCACATCATCGGCGTTGTGGTCAGGGAAATTACCATGGATACCAGAATCGCGGTCGAGAGAGTCACGGCAAATTCCCGGAATAGCCGACCGACGATCCCGCCCATCAACAACAACGGAATGAAGACCGCGATCAGCGACATGCTGATGGTGAACACGGTCGGTCCTATCTCTTCCGCGCCTTTCAACGCGGCGGCGAACGGAGCCATTCCCATTTCCAGATAACGGGAAATGTTTTCCATCACCACGATGGCATCGTCAACGACAAAGCCTGTAGATATGGTCAGCGCCATCAGCGAAAGATTGTCCAGGCTGTAGCCGAACAGATACATGACTGCAAACGTTCCGATCAGCGATACCGGCACTGCGACGCTGGGGATGAGTGTGGCGCGCCAGTTGCGCAGAAACAGAAACACAACCAGGATCACAAGGATCACGGAGAGGACCAGCGTCTGTTCCACATTGTTGACTGACGCGGTGATGGTCGTGGTGCGGTCCAGAACAACGGTGGTCTTAATGCCCTGGGGCAGCACCGATTGCAGAAACGGCAGTTGGCTGCGGATTAATTTGTTGGTCTCAATAATGTTGGCGCCCGGCTGGCGGAAGATGATGACGGTGACCGAAGGAATCCCATTCAGGTATCCAGCATTGCGGATGTTCTGCACCGAGTCGGTCACCTGGGCCACATCCGAAAGACGGACAGCCTGGCCATTGTGATAGCCGATGATGAGCGGCTTGTAATCCGACGCTCGTGAGATCTGGCCGTTGTCGAGGATGTCCGCCGTTACCAGGCCATCGGAGAGCTGACCCTTCGCCAGATCTGAATTTTGCAGGCTCAGGACCGATCGCACCTTCGCCAGAGTCAACCCATAGCTGTTCAGTTGGGTGGGGTTCACATCCACGCGCACGGATGGCAGAGAGGCTCCGCCGACGACCACCTCGCCGACTCCTTGAATTTGTGAGAGCTTCTGCTCCATCACCGTAGACGCTTCGTCGTACAGCTCGCCCCTGGAATATTTGTCAGAGGTGAGGCCGAGAATCATCACCGGTGCGTCTGCTGGATTCGATTTGCGATAGCTTGGATTCGCCGGCAGGTTGGCGGGCAGATAGGTCCGCGCTGCATTGATCGCCGCTTCCACATCGCGCGCCGCGCCGTCGATGTTTCGGCTGAGGTCGAATTGTAGTGTGATTCTCGTAGACCCGAGCGAGCTGGAAGAAGTCATCTCCGTGACCCCGGCAATATGTGCAAACTGCCGCTCCAGGGGAGTCGCGATCGAGGAAGCCACCACCTCGGCGCTCGCGCCCGGCAGGCCAGCCTGAACGGAAATTGTGGGGAAGTCAATCTGCGGCAGCGGAGAAACCGGAAGCATGGTGAAAGCGACACCGCCCGCCAGAGCGATAGCCACGGTGAGCAGCACCGTCGCCACCGGGCGCCGGATAAATGGCCCGGAGATATTCACGCGGGCTCCGCCGCAGGGGGCTCGTTACCGATGTCCCGGCGCTTACGCGACGACGAGAATCTTTGCGCCAGATTATCGAAGAAAATGTAAATGACCGGCGTGGTGTAGAGCGTCAGCACCTGGCTCAGCAGCAGACCGCCGACCATGGCGATGCCCAGCGGGCGGCGAATTTCGGAACCGATGCCATGCCCGAACGCCAGTGGAATACCGGCGAGCAGCGCGGCCATGGTCGTCATCATGATCGGACGGAAGCGCAGCAGGCATGCATCGTAAATCGCATCGGTAGCATTTTTCCCATGCTCCCGCTCGCCTTCGAGGGCAAAGTCCACCATCATAATTCCGTTTTTCTTCACAATTCCAATTAAAAGGATGATGCCGATTATCGCGACGACGCTGAGGGACTCACCAAACATGATCAGCGCCAGCAGCGCGCCTACGCCCGCGGAGGGCAGCGTGGAGAGAATCGTTATCGGATGGATGAAACTTTCGTATAGCACGCCGAGAACAATGTAGACCGTAACAAGCGCCCCGAGAATCAGCAGCGCCTCATTCGATTGCGAACCCTGAAATGCAGCCGCCGTTCCCTGGAATGCAGCTTGCATACTGGCGGGCATATTCAGCTTCTTCTGCGCATTGTCGATGGCGGTGATCGCGCTGCCCAGAGCAGCGCTCGGCGCCAGGTTGAAGGAAACGGTGACCGCGGGGAACTGCCCCTGGTGGTTGATCGAGAGCGATTCCGTACCCGTCGTGAAGTGTGAAAATGCGCTCAGCGGAACGGCGTTGCTCAATGTCGTGGATGTAGCGGTATTCGGTGAGCTGGTGCTCAAGAGGTTCGTGGACCGCGCAGTCAAGACGTTCGTTGGCGCGTTCAGAATTCCTGACGATGGCGTGTACAACACTCCTGCTGTAATGGCGTTCGAACCGGCCGACGCCGATGCTGACGATGAATACGAGGACGAAGCCCCCGGGCCGGATGCACCCGAAGATGCGTTGGCCTGAAGGTACATTTTATGCAGCTTCTCCGGGTCGCGGGCGAACTGCGATTGTGCCTCCAGGATTACGTGATACTGGTTTAGCTGCGTATACATCGTGCTGATCTGCCGCTGTCCAAAATTATCGTAGAGCGCGTTGTCGATGGTTGCTGGAGCAATCCCCAACCGCGATGCGGTGACGCGGTCGATGGCTAGTGTGACGGCCAGGCCGCCTGTCTGCTGGTCGGTCGCGACATCCTCCAATTGCGGCAACTGTTTCAGCCGGTTGACGAAGCGGTTCGTCCATAAATCCAATTCGTTTACGTCTGGGTCCTCCAGCGTGTACTGGTACTGGGTTCGGCTGACTCGATCGTCGACGGTAATATTCTGCACCGGCTGCATATAGAGCGTAATGCCCTGCACTTTGGCAAGGTTCGAATTGAGCCGCCGAATCACATCGGAAGCGTTGAGACTGCGCTCGGAAAGCGGCTTCAGGTTGATCGACATGCGGCCACTGTTCAATGTTGTATTGGTGCCGTCTGCGCCGATGAAGGAAGAAAGGCTTTCAACCGCCGGGTCCTGGAGTACAAACTTTGCCAATTCCTTCTGCTTCTCGGCCATCGCCGGGAAGGAAATATTCTGCGCCGCCTGCGAAATGCCCTGAATCACTCCGGTGTCCTGCACCGGGAAAAAACCTTTTGGGATGATGATGTAGAGAATGATGGTCAGGATCAGCGTTCCGAGTGCGACCAGCAGCGTAATCGTCTGGTAGCGGAGCACCACTTTCAGAGTGCGACCGTAGAAAGCGATCATGCGTTCAAAGACGCGCTCCGACGCACGATAGAAGCGGCCCTGATGGGATACCGGGTTGTAATGCAGCAGGCGCGCCGACATCATCGGTGTCAATGTCAGCGATACGACGGCGGAGATGATGATCGTCACAGCGAGGGTGACGGCGAATTCACGGAAGAGCCGGCCCACAACGCCGCCCATAAAAAGCAGTGGGATCAGCACCGCGATCAGCGAAACCGTCAAAGAAAGAATGGTGAAGCCAATTTGCTCCGCTCCTTCGAGGGCCGCCTGCATTGGCGTGTGGCCTTCTTCAATGAAACGGGAAATGTTCTCGATCATCACGATGGCGTCGTCCACTACAAACCCGGTGGAGATCGTCAGGGCCATCAGCGATAAATTGTCCAGGCTATAACCCAGCCCGTACATCGCCGCGAATGTGCCCACAATCGACAGCGGCACAGCGACGCTCGGGATGATGGTGGCGGACAAACTACGGAGGAAAAGAAAGATCACCATGACGACCAGTACAATCGTCAGGATCAATTCAAATTCCACATCGGAGACCGAGGTTTTGATCCCTGTCGTCAGATCGGTCAGCGTGGTCACATCAATTCCGACAGGCAAATTCGCTTTCAACTGCGGCATCAACTGCTGAATGCTTTTGACCACTGTAATGGTGTTTGCACCCGGCTGGCGCTGCACGTTCAGGATGACTGCCGGAGTCTGATTCATCCATGCTGCCTGCTTGGTGTTCTCGACGCCGTTTACTACGTTGGCCACGTCCTTCAGGAAAACGGGGGCGTTGTTGCGGTAGGCTACGACGACGTTCTGATAATCCTCACTGGTGACCAACTGATCGTTGGCGTCGATCTGGTAGTCCTTCTTAGGGCCATCGAAATTTCCCTTCGCCGCATTGACACTGGCCTGCGTCAGCGCGGTACGCAGGTTCTCCATGTCGATGCCATACGAAGAAAGCGCAGCTGGATTTGCCTGAATGCGTACTGCCGGTTTCTGCCCGCCACTAATACTCACCAGGCCGACGCCGCTCAACTGAGAGATTTTCGGAGCCAGGCGTGTGTCTACCAGATCCTCCACCTGTGGAAGCGGGATGGAACTAGAGGTTACCGCCAGCGTCAGCACGGGCGCGTCCGCGGGATTTGTCTTGTTATAGATCGGCGGTGCCGGCAGATTGGAAGGCAGATAACTCTGCGATGCGTTAATGGCCGACTGCACTTCTTCTTCGGCGATATCGATCGGCAGATTGAGGCTGAACTGCAGCACGATAACCGAAGTCGCGCCGGAGCTGCTGGAAGTCATCTGGCTGAGACCCTGCATCTCGCCGAACTGGCGCTCCAGCGGAGCCGTTACCGTTGTCGCCATCACATCCGGACTGGCTCCCGGATAAAAGGTCACGACCTGGATCGTAGGGTAGTCAACCTGGGGTAAGGCGGAGATGGGCAGCTGTGTATACGCAACGATTCCCACCAGCATGATCGCGGCCATCAGCAGAGACGTTGCGACGGGCCGTAAAATAAATGGCCGGGAAGGATTCACGGCGCGCGATTCCTGCTCGCGGTGGCTGGAAGCGGCGTCTTTGAAAGGACGACCTTCGAGTTATCCTGCAGCTTTTCAAAGCTGCTGTCGGCTATTACATCGTCGGGATTGATGCCCACGACCGCAGTCATGCCAGAGTCCGCCACACCCGGCTTGACATCGCGGAGATGGGCCGTACCATTCTGGATCACGTAGACGTAAGACGTGTCGCCATTCTGCTGGATCGCGTCCGTCGAAACCAGCGTCGCTCCCTGCAGTGTCGTTACCAGCAACCGCGTATTCACAAATAAATTTGGAAATAGGGCATTGTTCTCGTTGGCGAAGACGGCGCGCAACTTCAGCGTTCCTGTTGTGGTGTCAATCTGGTTATCGACCGTCTGTAGTTTTCCATCGGCAAGTTTCGCCTGGTTGGAACGGTCAAAAGCAGTCACCGAAAGCGTCTTGCCGTGACGAAGCTGATCTTCAACCTGGCCGATGCTGTCCTCCGGAATGGTGAACACGATGGTGATCGGCTGGAGTTGGGTGATGACCGCCAATGGATTCGTGCTGTTGGCTTGGACCACATTGCCGGGGTCAACCAGTCGCAGACCTACGCGTCCGGAAATGGGCGCAGTCAGGTCGCAGAAAGAGACCTGAACCTGGTTGTACTGGACTGTCCCCTGGTCGACTTTCACCGTCCCTTCGTATTGGAGTACGAGCTTCTCCTGGTCATCCAGCGTCTGCCGCGCGATGGCATCCCGCTCCCATGCCTTTTGATATCGCTGCTCGTCCATCCTGGCCTGCGCCAACAGGTTTGTGTCTCGCTGCAGGGCTCCCTGCGCCTCCAGCAGCTGGGCGCGATAGGGGCGTGAGTCGATCTCGACCAATGGGTCGCCGCGATGCACCATCTGCCCTTCCCGGTAGTGAACCGCGGAAATCATCCCTGTAACCTGGCTGGTAATTGCGTCAGTATGGACCGGGGTGACGGTTCCAATCGCCTCCAGATAGACGCCAATGTTGCCCTTGCGCGCGGTGACAGTAGTGATGGTGACCGGCCCGGTCGCAGCACGCCTGCCGGATGTTGCAGCCGTTTTCGCCGCATGCTGGCGCAGCACCGCCCAGAAAAGCAGTGCAAAGACCAGCAGAATCAGCAGCCACACTAGCACGCGAGCGCCCGTCGAACGATGCGGTCGGTCGGGCGGAGAAGGCAATTGGTGGCCCCGATCCACGTAAGCAGTATCGGGAGATGGCTGTTCTGTTATTTCGTCCTGCATCGGCCCAGTGTAGTCAATTGTCGTCAAGGGTGTGCATTACATACACCTATTCAGAGACGGATGAGACGTCCCTAAAGACGCAAACCGCCTGTCCGGAGACGTTAATCCGGGAGCGTGAGTCCGCGCCGTCAGAGCGTCGGTGTTTGCGGAGGATGAGGAGATTCGATCGACTGCTGATGCTTCATGCAGTAAGAAGTCCAGGGCATGGCATGCAGGCGCTTCTCCTCGATCGGCCCGCCGTCGACTGCACATTTGCCGTATGTGCCCTCTCCGATTCGCCGTAGTGCATCGCGCACCTGCCGCAGTAAGGCCCATGTCGTATCGGCCTCCCGGAACTGCTCCTCTTTTTGTTCGCCGCTGACGCTACGGTCCGCCGCGTCGCCGGCAGGCTCTTCGCCGCTGCCTGGGTCGATCGATCCGTCGCGTTTCAGTTCATTCACCAGGCGCTGTTCTTCTGCCAGCAATCGCCGCTTATATTGTTCGGTGTTCAAGATTTGCCTCCATCGGTGAGACCGCCTCAACCTTGCTGCTCACTGCTTATGGATGAGATCGCCGAAAGGACGGTTGTAGAAGCAGCCAGCTTCCTCGGCAAAATCCGGGGAATCTTCTGCGGGAATTTGACCGTCATTTATAACTAGAAGGACGACTACAAACTGCAAGAGAGGGATTCGTGGAACGCAAGATCTATACTGCACGTCTGCGCGAGAAAATGCTTCTGTCCGACTCCGCCCAGTGTTATCACCTGGTTTTTGAAGTGGCGGACCTGGAACATTTTCACTTCGATGCCGGTCAGTTCGTCTCCATGCTTGCCGCAGACAGCAACGGCAAACATCAAACACGGGCCTATTCGATTGCCTCCGCGCCACGGGAGAACTACTTCGACCTTTGCGTGAACCGCGTTGAGGGTGGATTTTTCTCAAACCTTCTCTGCGATCTGGAGCCTGGAGCCGCACTCCAGTTTCACGGACCCCACGGGCTATTTGTCTTGAGGCCGCTGCTGACCGACACGATGTTGATCGCCACGGGCACCGGGATTGCGCCGATGCGCGGGTTTATCGAGCACTTATTTCCGGCTGCAGGCGAGGATCGAAGCGAAGGAAAGTATTTCTGGCTGATGTACGGCACACGTCACGAGTCGGAAATTTATTACCAGCGTTACTTTGAAAAGACCGCCGCCGAGCATCCGAATTTCCACTATTTGCCGAGCTTAAGCCGGCCGCACGAGGGCTGGGAAGGGCTACGCGGCTATGTGCAAACTCACGTGCAGAACGTTCTTCAGGGAGATCCGCGCATCGTGTCCCAAGCCGTCACCCAAAATGGCAGCCTTGGGATGCACGCCTATATCTGCGGATTGAATGAGATGGTTTCGGCAAATCGCGAGCAGTTGACGAGCCTGGGCTGGGACAAAAAACAGATCCATTTCGAACGTTACGACTGAAGAACCATTCCCGCGCTCTACAGATTGAACAATTCGCGTAGCCGCTTCGTCTGGGCACGGCTCACTGGAATCTCGGTATGCCGCCGATCATCCATGCGCAACTGGTAGCTCGACTTGAACCACGGCACCACTTCCTGAATGCGATGGGTATTCACCACAAAAGATCGATGCGCGCGCCAGAAGAGTTTTGGATCCAGCAGATCCAGCAGGTCCTCCAGAGTGCGGCAGTTCGATTGACCTTCGATCGAGGGAGTCACGACGCTGATCGTTCCCTCTTCGATCGAAGCAAAACAGATGTCTCGCTGCTCCACCAGCAGCAGTCTGCCACCGACTCGCAGAACAATTTTACTGGCGGTCTTCACAGGGTTCTGTTGATGTTCCAGCAGGCGGACCAATGCGTCCAGGCGGTCGTCCACTGCGGTTGATCCCTGGGCGGGGTTCGCGGCTGCGTCCCCTTCGAGTGCGGGTGAGCTATTCGCGTTCGCGGCGCCAGCGGCTTCCGCCAGCCTGCTTTTGATCTTTTGCAGAGTCTGCCGCACACGCGCTTCTTCGAAAGGCTTCAGCAGGTAGTCCACCGCATTCACTTCAAAGGCGCGAACGGCATATTTATCGAAGGCGGTTGCGAAGACAATATTTGGCAATGGGATTTTGCGGGTCTTGTCGAGTAGCTTCTTCAACACACCAAAGCCGTCCAGTCCCGGCATTTGGACGTCGAGGAAGACTACATCCGGCTGATGGGTACGAACCAGCTCGACAGCTTCGACGCCGTTCTTCCCCTGTGCGATTACCTGCACATCATCCGCGCGGCGCAGCAGATACTCCAGCTCCTCGCGTGCCAGCTGCTCATCATCGACAATAAGGGCTCGAATCGTCATCTCTTATGACAACTCTACATCGCAGAAGAATGTTTGTGGCGATGGAGCGGGAGGTAGAGGCGGTACTCAGTTTCCATAAGCGCGGAGGCGGGCGGGAGTATTATCCTCGGCCAGATCGTGTCCGCAATGCGTGCAGTAAAGGTCGCAGGTATGAACGCTCTCATGGCATATGCCGCAGTTCGGCAAAACCTTGTAGGCACACTGCGGACAATAGTTGAAATTGCTGTCCACATGGGTGCCGCAGCATGCGCAACGCGAAAGTACCGGCTGCCGTAGAAGAAAGTAGATCACCGGTCCGATACCGCCTTGTAGCACGATACACAACAGAATCCAGAGCCATTTGCCCATGTTGCGCCGCGGCGCATCCTGGCTGATATATCCAATCATCAGCATGTAAACGGCAACGAGCGCTCCCCAGGAAGCGCCGAAATAAATATGCACCGGCATGGGGCTGTCATGGTGTTGATGCAGAACAAAAAAGAAAAGATACTGGATGCCGATGAAGGCCACAAAGGCGAGCACAATCGACCAGCGGGGAATGAGCTTAAGCTCTTCACTCACCGAAAAGGACGAACTGGAGTCGCTACGCGCCATCGTGAATCGGTACACTTTCTTCCGGCAAGGACAGCAAATGCCGTTCTTGACTTACAAACCTAATCTATTTAACGGACAAAGCGCTAACAATTTTATTGGCCCGGTATCGGGCGGCTGGCGCTTCTAGCGCACTAATGAGTCCAGCCGGGAACCTACCCGGTGATCGATGCGTCGGGTCCCGCGTCCGGCCCGCATCCGAATGCAGCCTAGAACCAACGCCACCAGCGTGACCGGAAATAGCCAGCCGATCATATACATCGACTGTGTTTCGAAGTCGGTAAACTCCCAGCCTTGCTCCAGGTGGAACCCGCCCCAGATCACTGGAGTCAGAACCAGCAACAGCAGCGAAAAACCTAAAATCGTCAAGCCAACCCCGTGGCGTGCCCGCCGCCGCCGCTCAGCCATCTCCAAAGCCTGCTCCCGCACACGGCGTTGCGTGCGGCACACCATCGCACGCTCGGCCACACCCCCCACGGAGAGCAGCGCAGCGGCAAACTCCTTCTCCTGCAGTGGAGACGGCTTGCCTTCAGCGGTCAGGCTTGCTTCTGGCATTTTAAAATTCGAGTTCGTAACTTTCGGATCGATCATAGCCGCACCTCACGGTTCATCTCCAGTACCGGCTTCAGGGCAGCCATCCCGCGATACAGCCGGGACTTGACGGTAGAGAGAGGGGCGCTGCTGACATACGCGATTTCTTCCAGCGACATCTCCTCGTGAAAGCGCAGCACCAGGACTTCACGATAAAGCGGATGTAGCCCGAGCAGCGCATGGCCGACGCGGGCGGCCTGCTCCTGCGATTGAAAATGGTCAAAGGGGGAGGGCGTATCCCCGGCGATTTCGAGCGGCCGGGCATTCTCCGGATCGGTCGCTTCGTCCAGGCTGATCGTCGCGCGCTTCCGCGTCTGGTCCAGCATCAAATTACGGGCGATGGCAAACATCCAGGTATCAAAACGGGCGCGCCCGCTGTACTGAGAACCCCGCTCCAGAACACGCAGCCAGGTCTCCTGGAACAGGTCCTGCGACAGGTCGCGGCTTCCGGTTAGAAATAGCAGATAGCGAAACAGCCGGTGCTGGTAGAGCTCGATCAACTGCTCGATCAAATCTGGATCATGGCGGCGCAAACCAGCCGCAATTTCGATGTTGGCGCTTTGCGCCTGCTGGGTCTGGGTCAGCGTGGCTGTTGAGAGATCTGCCATGGTGTCACTATTATGGACGCCGGTTCCAGGCAAAAAGACGCGCTGCGGGGAAAGATTGTCTTTCAGTTGCTTGAACGTCAAGCTGTCTCCTTCAACTTCTTTGGAGCCTGATCTGACCGCATCATCCGGCCGGAGGCCGCTTCCAGCCTACTCCTCAAGGGTACACTGGCTATTATGCAACTGTTGTACGGATTGCACCCGGTGGAAGAGGCAATTCGTTCCGGCAACCGCCGTCTGGAGTCTGTTCTGGTCGCCCGGCATCGTCAGGATGCGCGCCTTCAGAGCATTCTGGACGCGTGCCACCAGGCCGGAATTCAGGTACGCCTGGAGGCGAAAGACCAGCTCACTCGGCTAGCCCGCACGGAGGCTCATCAGGGCGTCGTCGCGGTGGTGGCGGAACGCGGCTATTGTTCATTGCAGGAACTAGCCCAGCCGCGCGGTCGGCATCTGTTTCTGCTGGCGCTCGATGGTGTCGAAGATCCCCACAACCTGGGAGCACTGCTGCGCACTGCTGATGGCGCTGGTGTCGATGGAGTGATTCTCCCGGAGCGGCGAGCGGCCTCCGTAAATGCGACCGTGGTGAAGACATCCGCCGGGGCCGCCGAACACGTCCGCATTGCACGCGTCACCAACCTGGTGCGGGCGCTCGAAGAGCTGAAGCGGCAGAACATCTGGTGCGTGGGTTTGGATGAACGCGGCACCCAGAATTACGACACCTTCGACTACCGATGCAACTGCGTGCTGGTTCTGGGCGGCGAAGGCGGCGGACTGCATGATCTCGCCCGCCGCACCTGCGATCACTTGCTAAGGATTCCCATGGCGGGCCAGGTTTCGTCTTTGAACGTCTCGGTTGCAGGAGCCATCGTGATGTATGAAGCAGCACGTCAACGCCGTACTGAGTCCGATCTTCCCAGCGTACCCACCGTAGCCCAGAACAAACCGAAGCGTCCGCTGAAAGGCCTCGGGTCATGAAGAGGGGCCTGCACCGGGTCATAAAGAGGGTTTACCACCGGGTGCCCCAAGTCTCGCTTTTGAGACTTGGGCGGCTCTGTCCACGTGGAGTCCCAGCTCTGATCTCTTTTGGACTTTGGCTGCTTCTCGGAACCAGTTGCGTTGCACTGGTCCAGTCAGTTCCTGCGGCGCAAAAAAAGAACCAGCAAACGCAACCGGCCCCGACCTCCACCTACGGCAAGACGATCTTCTCCCGCAGCGATGCAAGCACTCCGGACGCCGTGGAAAGTCCTACCTCTCCGCAGGCTGCGAAGCAACAGGTCTCAGCCCAGCCACCGCTAGTTTCTGATACGGAACGCACCGCTCTCACCTATAGTTCCTACAATCTTGAAGTCCACCTGGAACCGGCGCGGCACGCTATTTCAATGCGCGCGCATCTGACGGCGCAGAATACCAGTGACAAGCCGCTTCATCGCATCGCGCTCCAGCTTTCCTCGTCGCTGCACTGGTACTCCATTCATGCGGATGGCAGCACGGCAAAGTTCCAGACCGAGGCCGTCGAGAGCGACATCGACCATACCGGCCAACTCACGGAGGCCGTCATTCCATTGAGTGCGCCGCTCGCCGCCGGAGCCACGATCCAGCTCGACGTCATCTACTCCGGAACGGTACAGGAGTCGGCAGAGCGCCTGTTGCGGCTCGGCGCTCCCGCCAAGATTGCCGCCTCTTCGGAGTGGGACAGCATCGCCCCGGAGTTTACCGCGTTGCGCGGCTTTGGCAATGTGATCTGGTTCCCTGTGTCCACGGCGCCGGTACTGCTGGGCCAGGGATCGCAGATGTTCGACTCCGTCGGCAAATGGAAACTGCGGGAGTCCGGCGCGCGCGTCCAAATGCATGTGCTGGTCGAATACCTCCGGGCAAAGCCAAACATCGCATTTCTCAACGGACATGTTGTCCAACCGGATAGCTCTGCACCAGAGAAAAATGCGAACTCCGCCGCGAATACCTCCGCCGCCCCCCCGCCCAATGCCATTCCTCGCGTCGCATCTTTTACCTTGTCGCCGACAACCCTCGGCTTCTCTCCTCTCAGTTTTTTTGTGATGGATGCCAGCCCGCAGCATTTCTCTGGCTTGGACATCTATACACGCCCCGGAAATGAGACGGCCGCCGCGGCCTATGAAAAAATTGTCGAAAATGATCGTCCGCTGGTGGAGCAGTGGCTGGGCACGCACCCGAAGCGCCCGGTCGTGCTGGTGGACCTACCCAACAGCGACGATCTGCCGTTTGAGGAGCGCAACATTCTGCTGCTTCCTTTGCAGGCTAACGCCGCGAACGACACACTAGCGCCAGTGCTGGCGCACATGCTAAGCCACGCATATTTTGTTTCGCCTCGTCCATGGCTCAATGAAGGCGTTGCGCAGTTGATAACCCTGCTGTGGATCGAGCAGCGTGCCGGACGCGCTACTGCCATTACGCAGATGGAATCACACCGCGCGGCGCTCGCGCTGGCCGAAACCAGCGATCCGGGCGTCGATCCCGGCCGGAGCCTCATCAATGCCTGGAGCGATATCTACTATCGCGACAAAGCCGTCTATGTACTGTGGATGCTCCGGGACATCGCCGGAGATACGTCCTTTGCCACCACGCTACAGGCCTACAACCCGGCGAACGACAAGGAAGCCAGCTATTTCCAAAGCCTGCTGCGGAAGGCGTCCGGCACAGACCTGGAGTGGCTTTTCGATGACTGGGTTTATCGAGATCGGGGATTGCCCGACCTTCACATTGCCAGCGCATATCGGCGGCCAATCCTGACAAAAAACAGCGCGGCGAGGAATTACCTCGTTTCCATTGACGTTCAGAATGACGGTTTCTGTTCTGCCGAAGTTTCGGTCACAGTAGAGTCCACAACGACAAACCAGACCAAGCGGCTGCTGGTGCCGTCTCACACCCGCGCAGCTTTGCGCGTACTGCTCGACAGCCAGCCCAGCCGCGTGATCGTGAACGACGGCAGCGTGCCGGAAGTGCAGGCCAGCCAGCATGAAGAGAAGATTGAAGCTGCCCAATAGCAGCTGTATCGCTCAGGATGACAATTCCAACGGATTAATTGATGACCAAATTCAAAGTAAAAGTCAGGGCCGCTGTTCAAGCGGCGTCGGAGCAAGGACCGTTTCACGTTTGCGCAGGCGGCTAGTCAGCTGCCGCGGTAATGTCGATCGGGTAAGGTGCAGCACCAGCCATGCTGATCCCATCCACGCCGCTGTGCCAAAAGCCAGTTGCAGCAAATCATGCGGGAACGAAGCAGTTCGCGGCAGAACCCGCACCACTCCATAGAGCACGACGAACGAAACAACAGCCGCCGCCAGCGAACGGGCCAGCTCCATGTATTCCAGTCCGCTCCAGGCGACCAGGCGCTTGAAATGCAACAGCCATGCCAGCGCAAGGGTCTGCACCACGATGCCGCAGTCGGATGCAATCGCAAGGCCCGCCACTCCCATACGATGGAAGAGAAACCAGTAGAGCGGAATGGAAGCGGCGGCAATCAACGTGCTGGCAGCCATCGGCGTAAAGGTATCGCCCGCCGCGTAAAACGCCCGCGCATAAATGGCCTGTGCGGACCAGAAGCAAAGCGACCCGGCAAACAAGGTGAAGTAAAGCGCAGTCTGTCCCACGTCGGAGTGATGAAACGACCCGCCCCGCAGCACCAGATCGACCGCCGGCCGCGACAGCCCGATCATCCATGCCGAAAGCAGAAATGCAAATGCATAAATGCGTGTGACAATGCGGCTCACCGAAGCCGCGAATTCGCGGTTCCTGCCCTGGCCGATCAATGCGGCAAAAAAAGGAAGTGAAGCCGCGCCCGCCGCCTGTCCCAGGATTGCCATCGGCGCAGTGAAAAGGGTCTTGGCATACATCAGCTTCGAAATATCGCCCTTGGCTGCCGACGCAAAGTAGTTCAAAATCCACTGGTCTGCCGATACCAGGGAAACGCCGATCATCAGCGGGATCGACATCCGCACCCACTCCCGCAGCCCGGGATTAGACCAGTCGAGCGAAAAACGAAGACGCAGGCCGATGCGGCGAGTGCCGACATAGTTCAGCAGCAGCGGTCCAACGATCGCGCCCGCCAGAGCGCCGATCGCCAGCGACGACACGCCGAAATGCCGGGCCAGCAGGACGCCGCCCAGGATGATGCCAAGGTTATAAATCAATGGGGAGATGGCCTGCCATGCGAACTGCTTCCGCACCAGCAACACCGCCGCCAGCACGCCACCGGCGAAGAAACACAATTGCGCAGGCAGAAGAATGCGCGTCATGTGCGTGCATAGCGCAGCCTTTTCCGCATCGAAGCCGTGGAAGAAAATCTGCGTGTAGTACGGCGCGAACACTTCGCCCAGAATGATCGCCGTGCCCAGCACCAGCAGCATCACGCTGAGCACTACCGAAAGCACCTCCTCGCCGTCGTGTTCCCGGCCCTGTTCCCGGTAGCGGCTCAGGATGGTGACAAACGTGATGGAGGCGGTGCCGCCCGCCAGCAGATACGTCAGCATATCGGGTAGCTGAAATGCCGCAGTGTAAGCATCGGTTAGCGAGCTTGCGCCGAACAAGTATGCAATCACCTTGATCCGCACCAGGCCAATCACGCGGGACAGCATGACGGAAACCATCAACAGCAGGGTGGCGGAAAACGCCGTATACTCGTGCGAAAGTCGCAGCCACTTTGGGCGTCTGCTGAGAGAGGCGCGCGTAGTTTCTCCGACTGCTGGTCGATCTGTCCGCTTGTCGATCATGCTGGTTGATCAGAATTCTCTGCGTTTGATTCTATCGGGTGCCCCGTCGGGTGATAGAACAGAAGTATTGACGATCGGAAACTTATGAAAAACATATTTCGTTGCTGTGCATTTCTGGTTTGCGCCATGACCTCCGGCAATCTCATCGCCCAACAACCATCCACGCCGCGCAAGACAACGCCCGGCAACGGGCCTTATGGAGTTCCTCAGGCAACATTCTTTGTTCATCGGCTCGGAAACGATCATGCTGAAGGGATCACGACGCTCGACATGAACGGCGATGGGCAAATCGATCTGGTGAGCGGCGCATACTGGTATGAGAATCCCGGCCGCCAGGGAGGCGCATGGAAACAGCATCAATACCGCACCGTTGGCATTCTTGGTGAATTTGTTTCTGACTGTGGTGAGTGGACGGTCGATGTGAATCACGATGGCGCGCCCGATGTGGTCACCACCGGATGGATGCTCAACGGCCTTTGGTGGTACGAAAACCCGAAGAAGCCGAACGTGATGTGGAAGCGCCACTTCATCACCGACAGTTACGACACTGAGGGCGGCTGGATGGGCGACATCAATGGCGATGGAAAGCCCGACATCGTGCTCGCGCACTACAACCATTCCGGCATTTTATGGGTAGATTTTTCAGGCGCGAAGCCGGTCGTGCACCACCTCGGCGAGGATCACAGCCGCGACAAAGGTGTTGAAAGTCCCGACGGAATCGTCCATAGAATTTCTTCCGGCAGCAAAGCGGAGGATGGTCACGGCATCGGCATTGCCGATGTCAACGGCGACGGGAAGGCCGATGTCCTCACACCCTATGGATGGTTCGAAAATATCGACGCGAACCGCGATCAATGGAAGTGGCACCCCGACTGGAACCTGGGCGACGCCGGATTTCCAATCCTCGGTTATGACGTGAACAACGATGGCAAGCTGGATATTATCTATGGCCAGGGCCACAGCTACGGACTCTACTGGCTGGAGCAGCAGGGTACGGGAGCGAACCGCCACTGGATTCGCCACACCATCGATGAATCGTATTCGCAGATCCATGCGCTCAAGCTGGTCGATCTCGACGGAGATGGCCAACCCGAGCTGCTGACCGGCAAGCGCTATCGCGGCCACTCCGGGCACGATCCCGGCTCCTACGATCCGCTGGTCGTCTACTACTACAAGATCGACAGAAAGACCGCGAAGTTTACCCGCTACGCCATCTCCGTCAACGGCACTGCGGGCGCGGGCACCCAATTTGTCACCGAAGACTTTGACGGCGACGGCGACATCGATATCGCCACAGCAGGAAAAACCGGCGTGCATTTTTTCGAGAATCTGAAAGTCAACCACGTTTCTAAAGAAGAACGCGAAAAAGAAATCCTCCTGAACACGAAATGGCCGTTCCCCGGAGAAGGAACGATCGTGCAGCAACAGGATGGACCGAGTAAAAAATGAACCTCAGGTCTCATCGACTTGACGAAAGATGAAGGTCGAGTACCGATTTAGCATTGTCAGGGTCACATCCAGTCATGCAAGCTGATATCTATGCCGGCGCTTCCGGACATCACTGCTTATCTCAGCGCACTGGAAACGCGCATCGTTGCGATCGCATAATGACTTCTACTGAGGTTCCCAGCCAGACTTCGCTCGTCAGTATGATCAATCATGCAGAACGACATTGAGCAGCGACTTATGAACCCTGATTCGTCCGTTATATTCAATAAAGCCGAGCTTGCGAAAGCGATTCATAAAGAAATTCACACGAGATCTCGTGGTTCCGACCATTTCCGCCAGAGTTTCCTGGGTGATCTGCGGAATCAATGTTTCCGGCTGAGTTTCTTTTCCAAATTCCGCCATCAACAAAAGGATTCTAGCCAATCGTTTTTCGCTGGAATTAAAAAGATGATCGACAAGGTCTGCCTGAATTCGCATGCTGTGGGTCAGCAGAAATGCTAGAAACACGTCAGAAAACGCAAGTTCATGGTGTATCGCGTGGAGCATCTCTTTCCGCTGTATCTCAAGCGCGGAACATGCGGTTATGGCTATAGCGGTCGCCAGACGTAATCCTGGTATCGCTGCTACTGATTCCTCTCCAACGAAGTCCCCCTTGGAGAGAAGCGCGATGGTAGCTTCTTTGCCGGCATGCGAAACGACCGTGAGTTTCGCGCGTCCACTTTGCAGATAGAAAATTGAATCTGCATGGCTTCCCTGTGAATAAATAATCTGCTTTGGCTTCAGCGAGACGAGTGCTCTTCCTAAGCCGGCATTCGCAAGAAAACCGACCGAGTCAAATGGCATTGTGGTTAGCTTTATCATGGATTCAAGCTTCCTCAGCAGGAGTATCTAACAGCGCTCCAGTGATTATGTTGCACAGCAATTCTTGCGATCCGTGAATTTCGTGCCACCAGATTCAATGAATAGATGGCCAGAAAATGAGATGCGCCTACTTTGCCTAATGTTGGCAGGGAACGTGCCAGGTATAACAACAATTCGATAGCCCATCGGGGACATCAGGATAGCTCTGGATGATGTTGAGAGCAGAAGGGGGCTGTTGACCAAGAAATTAGCAAGTTCAAATGCGAGTCAGTGCGTAGACCTATTTCTTTTTATAAATCAAGTATTTGCGACACAATTCGTGTATTAACTACTTCGACACAAAAGCGTTACTAAAGGTGTTATTTGTGAATTAGTTATGACCTGTGCCATATTGCACAGACAGGTTGATGTTCTAACCCCTAGCGTAGTGAAAGGTCATTTAATCTGACCTGGAATTCGGGTAGTTCATTTCAAATTTGTTGCTGCATTGAAAAACCTGTGGTGACGCGAGTTTCAAGGCGCCTACAAGTATCATGGCATCCTGCCGTGAAGACTATTCCCACAGTAAGAATCACGGCATCCCCCCGTTACCGTGAAGACTATTGATCGTTCACAAGTGAAGTTACCAGGACGTCCTACATACCCGTGCCTGCTTATTTGGCATGAAAAGGGCGGACGACCACTTGTCTTAACACGGGCGAATTTCTACAGTTTCAGCTTTAGAGGGATGCGAGTATGTTGACAGCTTTCAGTAATAGAATGCGGATGTTCAAGGACATTTCTAAAAAGATTGGATTCATCACATTATTTATTGCGCTTTTTGGCGCAGCCTCATGCTCTTCAGCATGGGCGCAGACGGCTCCCTCCCTGGGTGCGGCGCAAAGTTTCGCGGTGCTCGGGGCCTCGACAGTGACCAACACTGGCCCGAGCGTCATTACCGGCGATCTCGGTGTAAGTCCCGGCACAGCTGTTACTGGGTTTCCACCCGGCTTAGTGTTAGGAGGCTCAATTCATGCAGCGGACGCGCTGGCGAACCAGGCTCAGGCGGCTACCACCACGGCGTTTACAGAGCTGGGCAGCGAAGCATGCACGAAGACCTATGACCTTCCAACCGACCTGAGCGGACTGACGCTGGTCCCGGGTGTTTACTGCTTTTCATCTTCGGTAGGACTCACGGGAGTCCTTACTCTGGACGCCGGAGCCAACCCGGATGCTGTTTTTATATTCAAGATCGGAAGCACCCTGATTACGGGCAGCAATTCGTCCGTACTGCTCACCAACGGTGCTGGTCAGTGTAATGTTTTCTGGCAGGTTGGCAGCTCTGCCACTCTGGGTACCGGTACAAAGTTCGTTGGTAATATCCTGGCGTTAACGAGCATCAGTCTTACTACAAACGCAACTTTATCCGGAAGAGCCCTGGCTGAAAATGGGGCCGTAACTCTGGATTCCAACACGATCTCGGTTCCGTCCTGCGCGGGGCCAGTCATCACTCCACCAACGCTTGGAAAGAGCTTCTCACCGGCTACGATAGCCGCGGGCGGCACTTCAACCCTTACCCTGACTCTCTCCAACCCTGACAGCAGCGCTACCAGCCTGACAACACCGCTCGTAGACACGTTTCCAGCTGGGGTAGTGGCCTCCAATAGCGGCAGCAACACCTGCGGCGGAGTGGTAAATGCCAACCCAGGCGGCACCAGTGTGACCTTGAATGGCGGCTCGATTGCAGCCAATAGCTCCTGCACGGTGACCGTCGATGTGACGGCCGCAGCCGGAGGTAACTATCTCAACTCAATCGCCTCCGGTGCCTTGCAGACCGGCAATGGCAGCAACACGGCCCCGGCAGTCGCCACGCTAACAGTTACAGGCGGCACGGGCGGCGGTGGCGGTGGTGGCGGTGGCGGTGGCGGCGGCGGTGGTGGCGGTGGTGGTGGTGGTGGTGGCAGCACTCCTCCCACGCTCGGAAAAACCTTCAGCCCCTCTACCATTCCGGAGAAAGGCATTACGCAGCTTATTCTTACCTTGAACAACTCGAACGGCACCGCCACCAGCATGACTGCACCACTGACAGATAGTCTGCCGAGCGGACTGGTCATCGACGGCGTTGCAACCACCACCTGCGGCGGCACGGTGGTATCGGTCAAGGGCAGCTCTTCCGTCACCCTGAGCGGAGGTTCGATCCCGGCCGCTGGTTCATGCACGGTTACGGTACCCGTAACCACCGAATGCGCCTGCGTGGGTAGCTACTACAACGTTATTCAAGCCGGCGCATTGCAAACCGGCGCCGGAAATAACGCCCAGCCCGCCGTCGCAACCCTGATCGTGTCCCCACTCCCGCCTGCTGGCGGGCCGCCCTCGCTCGGGAAGTATTTTTGGCCGAGTGACATCGTACCGGGTGGAACATCAAGACTGTACATTGTCCTGAGGAACCCGAATGCGACTGCCGCCAAGCTGATCGCGCCATTGGTCGATAACTTGCCGTCGGGCTTAACGGTCTATGGCGACAGTACCAACACGTGTGGAGGGACCGTTACAGCGAACAAGGGGAGTGCGTCTGTGACACTGACTGGAGGCACGATTCCAGTAAACAGTTCCTGTACGGTGTCGGTACGTGTGACCGTAGGCAAGGTTGGCAAATATGTGAACCGGCTGCTGGTGGGAGTACTGAAGACCAGCAACGGCAGCAACAAAAACCCAGCCTCCGGTACCCTGACCGTCACCACAACGGCGGCCACTGGGCCCACGCTGAGCAAGTCTTTCTCCCCGAATTCCATTAAGAAGGGACAAGACTCGACTCTTACAATCAACCTGAATAATTCCGCTGGCAGCGCTGCAAAACTGACGGCGCCATTCACCGACCACTTTCCCAAGGGCATGATGGTTGCCGGCCAGGGCACCAGTACTTGCGGCGGAGTTGTGACTGCCGTCAAGGGCAGTTCGTCGGTGACATTGACGGGCGGCTCGATTCCAGCCAAGGGTACTTGCAAGGTGACGGTGCCTATAACCGCTCCATGCGCCAGCTACTGGAATCAAATCGCGATTGGGGCATTGCAGACAAGCAACGGCAGCAACAAGGAGAACTACGGTGCGGCCTTGACAGTAACCCTCAACTAAGAAAATGATTTCATCCTTCAGCAACACTGCTCCAGAGAAGCCGTACTCTCTGGAGCAGTGTTGTGAATTTAAGTGCAGTCATACCGGGACAAGGTACGGACCAACACATACTTCTGGCCCATGGTTATTTTCCCTTCCAGCCTGGGAAGAGAAACCGATAGACGATTCCCGTCTCCCAGATATTTTCATTGCGGGAGGAAGAAAACTGCCGCGAGTAGCTGGTAAGGATTCTCGTGTTATGCGGCAGGTTGTAGTCGAACCCGAAATCGGCGCGTTGCGTATTTACAAGCGGAAGACCGTCGCTGACGATCGTGTCGCGGCGAAAGGTCTGCTGCATGCGGAATACGGGCTCGAAGCGTCCGATCCAACTGTCCAGGCCGCCGAATGCCTGTGTGCGGTAATCGGCTTCGATCCAGTAGCCCTGGGCATGATGACCGCGCGCGAACTCGGAGCGGAGGCGAAAGGCGGTATTCGCAGGCTCCCACCATACGTGCATGCCATAGAAGTTCTCTCGCGTTCCCTGTAGCAGACGATCATACGAGAGACCTATTTCCAGCCGGCTCTGAGGCAGGTACAGGCTGGTACGAACTCCGGAGGAACGCTTTGAGTTGAACTGTTCGTTTCCACTGCGGGCGGAAAACCACGTGGCGTAGTCGATGGAGTATTTGGGCCGCGAGATGGCGGACCCCCGCAACATCCCGCCGACTCCGGTGCCGGTGGACATTGTTCCAAGACTGGAAATCAGCGGACCATCCTGAAAATTGCCGATCCAGATTTCCGACAGACGCTCGTTATAGGTGCCGAAAGGAATCAGGAAGCTGCCGCCGGAGATGGTGACATGCGGCGAAGCGAAGTAATCCCCCTCAAGATACGCAAGGCCGATGAAATGAGTGTGGTCGTAGCCAGACTGGCCCGGTGAGAAGTTCTCGAGCAGCGTTGCCCGCGACTCGATGAGAAAACGACTCCCGATGGGCGCAGCCAGCAGAGGCTGGATAGTCGGCATATAAGTCGTATTCCCCCCATTGGTGCTGGTAAAGAATCCGACGCCGCCGGATATCAGCGGAGTATCTTGTGCGGTTCCATACCGGACCGCAGAGAGCAGGGCCACAGCGAAGATGGCAAACCTCGCTGGCCGTGCCATTCTGGAGAAAGGGAAGCTCACTATCAGACGCGACATAAGAGCCACACTAGCGAAATGCGTTGCCCGATGTGTCTCTGGATAGTCTGCCCTTTGTCAATTGATTGTCACTTGTAACTTAACCAATCGCCAACCGGAAATTCGCGGTCGAGTGTGGGCTCTCAACAAGCTGTCCTCGGAATCTTGATCTCAAAGTAGTACGGTAACAAAGCAGTGACAATCACTTTACTTTGGCATGACAATCCGCAATTGGAGGACGACTAAATTGACGACAATGCGTTTCCTTCTTGATGGCCATGGGAGTATCAATCTTCGGGGCCCAGCGAATTAGGGAGCGAGTGGACACCGCGGTGTCACTGCTATTTCAGCCGAGGTATTTCAATGCTCTCATTTCCTTCCGTTGCTACCACGCCCCCATCTGCGGCATTTCCCTTCGAAGAGAGATTTCATCGCGCTTTGGAGGATATGCGTCGAGGGCGTCCTGTCATTCTCGTGGACGATTTCGACCGCGAGAACGAAGCTGATCTGATCGCTGCGGCTGAGACGATTTCGGTGCGAACCATGGCTCTTCTTATTCGCGAAGGAAGCGGGATCGTGTGTCTGTGCTTAACCGACGAGATACTCACTCGGCTCGAATTGCCGCAGATGGTTTCGAACAATGAGAGCTGTTTTCAGACCGCCTTCACGGTAACGGTCGACGCGCGCGAAGGAGTTACGACTGGAGTCTCGGCCCAAGACAGAGTAACGACAATCCGTACAGTAATTGAAACAGATGCTCAACCTCGCGACCTGGTTCGCCCAGGCCATGTTTTTCCCCTGAGGGCAGCTCCGGGTGGCGTGCTGGCTCGCCAAGGGCATACCGAGGGATGCGTAGATTTAGCCAGGATGGCTGGAATGAAACCGGCTGCCGTTCTTTGCGAAATTACCAATCCGGACGGAACCATGGCAAAAGGGGATGAGGTCGATCAATTTGCGAGTAGGCATGGCCTGGTTATGTTGAGCATTGCTGAGTTGGTCGACCACCGTCTCTGTCACACAGAATCACGCGTGGCGATGATATCGCGCTAGTGCAAACGCGAGTATCAACCTTGCAAGTGAATCCGCAGTCCACGTATATTTCGGAACCTCGCACCTCTCCAGCGGCCTCTTCAATGCACAACAAAAGAATGACAATTCGCTGACGAAGACATGACACGTCTGCGGTTCTGGCTCTTTACATTTGAGGGTGTAGAGAGAAACATTCATGCGCAAACTTCCACTTTTGCCGGTGCAGCCGATATGACTCAAAGCCAACAGTCGCATGCGAACATTTGTTTAGTCCGCATGTCACGAGTGACCCTATTCGCAGTGGCTTCGTTGCTGGCGTTCTTCTTCATCACTGAAGCCAACGCAAACGGGCAGGCGTCGTTTGCGCCTTCGACGCAAAGTGCAGCCCAGCCCTCAGGAAATGAAGGCAGTAGCGCAGTCCCAACGACCGCGGACGATAACCAGAATTCCGACGAGTATCTGGACAATTCGAAAAGCAGCAACAGTTTGACGGCTCCTGTAGCTCTCTCATCTGACCAGATCATCAACCTAATGGAACAAAATCCCGATCTGGTTGTGGAGTTGAAGTCGCAGGTAGCGGATCGCATGCAGCAACAGGGTGTCCAGATCGATGCTAACGATATATCTGACGAAATGCTCGACAACCAGATCGCCACCAGCGCAGCTCTGCGAGCGAACATTACAACCTTTCTGCACGTGCGTGGATATGTTTCCGACAACGATCTCCAAACGACAGCATCGAGTGCCCGTGGAGGAATCGGAAACACCGGTTTGGCATCCGCACAGCGCGTTCCTGCGCAGTCTGGCGATACAAGCGCAGATACCATCTCTGCGGAGCCCAACGGGATGACGGGGCAATCGCGCATCGATGAAAACGGCCTGCCGATAGCTTCGACTCGATCGTTGAGCTCTGCCGGCAACCGCCAGAGCTTGGCGGAAAGGAGAGGGCGTGAAGAGGTAAACGCATCGACCGATTTGCCGAAGGTTCTCCGGAAGCCGGCACCCTACAATTTGCGATCGATGCGCGATCTTTACACCCAGATCCCTGATCCAACCGCCCCATTGAGACGTTTTGGTTCGGAAGTTTTCGTGAACCGCAACATTTCTCCCGCGACGGGTGAGATCTCAGGCCGCAATACCCCGCTCGACGTGCCTCTGGGGCCGGACTATGTCGTCGGCCCGGGGGACACGCTCACGATCAATCTGTGGGGAGGCATCACCCAGAGCATCACCCGCGTCATTGACCGCGACGGCCGCGTCTTCTTGCCTGAAGCGGGCTCTCTTGACATCGCAGGGCTCCCTCTCAGTCGAGCCCAGAGCCTGATTGAAGGCGCGCTCAAACGGCAGTACCGCAATGCGCAGGTCGCGGTTACCGTTTCGCGCTTGCGCTCCGTGCGTGTCTATGTAGTCGGCGATGTGCAGCGTCCTGGCGGCTACGACATCAGCTCGCTTGCAACTCCTTTGAGTGCTCTTTATGCTGCTGGCGGTCCGACAGCCGTCGGTTCGCTTCGCACGCTGCGTCACTATCGTGGCAAGCAACTGGTCGAGGATGTCGACCTCTATGACTTCCTCCTTCACGGAATCCGCAACGGCAGTGCCCACTTTGAGAGTGGGGATACGCTTGTGGTGCCTCCGGCGGGCTCTCAAATCGCTGTTTCCGGCGCGGTCAAGCGTCCTGCAATCTATGAGCTGGAAGCCGGTGAATCAACGCTTGCCACTGTCATCAACGACGCTGGCGGCTTTACGGCCGCCGCTTCGTTGGGCCATATCAGAATCGAGCGCATCGACACGAATCATCACCGTGAGACCGTCACGCTGCAGATTGCAAGTAAGCAAAGCCCGCAGTCGGATCGTGAGATCATCGCTGCTTTTCAGGTAAGGGACGGGGACAGGATTCGCATCGAACCAATCCTGCCGTACAGCGAACGCGTCATCTACCTTGAAGGCCATGTCGTGCGTCCGGGCCGCTTCCCCTATACGGATGGAATGCACCTTGGCGATGTGTTACACAGCTATCGGGACATGCTGCCTGAACCTGCTGCTCATGGAGAGATTGTCCGTCTGGTGCCTCCAGATCTTCATGCGGAGACCATCGACTTCAATGTTCCCGATGTGCTTATCGGGAATACAAGTATCGATCTCGAGCCCTTCGATACTATCCGCATCTTCGGACGTTATGAAGTGGATGCGCCGAAAGTCACAATCGTCGGTGAAGTGCTGCGACCGGGTGCATATCCACTCTCGAAAGACATGACTGCGGCGCAGTTGGTACGCATGGCAGGGGGTTTCAAGCGCGATGCTTTGCTCGAAAGCGCCGACCTGACCAGCTATCGCGTGACCAATGGCAATCAAGTCGTTGAAAATCTCGCGACGGTGCAAATCGGGTCTGCCATCGCGGGGACTGACCCGAACGCAGACGTTCTCCTCAAACCAGGGGAAATCCTGTCGATTCATCAGATCACCAATTGGAACGATATCGGTGAATCGGTAACGATCCAGGGGCAGGTCAGGTTTCCAGGCAGCTACGGCTTCAAAGACGGCGAGCGCCTGAGTTCCGTTTTGCAACGGGCGGGGGGCCTTCTCCAAACCGCCTATCCAATGGGTGCAGTGCTGGTTCGCGACCAGGTCCGAGAACTTCAACAGCAGAGTCGCGAGGAACTTATTCGGCAGATCGAAACGAACTCGGCGGCTGCGCGGCTTTCGCCGAACGTGGGAGCAGGAGGTAGCGGTGCGACGCTGCAGCTCATCAAGGCGCAGGAAGACGAGGTGCTTTCCGATTTGAAGAGCCATCCTCCAACCGGCCGCATGGTGATTCATATCAGCGCCAATATCGATAGCTGGGCCAATACTCCTGCGGATATCGAGCTACGCCGCGGTGATGTTCTGACGATTCCGAAACAGCCTGGTTTTGTGCTTGTAACAGGCCAGGTCTACAACTCGACTGCACTCACATTTATTCCTGACAAAACCGCGGGATGGTATCTGAGCCATGCGGGGGGAACGAACTCGACCGCGAATCGCAGGGAGGTCTTCATCATTCGCGCAAATGGCTCCATCGTTGGCCGCCACTCGGGAGGATGGTTCGATGCCAATGTGCTTTCGACCAGGCTCAATCCGGGCGACGTCGTCGTAGTGCCACAGAAAATCATCGGCGCTTCTTTACTGTGGCGAAATCTTTTGACGACGGCACAACTCGCCTCGTCCATTGCCATTACTGCCTCGGTGGCGGCTCTTTAACGCTATGTCAACCGTCCAGATTTTCACGATTATTCCTGGGTGCCTCATGATTGCCGCCACAGTTTATATCGCCGGGCTTTTCGATCCACAGAGCATGCGTTACGACACCAGGCTTGATGTTCCGTTGGTCTACAGGCTACTTGCGAGGCAAAGACAATGATCCACAGTTCTGTCCTCGCAACGCTGGAGAAGAATGAGGAAACGCTGACAGGTCAGCAGACGCATTGGGCAGTTCGCGCAAGGCTGCTTTGGAAGTATCGCCGGAGGCTTGCGCGAGTGACGGCAATCTCATTGTTGGTGAGTCTGGCCATCGCCTTCGTCATTCCAAAACGCTACAAGGCCGTTACAAGCATTATGCCGCCCGATCAACAAAATTCCGGCGCGATGATGTTCGCTGCTCTCGCTTCCCACAGCGGAAACCTTGGGGGGCTGGGCAGCCTTGCCGGTAGTCTGCTGGGCGGACATACCACCACTGCGCTCTTCATCGACATGCTGCACAGTGCAACAGTCAGCGGCCATCTTATCGACCGTTTCAATCTGCAGCACGTTTATCGCAATCGCTATCGCATAGACACGGCCAAGCATCTCGCGCACTCCACCAGCGTCACAGAGAATAAAAAAAGTGGCGTGATCACGATTGCTGTACAGGACGAAAGTCCAGTGCGGGCCCGCGATCTGGCCCAGGGATATCTGGACGAACTGAACAAGCTTGTGATGCGAACCAACACCTCGGCCGCGCACCGGGAACGGGTATTCATTGAGCAGCGTCTGCGCACCGCTCAGATGAATCTCGAACGCGCACAGCTCGAGTTGAGCGAATTCTCGAGTACAAACAACACCATAGACATCAAAGAACAGACCCGTGCGATGGTAGATGCTGGCGCACGTGTGCAGGCGGAGCTTCTGGTGGAGCAATCCGGGCTCCAGTCGCTGCGTCAGATTTATGGAGATGGGAACATGCGCGTGCGGGAGACAGAGGCGCGCATCGCAAGTCTGCACAGCGAACTGGAAAAAATGGCGGGCTCGTCCGCTCCTCTGATGCCGAAAACCGCTGGCGAAGGGAATACGGCATCTGACGCTGGCGACAAAGGCGAGCTCTATCCTCCGTTACGACAGCTTCCACGGCTTGCCGTTCCCTATGCGGATCTTTATCGCCAGGTGCGAGTCGATGAGACGGTCTATGAGCTTCTCACGCAGCAGTACGAGCTGTCCCGCATCGAGGAGGCGAAGGACGTTCCGGTTGTCGGTGTGATCGACCCTCCAGGAATACCGGAGAAGAAGTCGTTTCCTCCGCGTCTGTTGCTCACTTTGATGTTGACGTTTCTCTCGTTCGCCGCAACTGCAGCTCTGATCCTGATGCGAGATCACTGGTCGAAACTTGACCTGAGCGATCCACGCAAAATGCTTGCGGCTGAAGTTCTCCCGGTATTGCGCAGGCGGAGTCACGCGATCTTTGCGTCACGGCGAGGTGCTGCATGAAGATTCTGATCGCTGCCGCTTCTTTTTCTTCCCGCATCTCCGGGGTGCAGCGCCACGCCTTCAATGTCGTGAGATGCCTTCTGCAGCAGCCGGACATTTCCGTGGTGCATCTTGTCATTGCGCCATGGCAGCGCGAACTTGTATCGGCCGCGGGACTCAAGCCGAGCCATCGGCTTACTACTCACATCGCCGAGATGGAGCCGAGTTCGATCAGCCGGAATCTCTGGTACTATCGGCAGCTTCCGGCGCTGGCTGCCTCTCTCCAGACCGATGTTGTCCACCTGTCCTACCCTATGCCGGTAAATGCAGCCTCCTTTGCCTGCCCGACTGTAGTGACGCTCCATGACTTGTACCCCTATGAAATTCCTCTTAACTTTGGCTTCCCGAAGTTCATTTTCAATCGACTGATTCTGCAGCAATGCCTCCGCAATATCGACGTGATCGCCTGCGTCTCGGAAGTTACGAGTGTTCGGTTGAGGCAGTATGCGTCGGCCACTACATGGCGAAAATCGATCCGAATCTACAACTGCGTCGAGGCTGAGCCGGTCTGTGCCATAGAGTCTCCAATCCCAGACTGGCGAGGCGAGCCATTTCTGCTCTGTGTCGCGCAGCACAGACGCAACAAGAACATTCCTCTGCTGATCCGGACCTTCGGTCGCTTGTTGCGCTCCGGGCAAGTCGATGCGGGTATGAAACTGGTTGTCGTAGGCATGGCCGGGCCTGAAACCCGCGGCATTCATCGGGTGGTGTCCAAATGTGGCCTTGGCCAGCGCGTTCATTTTCTCGAAGGACTTTCGGAACCGGAGCTGCAGTGGTGCTATGCACGATGTAAAGCGCTTGTTGCACCCTCTGTAACGGAAGGCTTCGGCTTGCCGGTTGCCGAAGCCCTTCTTGCTGGTTGCCCAGTCGTCTGTTCGGATATACCGGCCCATCGCGAGGTGGGGAATGGGCATTGCGAGTTTGTGAAGTTGCAAAAAAATGCCGAGAAGGCCCTTGCAGAAGCGATTGTTGCAACACTCCGGCAACCGGCAAAGGAGCCAATCTCTCTACCGCAGTTTTCTTCTCCGTTTCTTGCGAAGCAGTATATAGGCCTTTATCGCAGGCTCGGGGCGCCTGGAGCGCTCCTTCGAAACGCTACGTTTTCCTCTTCACTCCACTCCGCAGCGTCAGAAAGGCAATCTTTATGAACGCAACAGATCGCCGTTCTACGTCGAAGGTCAGAGAGGATGAACATGGGCGCCTCTGAATCAGTCAGGCCGCAACTCTATGGCGAGACTCTTGCAGCCTCTCGTAAGGAGCGGGAGGCGGTCTCCAGAGAGATCTTCCGGAGCGTGGTCGCTCTCGCCGAGGTGTCGGCGGATTTTCTAACCTGTGCTGCCGGCATATTTGCAGCTTACTTTCTTTATCTTTCACTGCATATTAGTGCGCAGACTCAATATCCGGTGCGGCAGGTAGCGGCGGTAAGTATCATCGCGGGTTTATTTGTGGTGCTGCTGCTGCAAAGAGATGGCGCTTATCGCGGAGGAGGCAGCTTGCTTCAGATTCGGGAGACGGAGCGCGCAATTCGAATTCCCGCTCAGTCGCTGCTTCTCCTGTTGCCATTCAGTTTCCTTTTGAATCTGAATTTTTTCCGCGTCGCATTTCCGATTGCTCTCGTCCTGATTCCGCTCCTGCTGATTCTGCAGAAGCAGATATTTTCTTCAATCGTCCGGATACTGCACGTCCGTGAGCATGGCATAGACCGCGTGGTCGTTTATGGCGGCGGCGACAACGGAAAGCGAATTGTATCGGCCCTGCTTTATTCATCCCGGGTCGGACTCCATCCGGTGTCCGTGATCGACGACGACCCCGCGCTTGCTGGCGGCTGCATGTTCGAGATGGGATATCGGCGCTCCCGTTCGGTTCCGGTGCACCGTGGGCCGGTTACATCGGCACTGCTGAAATCCTGCAAGTGCAACATGCTGCTGGTTGCGATCCCAAATCTCAGCCCGGAAAAGCTGACTGCGGCTGCACATGCCGCGAAGCAGGCTGGAATACGGATCGCGTTTCTTCTCGGTTCTCCTCTGCAGGAGCCGCCGTGGACGGAATCGACTGACATCGATGGCCTGCGGGTTACGTCCACGATGGAGCCAGTTGCGCCGTGGCACTACGCTGCCGCCAAGCGAATGGCAGACCTGATTGTGTCTTCTTTTCTGCTGGTTCTGTTTGCTCCTCTGCTTTTTCTGATTGCGTTCTTGATCCGGCTGGACTCACCCGGCCCTGCGCTTTTCGTTCAGAAAAGAGTGGGCCGGCATGGGGAGCTGTTCGACATGTATAAATTCCGCTCGATGTATACGAACGCGCCAAGATATGAATTTTCCCCGACTACATCCTTTGATCCTCGAATCACCAGGCTCGGAAGGTTTATCAGACGGACCTGTCTGGATGAACTGCCTCAACTGATGAACGTTTTCCTGGGAAAGATGTCGCTGGTGGGACCGCGGCCGGAAATGCCCTTTATTGTGCAGCAGTACAACTCTCGACAGCGGCAGCGATTGCAGGTAATTCCTGGGATTACCGGGATGTGGCAACTCAGCGCGGACAGAGCCCTCCCGATCCACGAGAACATTGAGTATGACCTCTATTACATTCGGAACCGCACTTTCTTTATGGATATGGCCATTCTGATTCACACTCTGTTCTTCGCGGTGCGCGGGGGAGTATGACCGACTCGCTTTTCGATCTGCCACTGAGGTGTCACTATGCCTGACTCTGGTTTCGTCCACGCGTATGCCGATGTACTTGGGGTGAAGGTGTCGGCCATCAATCTGAAGCTGGCAGTCGAGATGGCTGATGAATGGGTTGCGGCAGGGCGCCCAGGTTACATCTGTGTCACCGGAGTACATGGAGTGATGGAGGCACAGTCGGACTCCAGGTTTCTCCGAGTCCTGAACCGCGCATTTATCAACGCTCCGGATGGAATGCCGATGTCATGGATCGGCCGTTATCAGGGCTTCCGGGAAATGGATCGGGTCTATGGGCCGGACTTCATGACGGCCATGTGCCGGCGTTCAGTCGAACGAGGCTACCGGAGTTTTCTGTACGGTGGCAAGCCCGGTGTGGCGGAACTCCTGAGCGAAACGTTGCAGAAAAAATTCCCCGGTCTGCAGGTGGTCGGGACGTATACGCCTCCTTTCGGGAGCCTGACCCCCAAAGAGGAGGAGGAGATTCTGGTTCAGGTGCGGGAATCAAACCCAGACATCCTGTGGGTAGGACTGAGCACTCCCAAACAAGAACGATTCATGGCGCAATATATCGAGCGGCTTCAGGTGCCATTGTTAGTGGGTGTTGGAGCGGCGTTTGATTATCATACGGGCCGTATTCGCGATTGTCCCGAATGGATAAAACGCGCCGGGTTGCAGTGGCTGCATCGACTTATGCAGGACCCTCGCCGTCTGTGGAAGCGCTACCTGCGGAACAATCCGGCGTTTCTCTGGCATATCGCGTGGCAGATCTCGGGACTGCGGGAATACCCGCTCAGTTTGGACACACGTGCGGCAACGGGTAGCCATCCCTTGCACGAGAGCACGTGCCAGACAACCGCATCCATCAAACCAGTCCGGAAATAAAAAGTAGCGTGAATCCGGTGGAAGGCTTTGCTCGCCAACAGAAGAAACGTATTGGAGATGCAGCAAAGCAGGTTCGCAGCCGAGCGATCTACCTGCATTTATTTATAAGCTGTCTTCCCAGTAAGACCATCTTGCGCTCAGGTTGAGTATCAAAAGAATCGCCATTGCTAATGGCATCGATTCGTCACTCGTTTGTCCCGATATACGCAAGGCTCAGAGGATGGCTGCCGTCCTTACCATCGCAGTCTGGCAGCTCCCCTTGAGAGGAATTCCAGGATTCTTCCGCCTCTTCAATTAGCTGACCTTCGTGAAGCCAAAATACACGTTGGGCACAAAACTGCTTGTGAACACGATGAGTAGCAACCACGACGGCGATTCCAGCAGTTGCCAGGTTCTTGAGAACATACCCTTCATTCTCTTCATCCAATGCTGAAGTCGCTTCGTCCAATAGAAGCAGCGTGGCGCCGCGAAGGATCGCTCGAGCCAGCCCCAGCCTCTGCCGTTGTCCTCCAGAAAACAAGATTCCGTTATCGCCGACGCCAGTTTCCAGGCCAAGGGGCTGCGTAGCTACAAATTCACTTAGCTTGGCGGCTGCCAAAGCCTTCATCAGTTCTGTGTCGCTCTTCCCCGCAAGCCCGAAGAGCAGGTTGTTTCGTATCGAATCGTCCAGGAGAGCGATCTCCTGCGGGACATATGCGACACTTGCGCGATCCACACGCACAACGCCAGTTGCAGCCTGTGAAACTCCCGCAATCAGATTCAGAAGTGAGCTCTTGCCGCTGCCAGAGACGCCGCGAAGCACGATGCTTTCCCCCTGACGCAGACGAAGATTCACGTCCCGAAGGATTGGTAGGCCTTCATCGAACCAAAAATTCACTTGATTAAGTTCCAGAACAAAACCCGCAGGCGGTAGCTGCATTGTCTGCACAGGCGCGCGATGCATAAGACATTCGTCGAGTTCGGAATTAACAATTTGTACGTTCTCGTAGGAGCTCTCCATCTGACCGGCGATGAACGATATCTGGCTGATGAGAGGAAGCAGGCGTCGGGAGAGCACGAAATAAAACACCAGAAGCGATAGCAGCCGACGTACGTCCCCATGTCGCAGTTCCACAGCGATAACGATGCAGAGAAAAAGGAACACAACGCCCTGATCGGAAAGGATTCGTGCAATCTGTGGAAGCAGAGCGACGCGCCGATTGCTTACGGCCAGACATCCGGCTTGCTCATTAATCCGATCATGAAAGAAATCGTGATTCCCATATGTGCGGATCTCTTTTCCGGACGTGAACATCTCCGCCAAACTTCTTTGGAGCATGCGCAAGGATTGCTCCCGTTCCGACGCGGCCAATCGAAGCCGTTTGCGAATAAAAAACCGATGCACCACATAGAACAGGATGACAGCGGTGGCCAGCCCGCAAGCCGCCACCGGGCTCTGATACACGAGAGCAAATGTCATGACCACTACGACAGCCGCGGCCGCTACCAACTCGATGCAAAGTTGATAGAAGTTGGCAGCTTCGCGCACCGTATAAATTGAATGATTCAAGAGTTCGCTGCGATTGCGTTCGACGAACCTGCTCCACCGCATTTCGCTGTAGCCGTGTGTGAGCCGAAGAAGAAAATCCCTATAGAGACTTTGAATATGGCCGACGACGGAACGCGTCGAATACAAATCCATCGAAGCGCGAAGAATAACCAAACCCGATGTAAGCAGCGCAGCAGTAAGAGTCGTCTTTGGTATCCACCAGAAATGGTGCGAGGGCGAGCCGCCTTGCAGAAGCAGAAATAGAAGATACATCATGCCCGCGAGCAACAAGTCGCAGATGCCCACGGATACTCTCTCTGCAATCAGCCATACAAACGATAGGCGTTGTCCGGGTCCAAGGAGCCGAACCGCCGAGCGAAGGCCCTCCACAAAGCTGAAGTGTCTTTTAATGTGCCCTAAATCGGCAGCAGACATGGACGATCGGATTGGCATGAACTGAAGCTATCAGTGCGCGGGCCAGGAGTTGTCAGAGATGGGTCGCCAAAATGTAAGCGAATTGTAATCGCCATCCGCAGGCGCAGTTCAAAGCGTCCGCGGCGGCTTCACCTCAGAAGGTAAAAAACATCACAACGTGTCAGTCCTATCTCTGATTAAAGCCCTCGTCCGGTATATGAGCTAGCTACCGCCGAGACAATCGAATGACAAACTTTAGACCCTTGCGTGACATGCCGTCGCCTTGGCGGCGTTAACTTGTGGCTTATGCAGCGACCATCAAATGTTCGGAATATGAGCTCCTTTTCTAGCAAGCTCAAGTTTTTAATCTTGCCGCTGCCGGACCAATTTTTAATCTTGCCGCTGCCGGACCAATCTGATTGCGTCAAAGTTTCATACGTGGAAGGAAAACGATGAAGCACTCGAGAACAATAATGTTTGGATTTCTGTTGCTCGCTGCGATACCGCTCGTAGGCCAGACAAAGAAAGCCTCATCGCAGCCTCGTCGCCAACCGCAATCGAAAGCCGTTTCCGCAGCGCACCCGGATCGCGGACAGCAAGTGTTCGATCAGAACTGCTCCCGATGCCACAACGCGCCAGAGGGATTCCCGCCGCAGATTTCCGGCACAATCGCCAGGCACATGCGCGTACGCGCTGGGCTCAGTGAGGCGGATTACAGGGCGCTGCTACGGTTTTTCAATCCTTAATGCACTCGAATATGGAAACTCGTTGTCGCAGCTGACACGACGAGAAGATGACAATTGATTAACCGGTGCATGACAACTCATCGTTTGAAATCGCTAAGTTGAGATTGAGTAAGCCGGTGTATGCGGTCGACAGAAGCAATCTCTGCACAGCCTTCGCCGACTCTCAATCGGATCTGCACTCGGTGCAAACAGGAAGTATTAAGGAGAGAGTCAATGAAAAAGAGAGTTATGCGGATGTTTATGCTCGTTGGGGTTTTGGCGGGGTCTTCTACCACTGCGGTCTGGGCGCAAGCGGCGCCTCGGACGATTGAAATTACCGCCAAGCGATCTACATACACGCCAGATGAGATTACCTTGAAAAAGGGCCAGCCGGTGGTACTTGTGTTGAAGAGCGTAGATGTAGCACATGGACTGCGCATTCGTGACCTGAACGTTAGCTTCAAGGTACGTGCAGGCGGCACGGCACAAGTGCAATTCACGCCAGAGAAGACGGGGGATTTCATCGGTCACTGCATCGTCTTCTGCGGTCCTGGTCATGGATCGATGATATTGAAGCTGCATGTGGTGGATTAGTGATGCGCTTCCTCATCGCGGCGACCGCCGGAATTCTCGCTATGGGCCTCGCTGGTTGTAAGGCCAATCCTCCGGGAAAGCTCGAGACAGAAATCATAACTTCTGTCGAACATCATTTTTTCATCGGCAACAAGAACCAGAAAAATCCCCTGCTTTACACGCCGCAAACCTGGGCTGACGGCAAGGAGGCCTTCTCGCATTACTGCGTTGCCTGCCACGGTATGGATGGCCAGAACACGGGAGTTCCTTTTGTCGATCGCACTTCTCCTCCGATCCCGTCGCTGGCATCCCCGGACGTGCAGCGATTTACGGACGGTCAGCTGAAGTGGATCCTCGACTATGGAATTCGGCCATCCGGAATGCCGGGCTCGAAGGGTACTCTCAGCGACGATGAACTCTGGTCGATCGTGGTATTCCTGCGCCATCTACCTGCGGTCGGCAGTCAGGGTGTTCCGGACATCTATACCCATTAAATCGACCAGAGGTACAGAAGATCGCCAGTCCGTGAGGAGCTATGAATCCAAGCACAGATATAGGAGGAGCGGAGAATTTCAGACCACCGGAGGCGACAGGTCTGGCGTTTGCTGTCGGGTTCTATTTTTCCCTTAGTATCATCCTTGTGCTTTTCTCGGTTCGCGCTCTGGGCACAGACCCCCGCGCCGGAGCCGAAATAGCTCTCGCCGTGAACTTGCTTCTTCTCCTTCTGGTCTGCTTTCATTCCCTCGGATATGCGAACCGTAGGTTCGGTTCCATGCTGCGGCTGTCGAGTATCCGATGGGTACTCGCCTTCCTCGTTTTTTCCTGCTGTAGCCTGATTTGGAGCGGTACCGTGTCGCTGTCGACGTCCGCTGCCTATTGGTGCGGGATGGCCGCCGACGTTGCTATAGTGGTCCTGCTGTTTCGCGCTGGATCAGTGACAGGTGTATCGAACGCCCTGATGAAAGGATTCGTATTGAGCGCCTGCTGCCTTGCGTTGATCGCATGGATCATGCCCGCTCAGTCCGATCTCCGACTCGGCGATGAAGAGTTTTTCAACACGAATCAGATCGGCAATCTTTGCGCGTTCGCCATCTTTTTTGCCCAATATCTTATGCGCCGCAAAGAGGGGAAGTGGGGACTCGCCATCCTGTTCCTCGCGCTGACTCTTCTTCGCAGTCTGAGCAAGACGACGATCGTTGCCTTCCTGCTGGCCGAGAGTTTTCTCATAATTCAGGACAGATCGATAAGCCGGAAGAGCAAGGTCCTGCTTACTACCGCAGTGATATTGGTCATCCTTGCTTTCTGGGGCTTGTTTGAGGCGTATTACGACATCTACACGACTGCCGGAAACCAGGCAGAAACTCTGACGGGCCGCACTGCCATCTGGGTCTATGTTGTCAATGCAGCGATTGAACGGCCGTGGGTCGGACACGGCTTCGACTCGATGTGGAAGATCGTTCCCCCTTTTGGTTCCGATCAGTTTGAAGCTAGGCATGCGGAGAATGAGCTGTTACAGCAGTTCTATGCCTACGGGGCGGCAGGTATCTTGATGCTGGTTGGTTTATACGGCAGTCTCTATCGTCAGATTCGTAGGCTTCCGCGAGGCCCTCTGAAAGTACTCTTCCTCAGCATCTTGTACTTCGTCGTTGTGCGCGGTCTGGCCGAGGCTGAGCCGTTCGATCTATTGCTTCCATTGTGGTCAATTGTCCTGATCAGCTTGTTGGTAGAGTATGCAAGCATTGAGGACGCGGATACAGTTTCCACTTTGATTACCAGGCGAATCAGCGGGCCTGGTGCCTCGCAGCTTGTATCGGTGAAGGGATAAAGGACGATTCCGATGAAGGTTAGACACTTTGTCTCAAAGACGAAATATATAAATACACCCGTGTCGTCATCGGGAGACGCCGGGTGGGAGAAAGGAGCTTCCGAATCAGCGGAGAATGTCGTCGAGAACCGACCCGTGAACATTGCCGTTATTGGCTCGGGCTATGTTGGATTGGTAGTTGCCGCATGTTTCGCGGAAATTGGTCACACAGTAATCTCCGTAGATAAGAACGCAGCAAGAATCGCCGGGTTGAGACAGGGAAATGTCCCGATTCACGAGGAATTCCTGCCCGAGTTGCTGCAACGGCATTCTCCCTCGCGTCTTTCATTTACAACGTGCTTGCGTGATGCGGTTGCTCAGTCGGAAGCAATCTTCATCGCGGTCGGAACTCCAGCGCTTGAAAATGGCGAAGCCGACATCTCCTCTGTTGAGGAGGCCGCTGCGGAGGTAGCAAATTCCATCAACGGGTACAAGATCATTGTTGAGAAAAGCACGGTCCCGGTTTCCACGAGCAATTCCATTATCAGAGTGTTGCTGCGGAATGGCGTCCCACGCAATATGTTCGATATTGCGGTGAATCCGGAATTTCTGCGCGAAGGAACTGGAATCGTAGATTTCCTGCATCCAGACCGGATCGTAGTTGGAACCGCAAGCGAAGACGCCTACAAATTATTGGAACGGATTTATCATCCACTTACTTCCGGCCGATACTACGCGTCGCGCATCGGTATCGACGGGGGAAGGACTGCATCTTCCCCCGCGCCTCTCATTAGAACAAGTGCAGAAAGTGCGGAGCTGATTAAACATGCATCGAATGCCTTCCTTGCCACAAAAATAAGTTTTATCAATTCGATTGCGAATATCTGCGATTCGGTCGGGGCTGACATATCGGAAATTGCCCGGGGTATGGGTATGGATCAGCGTATCGGTCCTCGCTTCCTTGCAGCGGGCGTAGGTTACGGCGGCTCATGTTTCCCCAAGGACATTAAGTCTCTTCGCACAATTAGCAGCAAAGCCGGCGTGGATTTCAGACTTCTGGACGAAGTTGAGCGGATCAATGAAGTTCAGCAAGCCAAGTTCCTGCGTAAAATCCGGCATACATTGGGGCAGCTGCAGGGCAAGAAGCTGGGCGTTCTTGGATTGGCATTCAAGGGTGGCACCGACGATGTGCGCGAATCCCCGGCCATTTCTGTGGTGCGTTCATTGATAGGCGAGGGTTGCATCATCACCGCCTATGATCCCGCAGCCATGAGAAATGCACGAGAGATATTGCCGAAGGGAAGTGTTGCTTTTGTTGAGAACGCGTATCAGGTCATGGACGGGGCCGACGCTCTGGTGGTGCTTACCGACTGGGCCGAATTTTCTCAGCTGGATATGTTTCAGATCAAGCTGAGGCTTGGTCATCCCGTCGTACTGGATGGGCGAAACATGTTTGACAGCAGCGCGATGAAAGAAATGGGCTTGACGTATGTCGGTGTTGGACGTTCGGCAGATGAGATTCCCGCTGCCAAACAGATGCCTTCCGTTGCGAAAACAAAGAGAAGGGCGCTGGTAACAGGCGCAGCAGGATTTCTCGGGTCGCATATGGTCGATGCACTTCTGGCCGAGGGGTATGCCGTGCTTGGAGTCGACAACCTGCTGACTGGAAGCGTCCAAAATATACGGCACCTGAATCGGGATCCACACTTCGATTTCTTGAGACACGATATCTCGGGGCCGTTCGATCCTGGCACTGTCGACATGGTGTTCAATATGGCGAGTCCAGCAAGCCCAGTGGACTATGCGATCCATGGAGTAGAAACCTTACTCGTAGGCTCATCGGGCACCCGCAATGCTCTTGATGTTGCAAGGAGGTATAAAGCCAGGTTTTTGCACTGTTCCACCTCGGAATGCTATGGCGACCCCCTCATACATCCGCAGCCGGAGTCCTATTGGGGCCATGTCAATCCGATCGGACCGCGCTCAGTTTATGACGAGTCGAAGCGCTTTTCTGAAGCGTTGACGATGGCATATCACCGCTACTACGGTGTGGATACCCGCCTCGTGCGCATTTTCAATACTTATGGGCCCCGATTGCAGCTGAACGATGGTCGCGTTATATCGAATTTTCTCAGGCAAGCGTTGTGTGAGGAAGACCTTACCATCTATGGGGATGGCAGTCAGACGCGAAGCTTTTGCTATGTCTCCGATCAGATTGATGGCATGCTGCGTCTCATGCACTCGGACGAACACTATCCCGTGAATATTGGAAACCCAGAGGAATTTACCATTCTCGAATGCGCGAATGAGGTTCTGGCAGCTACGGGTTCTGAAAGCCGGCTTGTGTTCCGTCCGTTGCCGCAGGATGATCCCAAACAGCGTTGCCCAGATATAACGAGGGCAAAGATGCTGCTAGGTTGGGCGCCAAAGGTTGAGCTTTCTCAGGGGTTACTACTATCCATTCCGTGGTTTGCGGAGAACCTCGGCAAGCATGTCGCGAATAAGCATTTGATTCCACGCAACACAGTTTTACCGGCATTAGCAGAGTTTCCTTTAAGAACTGTGTCGTCCCGCCCGGAAGTATGTATAAGCTGTAGACGGCTTGAGTTGCAGGACATCGTCTGAAGATAGCGATGAAAAACATCAGTCTCGGAATTGTTACAGCAGCAACTCGGCGCCGACAGAATTCTGGGTCCTGGAGTGTTTTGCGAAAAGCAAATCCCACCAAAGCGCCGAGGCGAAAAGTGACGATCAGCACGGACTGATGGCGCCGTTCCCGCTTAGGCCGGCGAAGAAACAGAATTCGCGTGACAACGGCAACCGGCGAGGAGGAATATCCCACTCGGGGGCATTCCGAGACATCGGAATGTCACCAGATTGTAATTATTGTCATTTGGTTGTAATTTTTGCATTGTCTGCGTCGTAGATTGACTCTGATCAACCAGAATAGATGCGGGAGGTCCCAAATCATGGTCAACGACATCGAAGTGGTGGTTGAAGCCGCAAGCAAATCTACACCCGCGGCAAATCTTGGCACGATTCTTATTGTGGAAGACGATCCGCGCATGCAGAAAGTGCTCCGCAGGATTTTCGTCGAGGAGCAGTACGCTGCTGTTGTTGCAGGTGATGGTCAAGCCGGATTGGATTTATTTCGCAGCGAACGGCCGCTCGCAGTCGTTCTTGACCTGATTCTTCCGCATATCTCCGGACGCGAATTGTGCCAGACTTTCAAGAAACTCTCCAGCGAAACTCCGATCGTGGTGCTCAGTGCGATCACTGAAGTCGCGGATAAGGTGCTCCTCCTCGAATTGGGCGCCGATGATTATGTCACAAAGCCTTTCAGCCCGCGGGAGCTTACAGCCCGCGTTCAAGCGGCGATCCGCAGACAGCATAAGCCCAGCGCACAGACGATTTATCGCTTCGATGATTGCGAGATCGATTTTAAGAAGATGACCGCACGGCGCAGTGGGAATCCAGTTATCCTTACCGCGCACGAATTCAAGTTGCTGAAGTATTTTACGGACAATGTTGAGCGTGTCCTCACGCGCGAAGTGTTGCTCAATGAGGTTTGGGGATATAACGCATTCCCGACAACTCGGACTGTAGACAATCAGATCCTGAAGCTGCGGCAAAAGCTGGAGTCTGACCCAGCGGACCCCAGACATCTGCTTACGATCTACGGTGCAGGGTACAAATTTGTCCCATGATCCTCAAGCCGTCCATCCGCCCGTGAATGAAACCCGCCCATCAGTAGCCCGGCTGCGCGAGAAGCAGGGCATCCGTACACATGTACTGCTTGTTATCGCCATGGCGCTGGTGATCGTAATCGTGACCAGCCTGTGTGTACTATTGATCCGCCATCGTTTGCGAGCACAAGTGACGGACGACCTTTCGCAGGACCTCGATCGTTCTGTGGTCGCCTTCCAGAATCTGCAAACGGAGCGGCTGGGAGCTTTAGAGCGCGAGAACGCTCTTCTTGCCGAACTCCCCACTCTCAAAGCGCTGATGACAAGCGGCGATGACCTTACGATCAAGGACGGTGCCGTCGAATTCTGGCAGCTGAGCGGCGACGATCTATTCGCGCTTGCGGACCCGGGCGGTCGTGTCGTGGCAGCATACACAAAGGGTGTATCTGCCGACAATAATCTTCGCCAGGAACTGAAAACTCTGCTGGCTCTTCCAGGCAGGCTCTATCTCATCGATGGCGGATCGCTGTATGCCTGCTCGGTGCGTCCGCTGTACTTCGGAAGCGATGAAGAGGGAACATTGCTGGGCTATGTTGTGAGCGGTGTTTCAATCGAACGTACTGTGCGCCAGATCAGCCAGCCCACCGGTGTCGAAGCAGCGTTCCTTAGCGGCCGCCGGATCGTCGCCAGCACCCTGGAACCCTCGGTGCAGGCGAGTTTCGCAACGCAGCCTCTGTTGCTTTCGGGGACGCCTCGAGCACCTGCGACAGTGATGCTTGGAAAGGCGCGATTTCTTGCCGCCACGGAGAATCTATCCGCCACTGCAACGTCTCCATTGCAATTGGTCGTTCTGAAATCTTTCGAACCGGCGGAGCGTTCTATCAACCGCATCGATCGGATGGTCCTGATCGCAGGTTTCATGGCGCTCCTGTCAGGTACAGCTTTGATGATCGGCCTGTCGCGGCTCGTCACTCGTCCACTCGAAGAACTCTCCAGAAGCGTAAGAGCGTTTGGCGTGGGCGATGGAGAGTACCATATTCCCCGATACGGCACCCGGGAAGTGCGGCAGTTGAGCACCGCTTTCGCCGGCATGCGAAACGAAATTCAGCAGGCGAACAGGGCGTTGCTCGAATCCGAGCGGCTGGCGACCATTGGGCGGATGGCAAGCTCGGTCTCTCACGATCTCCGTCACTATCTCGCCGCCGTTTATGCCAACTCGGAGTTTCTCGCCTCCGACCGGCTTTCTGCGAAAGAACGCGCGGAAATCTTCGCGGACATACGTGCGGCGGTGCTTGGTACGACAGACATGATCGAATCGCTGCTGATTTTCAGCCGCACCGGCGCCAGCGTTAGGAAATCGCACGAGTTAATGGCGCCCTTGGTTGAACGCGCCGTAGCGCTGATACGCTCGCACCCAGACGCAGAAACTGTGACCTTGGTGACGCATTACGGCGATCCCGCGGACACCGAGGCAGTTGTCGATGGAAAGCAGATCGAACGAGCGATTTACAATCTGCTTCTCAATGCCTGCCAATCCCTTCGCAGCGCCGGAACGACGGCCCAGGTCGCAATAACTCTGGAGATGCGCGAGCAGGAGATGATCGTAAGTGTGATCGATAACGGCGTCGGCGTTCCAGAGAAGATTCGCGAGAGCGTTCTCGAGCCATTCGTCAGCGAGGGAAAGCACAAGGGAACAGGCCTTGGTCTTACACTCGCTCACTGCATTGCGGTAGAGCATGGAGGGGGGGTCGTTCTTCTTAGTAGTCGTCCCGGGGAAACGATCTTTCAGATGAAGGTGGCGCGTGAACTACAAATGCAGGACACAACGGCGACGTCAGAGTCCGAACGTCACGATCAGGTGATCGCAGATGAGAATGTGCGGACCTAGACGAAGCCGGGAATGTCGCGTCACACTTCGCAACACATGGCGAATGTTGCCGCTTGCCTTGATTGTTTTCGGATTTTCCGGGCCTATCCTGCATGGGCAAACCACCGTCAATCGGGAAAGCCTGTCACAGCAGATCCAGAAATTGACCGAGTCAATGGCGCGCACACAAGCCCAAGTCGAACAGTCTCAGCGGGAACTGGACGAGATGCGTAAGGAGTTGACTGCATTGCAACTCCAACTGGCGCAGAGTGGATCAACAGCCGCAACTTCCCCGTCTCCTGTTCCGGTGCCGGCATTGTCTTCGACAACTCAATCCTCACCCGCAGAGACAACTGCAACCATTGAGCAGCTCCGTCAGCATCAGGCGATGCAGGAATCTCAGATCGCGACTCACGAGCAGACCAAGGTGGAAAGTGAGTCAAAGTATCCCGTAAAGATTACCGGCCTGTTGCTGTTGAACGGCTTTGTGAATACAGGAGCGGTGGATATGGCAGCGACACCAACGTTGGCACTGCCGGGCGCAGGCAGTACAGGAGCTTCCGTGCGACAGACGGTGCTCGGTTTCGATGCGCGGGGGCCGCATCTGTTCGGTGCTCGCAGTTACGCGGATTTGCGCGTCGACTTCGACGGCAGCCCGCAGTCCGGCAGTACGGTTACAAACTACTCCGGCTACTACAACACAAATACAACGCTGCTGCGGCTCCGCACCGCGCACGCTGCCCTCCAATGGAAGGATACCGAAGCTTATTTTTCTCTGGATCGTCCGATCTTCAGCCCCGATACGCCAACGTCGTTGACCGCTATAGCTGTGCCGGCGCTTGCCTGGTCCGGCAACCTGTGGACCTGGAACCCCCAGTTGGGCGTGACCCAGGATTTCGGCCTCGCCGGTTCGCGCGATCTGCGGCTGCAGGCTGCGCTGATCGATGTGGGGGATGCACCCTTGTCGCCGACGATCTCTGCCTCGGGAGCTGTGCCGCCTGCCAGTATCGCGGAGCAAAGCCGCTGGCCCGGTGTTGAGGCGCATGTCGCTCTGCTCGGGTCCAGGCAGAACGATGACAACAGCCATTTTGGCGTAGGCGGATATTTCGCTCCTCATCACAGTTCGCTCGGTTACGACTTCAATGCCTGGGCGGCCACCATGGATGGCCGCCTGCTGCTGCCGGCTCATTTGCAACTGACCGGCAGCATTTACCGTGGACTGGCACTGGGTGGTCTGGGAGGCGGAGCGTACAAAGACTTTGCGTATCACTTCGACCCGGATACCGGCGATTATTATTTTCGTTCGCTCGATGATGTAGGGGGATGGGCCCAATTCAAGGAAAAGCTCACGGAACGGATAGAATTCAACGTCGCCTTCGGACTGGACAACGTCTTCGCCGACGAACTGCGGCGCTATGCTGTCTCCGGCGGCACCATGTATCAGAACCTTGCCAGGAACCGCACCTATACTGGCAATGTGATTTACAGTCCGAGCGCATATTTGATGTTTTCTCTGGAATACCGGCATCTCGAGAGCACCCCCGTTATCGGGGCCCCGGCCGGAAGCAATATCATCGGTCTGGCTGCGGGATACAAGTTCTGATGAGAAAGAGCGGAGTTGGCAAATGGCTGCTCTGCGCCGTCGCTCTGGCATCAGGAGCGATGTGCGCCCAGGATCGTTCTTCGGAGAGTTCGGCAGCCGAACTGCGCCTTCATATCATTTCTTCCCAGCCGGGAAAGCATCGCCCAGTACCCGCAGTCATTTGGCTGGAACCACGGGCGGGCACGCCCGTTCTTTCCTTTCTACCGCATGGTCATTACACTCTGCTGCAAAAGAATCGCACATTCATTCCGCACTTGCAGGTCATTCCAGTCGGCAGCGTCGTTCAGTTTCCCAATGCCGATCCGTTCTTTCACAACGTCTTCTCGCTCTTTGATGGCAAACGGTTTGATCTGGGACTTTATGAAGCCGGATCGAGCAAGTCGGTGACTTTTCCGCGCGCGGGCATTTCCTACATCTTTTGCAACATCCATCCGGAGATGAGCGCCGTCGTGCTATCCCTCTCGACGCCACTATATGCGATTGCGGACGCAAACGAGTCGTTCGTACTTCGCAATATTCCACCGGGCAATTACAAGCTGCACATTTGGATCGAAGGAGTGCCGCAGTCCATTCTTGATGGCTTAGCCCGGCCCGTACATTTTTCTGCCTATACGGTTGACCTTGGCGACTTGAAAGCTCCAATACTCCGGAACAGGACGCTAACGCATGCAAATAAATTCGGGGATGCCTACGATCCACATTCTGAATCGACCTATTAATTAGCTGACGAGAGTAGCCCTTCGCTCAAACTTTGTGACAATCCAATGACAGTACGCTGACAACACCGCGCCGCCAGATCCATACATTGGCAGAAGAGGCTGGGAAGCGAATACGCACCATCCGGGGGACCTCGGATGGCTGCTTGATTGCGCCTTGTCCAGTAGGCAGGTTCGGAGTTGCACATGAATATCCAATCACCACAGGCGGTAGTTTGCGGAGCGGGCGGGTTTATCGGCGGTCATCTCGTCAAAAATCTTTTGGATCGTGGGGTCCAAGTTATTCGGGCGGTAGATATAAAACCCCTGGAAGATTGGCACCAGATAACGGATGGTGTTGAAAACCTCTCCCTCGACCTAAAGGAAAAGAAGAACTGCCTGATCGCTACCAGCGGAGCGGACCATATTTATCAACTCGCCGCAGACATGGGCGGCATGGGATTCATTGAGAACAATAAAGTACTTTGTATGCTCAACGTATTGACCAGTACGAACATGTTGGTAGCGGCCCGGGAGATGAGAGTTAAGAGATTTTTTTATGCATCTTCGGCTTGTGTCTACAATGCACAAAAGCAGACCAGACCGGATGTGATGGCTCTCAAAGAGTCGGATGCCTATCCGGCTCTGCCGGAAGATGGCTATGGCTGGGAAAAATTGTTCAGCGAGCGAATGTGCCGCCATTTTGAAGAAGAATCCGATCTCATTTGCCGCGTGGCCCGCTATCACAATGTGTATGGCCCAAACGGGACCTGGACAGGTGGCCGTGAAAAAGCTCCGGCTGCCATCTGCCGCAAAGTTATTGAAGCGAAAAGATCAGGCGTTCACGAAATTAATATTTGGGGAGACGGACAGCAAACACGCAGTTTCATGTTTATCGACGACTGCATACGCGGTACCGAGATGATCATGAACAGCAGTATCGACGAACCCATCAATCTCGGCTCCAATGAGCTTGTCACAATTAATCGTTTAGTTGATATCGCCGAGGAAATTGCAGGCATTCGGCTCAAGCGCACCTACGATTTGAGTGCACCAAAAGGCGTAGCTGGACGCAATAGCGACAACTCGATGATCCAGGCTCGCCTCGGCTGGGAACCCTCCATCCGGCTCCGCGATGGCCTCGCACAAACTTATCGCTGGATTGAAAACAAAATGGCCGGAGAGATTGTTGATGCGTCGGCACGGAAGCACCTTGTATATTCTTACGGGGCCGGATCGTGCCTCTCAGCTTGAGACCGCAAGAAACGCTCCTTAGCAATATGGAGTTGCCGCTCCGCCGCGTCTTCTATCCGCTTGGCTATGCTGTTGAGGTCATCACCAACGAACCGGCTGTTCTTGAGAGCGCAGACGAGAGCTTCGGCCATTTGTATTTATCTCGGGCAAGCTCCACACTTCAGGTTCGCATTGGTGTCAGCGAGGGAGGCGATGCTGAATGTCCGCCTGAACCAACACGACGCCAGTATAGCCATCTATATTCCTTAATGGCAGACGTCGAAAATCAAGCGCTACTTGATCTACAACGTTGCATCGGTTTTGCCTGGTTGACAAAAGCGACGGTGGATCGCCGCCTCTATTTCCGCTATAACTTTCTTGAAAAAATAGTCTACTTGCTGCTCGGCTCGTCGGTCGTGACTGACCTGCACGCCGCCTGTGTCAGCAAGAATGGGAAAGGTATTCTTCTTTGTGGCGACTCCGGAGCAGGGAAGTCAACGCTCTCGTATGCGTGTGCGCGTGCCGGATGGACCTATACCTCGGATGACACGAGCTACTTGATCAATAACTCCCCTGTCCCGTACGTCATTGGGCACTCGCATCGGGTGCGCTTCCGTCCGACTGCGAAGACTCTCTTTCCAGAGTTGGAAGGCTGCAAATTGACTCCGCGCCTGGAGGGAAAACCTTCACTCGAGGTCCCAATCTCAAAGTTCCCCGGCCTTATTACTTCCAGCGAGGCAAGAGTGCATTCCATCGTCTACCTGAATCGATGTCCGTCAGGAACAGGCGGGCTCGCTCCATTGCCGGAGGGCACGGCGACAGAGCGTACACGAAAAGAGCTCTATTCTGCCGGAGAAATTCGGGAAAAACACGAAAAGATCTTACAGGCACTCTCTGAGATTCCTACATACGAACTTCAGTATCGTGACCTGGATTACGCCGTCCACCAGCTTGACCTTCTGACGCGAAACGGATGAACTGATTACGGAGAAGATACATTTTTCAAGGAACTACTCTTCGGCGCGAAATAGCTGTGAACCACAGGCTGCGGCCGCAGTCAGTGCTATAAAGCAGCGTTTTTGAATCGTCCTCCCACGCAGGTTGAATCTGATTGCATGGCACCTCGGCAATACGCCGCGTCGCGCCGCTCCCTTCATCGCGGAGCCATAGGTTCCACGCACCATGATCGAGACGGCTATAGGCCATCCATCGTCTGTCGGGTGAGAGCGCAGGATAGCGTGCCTCCCCAAGTGCGAGCGGAGCGTTCACATGCGTTGCGTCATTCAAATAAATCTGTGGAGGACGTCCCTGCGCGACAGCCGAAAATGCGTATTCCTTCGCGGAGAGAAACGACGTCTCATAGACATTCAGCGAAGATGGCGTAAGCGTGTCTTCATCGGTAGCGTCGGAAATACTGGACTGAAATTCTCTTCGCACCATCAGGCTTCCCCGGCCATGGTTATCGCGCACAAAGGCCAAATCCCAGCCATCGGCGGAGAGCATAGGCTCGCGGGCGCCGCCAACGAGAATGCGTGACGGCTCACGCATGTCCACAATTACGGAACGCGGACTCAACGCCCGCTCTACCAGAATTCTTTCGGGCAGGAGAGTTCCGGAAGCGCTGGTGAACGAAAGAACGTCTGAAGAATCGGCGGAGGGATCGACCCATACAGTATTCTTGTCTTCCGTCACCAGGTGGTATCCGCGCAGCGTGAATGCAATGTAGCGAACCCCCCCGCCTACGGGCTGTGGATTTGCGTTGAGATAACCCTGCGCGTACAACGGCAAACGGTATGCGTACTCCCGCCGCATGGCGCGTTCGCGATGAAAAGTGGAAAACGCACTGAAGATTACAGATATAGCCATGGCGGCGGCCCAGGCGTAGCGGGTCCAGTCGCGCGAAGTACCCCTGGCGGCGCGGTCACGCCACAGCAACAGATAAATTCCAAGAAGCAGCGCAAGCATCAATGGAAGTCGCGGCACATACAGCAGAACCGCAGGCCCCAACATCCTGTGCGGGCTTGGCATCGGATATCCGATGCCAAGATAAACGAACACAAGGACCGCCAGCCATACATACCACCTGCGCCGCACCAGCATCGCCCCCAGGATGCACACCGGCAAAACCATCAGCACAAAGTTGTACGACGCCGGAATGGTGGAGATGGCAAGCGACGCGGTTAACAGCGCCGACCACTCCAGCAATATCCTGTCCCGAGTGTTGTCTTCTCTGTGGATGAGCAGGATTGCCGGCGCAAGCAGCAATATTTGCAGGGCGGAAAGCAGCAGAGCGTAGCACAGGGGAGAGGAGTGCCACGGATGCGGATTCCACTGCGGTTCAGAGAGAAAAAGATAATGCAGCACACCGGAGATGGAGGCGTTCGCCCCATATGGCTGTAGTCCTCCTCCGTGCAAGGCCCATGGCAGAACCTCGCGTAGATACGTGCGATGGACGTTCCAGCCAAAAACCGCGACAGATAAAGCCGCGGCTGCCGCCCCCGTGACCACTCCTGAGACAAGGGCGCGCCAGCATCTGCGTTGCAGAAAAAAGACAAAGAAGAGGACCGGAAAGATCTTGCAGGCTGCGGCGATCGCTATCAGAGCACCGGCCAATACATAATACTTACGCAAATAGGCCCAGCACGCCGCCACGATCAATAGCAACAGAAAAACATAAAATTGGCCATACAATAAGTTTCGGTGGAGAGGAAAGCTCAACGCGAAGACCAGCGCAATTCGCCGATATGTCAATCCGGTCACCGACCGCAGCATCCAGCCAATCGAAAACAGCAACGCCAGATTCACAAGTATCCAGGCGTGCTTGGCGGCAAGCGGCGAAAGCCCAGTGAATGGCCAGATGATTACCGTCGAAAACGGCGTGATGGGAACTAGCCCGATGACGCGAACATCGACAGCACGATGGTCCTTCTCGCGCTGTAGCCATTTCCACTCATACATTCGGGACGTGTCATAGCTCTCATGCACCAACTCTGCCGACATATAGTAGTTGGGAAAATCAGTAATCAGGCCACGCCACGCGCGCGGCATAGTGTGAAGGCATAGGTAACAAACGAGCAGGAACAGAACACCGCCCTCAGCCCAGCGGAGAATGCGGCGATCCTGCGAAGTGGTCACGCCTCAACATACTTTGGATTCGATCGGCGGTTGTCACCAGCTTGTCACACTTCCGTCATTCGAGCGTTGTAGTTATCAAAATATATGTGCTGACTATTCGCGCGACATGCTGCGTTGCTGAGAAATTGCTGCTTGCGTTTCATAAAGTGGGCTGTCGGAAAGCTTCTCAAGAGCCTTTTCTATCACTTCCACAGCACGCTCCAGTCCACGTGCACATCGAATCCCGACTTGTGCTTTCATGGCAGCATCACGATAGCTCGCGTTGCCAAGTATTTTCGCCAGAGCCAAATTAAGCTTCTTCGCGGAAAGCCTCTTTGCCGGAAGTACCTCGGCAATGCCTAACCAAGCCAAACGCGCTGCAACCGCGGGTTGATCATGAGCCATCGGAATGACAACCATAGGCTTGCCCTCCATTAGGGTTTCCAATACGGTGTTCAGCCCTCCATGGGTAATTACTGCGTCTGCCTTCTTCAAGAGCTCAAGTTGAGGAGCATATCTCACTACGACAGGCTCCCCGGGCAAGTCATCGAACATGTTTGGATCAAGACGACCGCCTAGCGAAATTACTAGTTGGAGATCTAATTCATGGCAGGCTTCGGAAATCAAGCGCAAAATAGATGAATCGGCGTTCTTTGCAGTACCTAATGATGCGTAGACTAGGGGCCGCCTATCGAGGCGATTCCAGGGAAACTCAACTGACGGTCTTACGGCTTCATCCACAAACGGCCCCGTGTAGTAGAAGTTACTGGGGAGCTTCGAGCGCGGGAAATCCAGACACTGTGGCAACTGCGCTATATGCGCAAGTTCAGGAAATTCCGATTGGATCTCTCGAATCGGCCCTAACCCAGCTTTCCGTCTGTAGTCATCCAGTTTGCGGCGTACCGGGCCTCTCATACGAAACACCGATAGCTGCAGCAGTGCGTTCTGCACCCGGGAAAAATAAGAGACCGGATATTTACGCGCTGACGACCAACTGGGAACGGTCCATTCGAAGCTATGAGGCAGGGAAGTTGACACCACGAAGTAAGGCAAGTGCAGCATCTGAGCCAAAGTGGGACCAGTCAGCGCGATCTCATCGATAATGAGTGCGTCTACACCTGCTTGAGTGAATGCGGCGGGAGCTTCCCGGAGCAACAATTCCATCTCATCGACGATGCGTCTTAAGCTGAAGCGCAAACCAGCAATGCTCGACCGCGTTTTGTGCTGACTCTCTGATCGACCATGCTCTTCAGAGAAGGTTCTGGCGTTGCCAATCGAAGCGAACTCCAACCCATACTCACGCACTCGAGTTTCCAGCTCGGGCCGCTGAAAAAATGTAACTCTGTGTCCTCGATTTGTTAACTGCCGAGACAAGGCGATAAGTGGGTTTAAGTGCCCAGTGCCCTTATAGGGCAGCACGCCAAAGTGTGACATTCGTTCCTTCCTCAGACGGTTAAACTCGGGCGTGACGGAGATGCCGCATAACCGGATACCGAACAGCAGACTCCGGCTCCGCTCTATTAGGCAAGTTGAGTTTCCATTTGTGCTTGGATGTGAACAGGCTTGCCTCCCAACCGCACTTCACCGGGCCCTAGTATTTCTTCAGTTTTTCGCAATAGTTCCTTCACCGGTGCGCGCACCCAACGGACCGTCCCGGCGATCGACAAAGACTCCAGTCCTTGTTTTGCGCAGAGCGGAATCCGTTCCAATATCGCCTCCGAGGCGAGCTGTACTCGTCCGCCAATCATCACGAACTCCACATCATTCATCGAGAGCGTCATGAGCCTGTCTGCGACATGGTGACCTGTATCTCGAACAGCAATCATGTCTCCTACACCGGATACTCGTATTGAACCCTCTGCATCTCTTAAGTGGAGGATCGCAGCGGGAGACTTTGTCACCATGCGATAGGCAACTTGAGGCGAGATACTACAAAAGCGCATTGCAAATCGGATTTCATCCAGTAAATCGCCTTCCGCTGTTAATGGAGAGTCGTTTCCCAGCGCCACATTCGCAATACTGCCAAGGAGAGACATGTCCGGGAGCTTAGCAAAGAGAAACTTGTTGGAAGATGGGCAGACGATGAGCGAAGCCCGACGCTCTCGCATAAGCGCAACCCCCTTATGGTCGAGTGCCAGTCCATGCACAAGTAGAGCGCTGGCATCCAGAAGCCGTAGCCGATCAAGCCCCCAAATCTCTTGCCGTGCTTCTTCATCGACTCCTTCACATGCATGCACAATGAAAGCGCGGCTTTCGGGAGTAGCTGAACGCGCCAGGCGAAGATCGCCCCCAAGAGCTAAGGAATGCGCCCAGCCATATTCCTGGACCACCCTCACCGGGAAATCTTTTTTTTGCAATTCAGGCCAAAGTGGATTGTGATGACTTACCGTTGTGGCTCCGCAAAGAAGATTCCGAATGCCGCCCCACCACAAACGTAATTCTTTGGGGACGGCCCGGTGCTTTGCAATCACATCAGGGAATTTGTTGTGTATGTCTGTTCCCCAGTCGATGTAATTTCGATAGGGCGGATCCGCCAGCCTGGGAAATAGCGCAAACTCCAGATGGTCGTGTGAGTTGATAAGGCCGGGCATAACCAGAAAGCCACTCAGGTTAATCTCGTGGCAGCCCAATTTGGTGATGGGCAACGAAGACCGGTCACTCACGATACGAACTACGCGGCCGCCCATAATCTCGATCGAAGAACTCGTAGTTTCTTGCGGGCCGATAGCGCAACGAGCTCCGTAAATTACTGTCCTCTCTCCCTGTCTGCGTTCAGCAATCGGTTCATAAGTTCTCATGCTGAAGCTCTCTGAGTGACATAAATGCGAAACCGAGAAGGTTCGCGTCGCCGGTGCAGCTTCGCAACGAGAGGACGCATTGCCCACTTAAAGCCGTAATGAGGAGAATGGATCGTCCACTGTATCGATAGCTGCTCCTCTAGGGTGCGCAGTCGCTCGTCTGTAAGATACTCGAGACTCCTGATGAAGTCCGAAGCGGTTCCATAGCAGTGAGAAAAGGCGGCTCGGCGTTCGGAGACCATTTGCCTGCCACTTTCCTCACGGGAATACCAGGGTGTGTCGCTGATAATTACGATGCCGTTATTTCTGACGCATCGAAGCGCCTCGCACAGAGTAACTGCGTAATCGTCGGAGTAATGAAAGGAGGCATTGAAAATGATGGCATCGAACTGCTCGTCCTGAAACGGCAGCCGTGCGATCTCCGCCTGGAATCGTGGAAAAGGTTCGGGCAAACATTTTTGATAGTGCGCGGCTGCTCCAAGACCATCGCGATCATTGGTGAGCAGGTCCACAGCAACAGGACGGTATCCGGCGAGCGCCAAACGAAAGCTCATCCAGCCGTTTCCTGCGCCAAGGTCCAGAATCCGTCCACCACCGTTCTGCGGAATTCGGTTCAACACATGCCGAATCAGATAGTCATAACTGCGCGCCCGGATGTGCCATTGTTTGCTGTTCCTTCCAGAAAGATCTTTATAAGGAAGCCCCAGATAAAAATCTTCGCCTTCGCTGCCTCGACCCTCTGCCGCTCGTATGAGTTCGTAGTCCTCCATGAAACGCTCGTAATGCATGACACGCTCCGGCGGCAAGGCATGCACGATTCCTCGGCTAATCTGGATTTGAAATCCGCAGACCATACAATCCAGATCACTGACGTCGGCTCTGCAGCAGGGACATTGGATAGCGAGGTCTAAGTGACGGACGACGTCTCCGACCGTCTCATTTTGCAATGCGCCCATTGCTACACACTTTCCCGCATCTATGCCTGCCTGAGCTGTACTAACTGGTCGAAAGGCACGATCGCCGATGAAATAGAAGCGGCGATTCTATCGGTAAACCCGAAGGCCTCTGCATCTCGGCTTACCGGCTCCAATTCACTGACTTTGCGCCATAGCTCGTCTACCTGATTCTTTGTTTTACTCGCCGCCTCAAACTCACGCCATGAGTCGACCTCTGCATGTAGGGCGTCGCGTACAGCACGATAGAAATCGGTTTTGTAAGCTGCGTGGAACATGATGCAAAGATCGTCGCTGTCGGTCCAGTTACGCTTTGGTCCAAGTTGCGTCCGTACGCGCTCATAAAACACCGTGCCCGGAAGTGGATAGGAGAATGAAATTCCAATGTCGTCAGGGTGCGTCTCACGAACAAAAGCGATAGTTTCCTGCAACTCGGTCCAGGTTTCTCCTGGATAGCCAAATTGCAGAAAATAGCAGGCACGAATGCCGGCTTCTTTCAGACGACGGCGGGCGACAATGACAGAAGAGATATTTATCCCTTTATCCATTGCGTTGAGCACTGCCTGCGCTCCGGATTCGACTCCCATCCATACCTCGGCGCACCCTGCCGACTTCAGGTTCTTGACCGTCTGCTCGCTCATCAAATCAGCACGAGATTGTATTTTGAACGGAATGGCTGCATCGCGCTTCGTGACTTCTTCAGCGAACTGTTGCACCCAGTGTTGATTCAATGCGAAGACATCATCACCGAACCAGATATGCTGGACTCCGGCGCGCACCTTCAGCAGATTCATTTCTTCGGCCACGGCCACGGCGGGACGTAAATGAAATTTATTGCCCGAAATCGGTTTCGCGCACCAATTGCAGCGATAAGGGCATCCACGGCTGGACACCAGATTCGTAGAAAAATATCCGTGAGCTTTCATCCATGCTGCGCGATACGGCTGCAGGTCGATCAGATCGCGGGAAGGAAGGGAAAGCTCTGTCCATGCGGGATTTTTTGAAAGCCGCCGCGGGCTGTGGATGGGAAGGCCATCCTTACCAAGTCGCACCAGGCCATCGATTTCCGGTAGCGCCTCGACGTTCAAGATGGAAGTACATAGCTGCATAAGAGTCTGCTCCGCCTCTCCGCAAAGCACATAGTCGAAGCCGTTCTCCAGAAACAGAGCAGGATTATCGGTCGAATCGGAACCGTGTGCAATGGCGACGGCACCGATTGCACGGGCCGCTTTCGCCATCTCCCACGCTACCTCTCTCATGCGCGTAAGACACATCTTCGAAAGAAAATTGAAGTCATCCTCATAAACGGCCACGATCTTCGGCCGATACTTCTCCAGCATTGCAGTGAACTTTGCAGATGGATCCTCAAGCATCGAGTCGAAAACTGCGACAGATATTCCCTTTTCACGCAGCGCGGTGGCCGCATAGAGCGTGCCGATGGGCGTGTATGGCTGCATCTTGCGTAGTTGCTTCGGGTCGTATGGAAGATGATACGAATGTGTGAGTAAGACATTTGCCACAGTTCACCTCGGATATTGCGTGCAGGAAGATTCAGCACGCGTCCTCCGCCGATCTGCGCCACGGGCATTGACGCAACTGGCAGATTCCGCCTATGAAACGTAGCGTAGCTCCACGTTGTGAGGCAGTTGTCTCAAGATTGTCAACTCAATGTCATCTCTTTGCCTTGCGGAGCATCAGCGGTTTTTCGGCGTTACTGCACCCGTCAGGATGCCGCGATCGCCTGGCAGCAGTACGACACGATTCGACTTATTCCGTGTGAGTAGGCTGGGGAAACATGATGACCGGGTTGGAGAGATGGCCAAGTTTTTCGCGTTTGGTCGCAATATAGTGAGCGGAATGTGGACTGCTTGCGACATCAGCGCTCAGGCGCTCAACAATTTCAATTCCTGATGACAGGACTGCATCAATCTTCTCAGGGTTATTGGTCATCAAGCGGAGTGAACGAACTTTAAGAAATCCAAGAATGTCTACGACAAGCGCATAATCACGCAAATCGACGGAGTGCCCCAGACGAAGATTTGCTTCGATCGTGTCGAACCCTTGATCCTGAAGTTCGTAGGCACGAAGTTTCTCCATCAGGCCGATGCCTCTGCCCTCCTGATGTTCATAAAGCACCATCCCTGCACCTTCTTCTGCGATTACACGCAGAGCCAGGTGTAGCTGGTCGTGACAGTCACACCGCAGAGAGTGGAAAACATCGCCAGTCGTGCATTGGGAATGAATGCGAACGATTGGAGGGAAGCTATGGATATCCCCGAGTACCAAAGCTAGCGCAGTTTCTAGACGTTCTCCGTTTGCTTCATCATCGACATGCATTCGCCTGAAGGCCAACAGGCGAAAGTCCGCCCAATGTGTAGGGAAGCTTACATCAGCGATTTGTTTTACGTTGATCAAGTTAGATGATCGCTCGAAACTCGCATGCCGCTCACGGTTCATAACACGAACGCTAGTTCCGAGTGAAGAGTATCCTGCCGCTTTCGTTGACGTGTCATCGGAATGTCTCGATACAGTCATCCCATTGTCGAAAATAAAGTGCATACGGTTTTCAGATTTGGATGGGCCGGTGTTGAATAAGGCATAACTCGCGCCGCCGCTATCAACCTATCGGCATGGTCGTGCGGCGGAATTGATACAGCACATGATCGCCGAGGCTCGCCAGCGGACGGGCAAAGACGTAGTCAAGCGTCTCCATTGCGGTGAGCAGGCGCGGATGCTGAGAAATCCATGGTTCGGCGGCGCTAGGGGGCACCGTCACACCAATGCCGATACGCTTTTCCAACACAAACCAGGGAGCGAATGCGCGCAACATCGCCGCGCGGCGGTGATATGCGATTTGGAATTCGTGCTTGGCCAGCCGTGCCTGCGTCAGCCCCTGCTTGAAACGTCGCAGAGCGAGATGAGGTCTGCCGCGCAGCACTTCCGTGACCATCTCGCCGGGACAGAAAGTGCCGAACAGCACCAGCATCGCCCGCGCGTCGGGTTTCAGCAGCCGCGCCAGGCCTTGTGCCACCGGCCCTAGATCATGGACGCAATTGAGCGGCGCGAAATTGGAGAACACGCCGTCGAACATCGTTCCTCCTGCTAAAAGATGACTACTGGCGAAATCCTCCATCTCTTCGCCAGCGGCGATCTCGGCCCGCGCGCCCAGCGGCACGAGTTTAACCTTCGCCCGCGCCACCATAGCGGGTGAGGGATCGGTCAGAAACACATCGAATCCACACTCTGCCAGAAAAGCTGCGTCTTCGCCGGTGCCACCGCCCAGTTCCAGGATATGGCCGCCGCTCGGAAATACCTGAAGCAGCGCGGCCCGGACCGCACGCCGCTGCGCCGCTACGCTGCACCAAACACCGAAGCGTGAGTCAAAATCTGGCGCGATCGCGTCGAAGGCAAGAGCGGCGGGACGCAAAGAAGACGTCATTGTATAAACCGACTCATCTGCTGCCGCCAACGATATGACTCCCATATATAGCGAAGTCCTTCCACAATGTGAAAACGCAGACGAAGTAGGATGAAGTGGAGTTGCATGCGATAACGACGACTCCGCACTGATAACGTCTCATTTGTTGACGGCAGAATAATGGCCGGTGGCAAACGCGAAGGCAGCAACGCCTGTCGTATCGAACGCCTTCCTGGAACACCGGCGGACTCAAGCTCCCGCTGTAGCAGCAGGTACAGCTTGCTGCCTGGGAAGCTCCCGAAGACGGCACGGCGTCCATACGTCTCCACCCAGAGCCTTGCGGACCGCGGAAGACGGCGGACAGTCCAGTTCGTCAATCCTTCCGGGGCGAAATCACCCATTACCTGTGTGATGAGCAGCGTAACGACGCCAAGCCCCAATGAAGCCCTTGGATTTCGCTCGGCGGCTGATTGAAGTTGGTTCCAGAAGGTATCGTCGTCGCGGCGGATCAGCACATGACGACGAAATTCGACAAGGTGAGCCGGGCGCGAGTACTCGCTGTATACGTGTTTGTAGACGTGCAGCCCCTGGCCTAAAAATAAATCGACGGGAGAAAGCACCGGCATGCTGATGCCGTAGAACTCGCGCTTCTCGATGCGCTCCAACAATGCAGGGCCGCCCGGGATGTTGGCCTCAACATGCAATTCCACGGATCGGCCTGGCAAATCCTTATATATATCCTTCAAAGAAATGCCTGGAGTTTCGTTGATCTTGAACTCCCAGCTTCTGCCGCGGATAGCGTACAGACGATAACCTCGGCATTCAAGAATCTGCCGCGCATGGGAAACGCTTTTTTCCGCTACCAGAAAATCCAGGTCAAACTGGTGTCGCAGTTCTGGCTTTGGCACCGAAGATGGGCAGAGAGAAAATCCTTTCAGCGTCGCATACGAGACGCAAGCCTTCTGAAACTCCTGTTGGAGTGTGGCCGATTCAGCAATCATGCCGCGTGTTCGTTCAGTATTGTCACGCAAATTCTGCTGCAGACGCGCGAGGACACTGGGGGGCAAAATATTGCAAAGTTGCAACTCCATGATTCGGTCAAGGAAGTACAGCGCCAGCCCGCTAATATCCAGCCAGGTTAATAATTTCTGCCACTCCCTCGCAGAGAGACTCTGCAATCGCGAACATTGCTCGGGTAAAGGGTCGCAAAAGGTCAACAGCACAGCCTCGCGTATCGACTGTTCTTTGTTCAAATGGTTCGACACGACGTCGGTATTCAGAACGTGCATCAAGGCGGCCCCATGTCTATCTGCGGATCGTTCCATCTGTCGACGGACTACGGATGGCGCAGATAAATCGTAAATCTCAGCCTCATGCGAAGGTCCTTGACGGGATTGCGGTGACAATGCGATCTCACCTCATTTTCCGACCTGCCTCCGGGCGCCGGCATCTATTTGCCGACTCATCTGTGAAGAGGAACGATCTGTGCGGAGCTTAGCAAACCTTCAGCTGAGAATTGTCATGTCGCAGTAAGGGAATTGTCACTCCTTTGTTGAATTTGTCTCTCCGGAACAAGACCAGCCCATCGCGATCTTCCCCACGCTACAAGCGACAATCAATTGACAACCGGCTGACAATCCAAAGACACCTCGAAGAATACAGATCGCTATAGTGGCTTCTATGCCAAATCCGACGTTGAGCCTTCCCCTCTTCAAAACGGCAACGAACCGCGATGCGCTTCAGTCCAATATCGCTAACCTATCGGACATAAGGAGCTCGATTCACAATCCGCTGGAAAGTGAAAGAGTGAAGCCTTTTCATGAAATCCAGGCGTGTGATCTCACATCTTCTTCGCTGCAGGATGAGATCGGCTCTCGCGGCTATCTATTGGTCCGGAAGCTATTACCTTGTGACGCCCTGAACCCGCTGCTGGGAAAAATTGCGCAAATCTTATATGCCGCCGGTTGGCTATTACCTGACCAGGATCCGCTCGAACGGGTAGCGAATATCAACGCGGCTTGCGGTGATCCCGACCCGTCGTTCAAGCGAACCTACCAGGAAATTTTCAACCTGGAATTATTTCACGCTCTAGCGCATCATCCCGCCTTGAAGCGAGCCATGAGCATGCTCGTCGGCGAGCAACTCCTGATTCACCCAAAACCCATCGGTCGGTTGATTTTTCCTAATTGCGAACGTCTCGTGGTTCATGCTCATCAGGATTATCGATTCATGGATGGAGATCCGGAGTGCTTCACCGCCTGGATTCCTCTTCACGACTGCCCCGCGAATTTGGGCCCCTTACAGATTCTGGAAGGGTCCCACCATTTCGGCTTTCAGAGCCATGACCCCACGGATATTCCAGAAATTCCGGAAGGCGCAGCGCGGGGAGACGATTGGGTTGGTGGCCAGATCAACGCAGGCGACGTGCTCATCTTTCACAGTCTGACGGTCCATGCAGCTTCCCCGAACGTCTCAAACCAACTTCGTATTTCGCTGGATTGCAGGTTCCAGGATTACAGGCGGGCCTTCAATCCCGCCAACCTCGTGTTTTCCGGGGAATCTGGAAAGTCGTGGGAAAAGACGTACGCCGGTTGGCGCTCCAACGATCTGAAATATTATTGGAAGGGAATGCCTCTGACGTTCAAGCCCTCCATATCGGAAATAGAACAGCTCTCAAAGACAGCAGATTCTCCATCCATGCGCGCCAGATATGCCCGGACTCTGAGTCAACTGAGATAAGGTTCTCTGCCATATTGCAGAGGCCAAAAGCTGTTCTTTCTCTAATCCCTTGCACTATCGAAATGAAGAATCCAGAGGGTATGGCAGCTGCAACCTGCCATGCCTCTGGATTCTTCATTCGATCAGAGTGATTCATCTGTTTCGTGAGAACAGTATCTGCAAATCCTCTACTTAAGAGTACGTAAAGTTGAAGTTGTCCAGATAAGTCGTATTCGGCGATTCTTTGGAGTTTCCATCCATCTGATAGTTCACGGTAACTCCCCACCAGTGGGATGAACATTTGCCGTGAGGATATGTCTTGTTCAGCGCATAGGTTGTCCCGTCGAGTTCTATGGATTGATACAAGAGCGTGTTGTCGGACTGCCTCTGCACATTAATTTTCAGGTGGTTCCATCCGTTCACCATTTTGCATGGAATACCTGCGGAAACCCACTTTTTATTGGCATTGTCGTAAATGTCCCAACTTTTATCGCCAAGGTGGCTGCACTGCGTTCCAAATATCATTCCAATCCCGTCCATGTACATACTCACGTCGAACTCAAGTGTTTGCGTGATTGAGATGTCGGTCAAATAAAAGTCGGTTTCATAAGTGAAATTATGCAAAGTTGGCAGAAATGTGTGGTTGGAGTCTTGTAACTGTTGTGCCATCGACCCCATCAATTCGGAGGAAAACAACGCGTCCCCATAAGCCTTCGTTCCATTGAGATCGAACTCCGTTGCATTGTTGCTCAGGGAGGGCAGGGTGATGCCATGCTTCATCGACCAGGCATATCCGTTACAGGGAGAAGGGCTGCAATCCACGTAATTGGGTCCCCCTTGCCCCCAGCTCTGCCAGGTTTGAGAAGTTGTCTGAATGTCAGAAATGACAGTCCCGGCAGGAGTCGGAGTCGGTGTAGGCGTAGGAGTAGGAGTAGGAGTCGGTGTCGGAGTTGGAGTTGGAGTTGGAGTAGGCGTCGGCGTCGGCGTAGGTGTAGGTGTAGGC
>JBEPVW010000001.1:0-83787 GCA_041690775.1 Acidobacteriota bacterium | reverse complement strand
TATCTTTCGCCCGGTTTCGCGGGCGTTGGGTACGTGACCGCAGCGCAGTCGGGCCTGGGAGTTGGCCGAGGCCTGGTGCGGACGGACAAGCAGGACTTCGGTCCGCGAGCCGGCTTCGCCTACAGCCTTACCGATAAGAGCGTCGTGCGCGGCGGTTATGGGATGTACTATCCAACCACCGCCGCTCATATTTATCGCGACTCCATCGCCACCAACCCATTCAACCAGAGAGTCACAATTCGATCTGCTCCCGGCGCTCCGATTTCCCCCTGGCCGGTCGGCGGAGAGACCACCGGTGTCTCACCGAATTTGGGAGGAACGCAGGGTGGTTTCGGGAACACGCCTTCCGCAAACTACATCCCGGTCGACCTCAAGAACCCGCGGGTTCAGCAGTGGAACGCTACTTTTGAGCAGCAGCTTCCGCAGCAGTCCTCGATACGGGTGTCCTATATCGGTGCACACCAGTCGGGTCAAATCGTGGGCATCGATCTCGACATGATTCCTCCCAGCGATAATCCATTCGGCACCACTACTGGCGACGGAGTGACCCCTTGCGATCCCCGCGGGAACCAGGACTGCGCCTACTCACCCGCCGACCAGGCCAGGATCAGGTTCCCCTTGCTGGGGGACTTCGTCTCGGGCTTTCGCAACGTGGGCCGCAGCAACACAAATTCCCTCCAGACCCAATTCCAGCACCAGGAGACCCATTTCACTTTCAGTGTGGCGTACACCTACCAAAGCCAGAACTCGTCAGGCCTGGACATCGGCAACGATAGTCTCGGCGGGAGCATCTACAATGCGTTCAATCCGCAAAGCGATTACGGCGTGGATAGCTGGGTTTCCCATAACCGTGTCGTGGCGTACGGCGTCTACGATCTACCGTTCGGCCGCGGTCAACGCTTCGCCTCCAACTCATCCAGGCTGGAGGACATCCTGATCGGAGGATGGCAGACGTCCTTCAACATGTTCGCAAAATCCGGCGTAGGGTTCACGCCGTTCCTGGATTGCACCGACTGCGATCCTGTTGTGCCGGGCAACGTGGCTTCCGGGGCACTGGACGCGGTTGGCGATTTCAATACCACCAGTGTCCGTCCGGTCGTGATCAGCGATCCGAGGAAAAACGTGCCGAAAGGCTACCAGTGGAATCCTGCTGCATTCGCCTTGCCGAGTATTGGTGCGGACCTCTTCACGCAGGCGGGCGCTGCTAAACGCAACTCTCTGACCGGTCCGGGTACCTATGGCGTGAACCTTGGTGTCCATAAGGTCTTCCACGCGACGAACCGCTTCAACGTTGAGATTGGCGCGGACATCGATAACCTCTTCAACCATCCGATGCGTTCGCCCGATTCTGGCTACGCATATTCTGGACCAGAGGGCGGACCATCCTATGCGGGGCTGGGAACATTCAACCTGCTAGTGGATCAAACTACTCCCCCTGCTCCGGGCCAGCAGCCTGCCCTGCTGCCGCTGAGCTCCGACTTTACCCCAAACTCCGGGAGTACATTCGGGAACTTCGGCCAGAACTATCAGACCTTTCCTCAGGAAGGCGTCAGCGGTAATAGAGTCATTCGACTGAGAGGCCGCATTACTTTCTAGGTATTTTTTGCCGCAGTAATAATGGGCAGACGGTGACACCGTCTGCCCATTACTATTTCCAGCGATTTTGGGACTCCAGAATCCTGGTGCGACCGAATGAAAGACAATGGCGCGACGATCAGTTATCGATCTGGCCCGATCGACTGGGATGGATCGCTGACCCTCCCTTTACCCGTAAACAACGCGGCCAGGACGGGCGCCCACGTGTATGCAGCACGAGAAATAGCCCCCGGTGAGCTTCGCGCACATGGGGTACCCACTTCATCGTTTTATTGAGCCGGATTATCTCCAGCGATTTGGGATTCGAAAATCCTGGCGCCACGGAATGGAAGACAATGCTACGACGGTCAGTTGGAAGGCTATTACATCAGGCAAGCTCCACGCCAAGCCTGCCGCACAACTTGTTCCATGATCGCTTGCGGAACTGACCGTTTCTTTCCCGCCAGCATTCCCGGCAATCAATCCAGATGGAAGTCGACGTCGATTACGATCTGCACCGATACGGGATGTCCCTGATACATCGCTGGCTTGAATTTGTACTGCCTCACAGCTTCAATCGCCTTCTGGTCCAATCCCATGCCGAGATGATGAGCCACCTGGATGTCTTCCGGATTGCCCTCCGTATCGACGATCAGCTGGACTGAGACGACCCCCTGGTACTTGGCTCGGCTGGCCTCATCTGAAAACTCGGCCTGAACGCGGTGAAGAACCACAGGCGCGGTGACGCCTCCGCCCACGCTCATAACGCCGCCGCCATAACCGCCACCGATGCCCGGCCCAACGCCAGCGCCGTGGCCTGATCCGAGACCGCCACCGCGACCCGATCCAAAACCGGAACCGCTGCCGCCGCCCTGTGAGACAAGTGCGACTTGCGGTGACTGCGTCATCCCAATGGTTGGCATGCTGCGATTAATTGGAATCCTGACTTGCGGAGGCATGACCACGGCCGCGGTCGCCGCGAGCTTCGGATGATCCACCTGAAGCGTCTGCGGAGGAGCAATCTGCGTCTGGACGACTGGCGGCAGACGTCCCTTGTTTGCTTCGACCACCTGACGCGCGCCGCCGCCGCCGCCGCCACCCATTGTTTGAGGGGCTGGTAGAGTCACGGGGATATAGGGTTGAATTTGGAGTCGAGTTACCTGCACCGGAGGCGGTGCTACGAAATGCTTGTGCGCCTGAAGTACGAACCACAGAATCAACGCAAAAATCCCCGCATGCATGACGAATGAGATTGCGCTCGATACAGGGTTGCGTTTGACTGCCAGCGGGTCGACAACAGCAATCGGCTGTGAAGTCAGCTCCAGCGGCGGCAGTTTCTTGGTGAAGAGCGCGTCGCGCAAATTGCTCGAGAGCCCTTTCCAGAGGGACTCTTCCGGCAGCGCTCCTCCGATGGGCAAGTGCTTCGAATTAATTGGGGTAACATCGGCTCTGCGTGGTAATGCACCAGGGTTGCGGGCTGGTCGCTCGATGTATGGTGGTGGCTCAAGATTCGTTAACAGGGTGTTCGCCATAGCCGTTTGCCGGGCAGAAATCCGGCATCTCCTTCAAAATAACAACAAATTGTTTTGCCAATCGCAGCCATCACTTGCTAGGTTCTTCGATGGCGTGACCGGGCCTGTGGTTGCCGCTTACCAAATACCCTTATCGCTTCCAGTAATCTTTTGTCCCACGGCAGCCGCCGTGGCAAGCCACGGGAGCAGGCCGAGGCGGGCACTACTGTGCAATTCGCCTTTGCGCAGCAAACCGCCGAGCTGCGTCCCGTAGAGACGCGCGGATTGCGGCAGAATCGGGACCCGCAGAAAATCTTTCGCAAAATAAATCGCATCGCCGCCAAATCGCGCTGAGTCGGTTACGAAGCGAGGAAGATCGAGGCCGGTGCCTCTGTATTGCTTCACGTAATCGGAGACAATCGCCAGATACGTTGCGACTCCTTCCCAGATACCGGACGCATCCGCCGATGACCGCAGGTCCTCGAAATCGATGAGACCCGCTTCCGACAACTCGGTCGTATCGACGATGTCGCACAGCCGGAAGTAGAAGTGACGATACATCCGCTGCAGAGTGGAGATCATCAGGCGATCGGAAGCAGCCGGCACGCGAAAGGTGCGATCTTCAATGCGAACCGACCGGGCGCGTCCTGCGATGCGGGCGGCGAGCGTGATCTGTTCTCCGGTCTGGCCCAGACGGCCCATGTGAATCTCGACCGCCTCCGGCAAACCGGGGATTATGAAATTCCACTTGCACGCCAGACGATCTCCCCAGCTTCGTGGGGCCATTTCCGCCTGAAAACGTCTCGCCATCAGGCCAGCTACCTTGTCCAGATCGGCATTCGTGTACATATCCAGGTCACTACCCAGATCGGGCCAGTGATCCAGCGATTTGATCACCGTCGCGTCCAGCCCCTCCTCTTCAAACGCAGCGCAAATCGCATGCAGGAACGGAAGAGCATTCGCGACGCGCGCACGCTCTGCGGTCCGAGCGGTAGCGAACCACTCGGCACGAGTGGTGTCCTGCGCATCGCGCAGGATCTTGAGGGCAATTTCGAATGCCCGCACAAGGACGTGGTTCGTGTCCGCCAGAGCCAGCAAGTCTTCAAATTCGTCGCGGTTGATATCGGTAATGCCTGAGTCCAGCCCAGCGGCGGTTGGCGCAGGCGCGACGCCTGGGCTGAGAGGAAAAAGCAGGCGGGAAAGGATGACTAGAGATTTCGGCGATGATGTGAGCAAAGCGTTTGATTCTGGCATATGGCAGCAGTCTCTCAGTGTTTGTCAGGTGCCTGCGAACCGGAGTTTGAAGGCACCGGTGTCGAAGGTTGGTTGGGCGATGCGGTTGGGGGTTGAGCCACGGTGTCGCCGCGACGTATCAATTGAACAGGACCGGTTTGCCGGCGTGCAGCCTGGCTGTACTGATCGATTTCGGTGCCTACGCTGGAGCCGCTTTCCGCGGCGACAGTGATGAGAGGCTTGCCTTCCGCAGAATTTTCGGTTGCCACCCCAATGCGGGCGCTCGCATCGTCGGCCTTTCGGGCTTTGGAGTAATAGAACTGCGCAGTCTCAAGGTCGCCATCCCTTTCTGATACATAGCCGAGATTGTTGAGCGAAAATGCGCTGCCGGGGTCAAGCGAGTAAGCCTGGAGAAAATCCTGTTTCGCGGCGCTCCAATCGTTTCGATTTGTGGCGGATACTCCACGGAATGTAAGCATTGTGGCGCGCAGTTGTGCGGTGTTCATGCTCTGCATCCGCTTTGTCAGTTGCCTGGCGCTGTCCGCAGCCATCACACTGACGGACTTTCCTCTCCATTGGCGCTTCAGCGTCACAACGATTGGCTCCGAGGAGCGCGAATTTGCAGCCTGATCGTAATATTTCAAAGCGTCTTCGAAATTTCCCGTGGCTTCGTTGGCGACTCCCAGGTTGTTGATGGTGAAGGGGTTCTGTGGTTCGAGATCCAGGGCTTTCTGAAGTAGAACCTCAGCCTCGAAATTCCGGTCCTGCGACAAGAGCTCGATCGCCGCGACATTCATGCGATTTACGCGCATGGGCACGTCCTTGATACCGCTCAGGGCGTACGTCATCGGCTTCCCTTGTAGATGCTTGGCATTGCTGACATCGATGACGGCACTGGAATCCTGTTCCGATGCCAACGCGTAGAACTTTTGCGCGCGATCCAGTTTCCCCTGCAACTCGGAAATGTATCCTAAATTGTTCAAGGTGAAAGGGTCTGCGGCATCATAGAGATAGGCCTTGTAGAAAAGCGCTTCGGCTTTTTCGTACTCATGCTTGCGTACGGCATCGACACCTTCGCGATTCAGGCGCTGCACGGGTGTCAGTTGGCTGCGTTTTGGCAGGGTGACTCGGAAATCTCGCGCCCAGACGGTCGGGAGCCCCGAGACTGCGAGAACCGTAATTACCGCGAGCAGCTTGAATTGTGTGCAAAACATTGCAGTCTTTCTCACTTTTTCTGTCCATCCCAAAAATGGATGCTTTAGAGATAACTATTAGGATGCAGCGCACGAGAAGCTGTTGTCGGTAACCCTGAGTTTCTGTCACCTGGAAATACACTTCCAGGCGGCCTCGTTTCCCTTTACCATGCAATCTGATGTCCAAACTGTTTAAAGTGCAAAGGGCGTGCTGGATGGGTCGTTTTCTCGCGGTTGTCATGCTTTGCGGCGTGGCAATTGCCCAATTTTCGTTTGCAGACGTAAAGCCAGACCAAAAGGCGGCTCCGCAATCCGTCCCCAAAGTGGAAAGCGGGTCAGGCGTTCTGTCCCCATTACCTCCCATTCCGAAAGGGAAAAGCACGGTCATAGGCGGCGCAATTCGCGATGTTGACCCCGTGCGCGACCAATTTACGCTGAAGGTTTTCGGGGGGCGATCGATGAAAATCCTCTTTGACGAACGAACCCGGTTCTATCGGGATGGCGTAAAAACTCCTCTGCGCGATCTGGGCCCCGAGGGCCATGCCTCGGTGGAGACCATCCTGGATGGAACGAGCATCTTTGCTCTCAGCGTGCATATTTTGTCGAAATCGCCCGAAGGAGAGTGCCGGGGGCAGGTGCTGAAATACGATCCTGGAACTGGCGTGTTGACTGTAAGCGCCGGCCTGTCCGGTGGACCCATCGAACTGCGCGTACCGGCGGGCACGCCTTTCATTCGCATGGGCCAGGCTGCATCCGGATCGAAGGACTCCGGCGACTCCGGCCCGACGGATCTCGTCAAAGGAACTCTGGTTTCGGTCGAATTTAGTTCCGGCAACAATGGACGGGGGGTTGCGCGACAGATCTCGATCCTGGCCACTCCAGGATCTACATTTGTATTCAGCGGAAATATCTCCTTCCTCGACTTGCATGCCAAGGTATTGGTGGTGGTCGATCCACGGGACGACGAAAGCTATAAGATCTCCTTCGATCCCACGCTGTTTCCTATGAGCCGCGATCTCCACGAAGGGACGCAGGTGCGAGTGACTGCGAACTTCGACGGCGCCCGATACGTCGCCACAGCGATCAAGGTGCTCTAGAGCGAAAGCAGGACAGGTTGAATGCAACGCCGTAATCCTGAGCGAAGCGAAAAGGACCTGGGTACGAGAAAGAATCCCTCGCTTCGCTCCAAGATGACGACTCATAGTTATGACTGCCCTACGGTACCCATGAGAATGAGCTAACCTCTCGGATCGGTCCGGTAGCCTACCGGACTTCAGATCGCAGGAGGACTTTCGATTGGGGAGATGATCGCCGACCCAGCATCGGCAACAGTGCTGAGCAACGGCCAGCCCTTGCGCAACACGTAGTCGAGCCATGCGCCCGCAATCTGCGAGGTCAGAATAGCCGCCAGAATCAGGGTAGTGAAGAACTTGGGGCTGATGATGCCGGCATCGAACGCAACGCTGGCGAGCACGATACCCGGTCCACCGCGCGCATTGGTTGTAATGGCGAGATTGATCAGGTCGAGACCGCGGAAACCGGCGAAGCGCGCAGCCAACGATACGGAAACGACTTTTAGGAAGCAGCTTCCAAGGATGAATGCGGCAATCATCGGCCATGATATTCCGCGGATCAGGTCTAACTTCAATCCGACAATCGCGAAGTACACCGGGATAAAGAACGCAAAGGACATTTTTCCTATCGCATCCAGCGCCTCGGCAAAAATTTTGCGCTTCTTGTGGACGACAGCAAACCCTGCCAGGAACGCGGCAAACACCAGGCTGACATCGAGCGCACCCGCCACTACGCAGTATCCGAGAAGAACTGCAATCGCATAGGCAGTTGGCGACTGTACCGCGAAGACATTGAAGCGGGATTTATTGATTCGCTTAATGGCGCGCGGCAGAAGCGTCAGACCGAGGACAAAAAATCCGATCGTAATAAGCAGGTGGAGCGACATCTCCCGGCCGTTGAGCACGGTTTTTCCAGCCATCGCGGTTGCTATCGCCAACACAAGCCAGAGGACGATGTCTTCCAGAACGGCAACTCCGAGAATCAATCGCGCAAAACGCGTATGAAGAATTTTCAGGTCCGCGAAGATTTTGGAAACGACCGGAACCGATGTCACGGCGACACCACAGGCAAGAATCAGAATGAGAGAAATTCGATTGCCGTGAGGGCCCGCAAGGGAAGGCCGAATGAGCCACGGACCGAGCGCCAGTCCAAGAGCAAAAGGTAGGCCAGTGCCCACAATAACGAGCCAACCCACTTCACGCCGCTCCTCGCCGCCGAACAGATGCTGCGTTTCCGCTCCGGATAAAAACATCAGCAGCAGCAGGCCGAGCCAGTAAATGAAGCTCAGAATGTGTCCCTGGTCCGCCGACTTCAGCAGGCTGGATACGAATGTCAGCCGGCCAAACAGAGCCGGGCCGAGCACGACACCAGCCAGAATTTCGCCGATCACTTTGGGCTGCCGCATCCTGACGAACAGGTAGCCCAGCAACTGCGCGAGACCTACAAGCAGTAACAGGCTGAAGAGAACAGAAAACAGCTGGGAATTGGACAAATTAACCTCCTTAGGGGATTCGAATGTGTGCGCGCAGGAATCTAGACTACGGCCCCATGCTGGTGGGCGTGCATGGGTTGTAGCCAAGGGACGACGCGCTGACTGGAACCGGCGGAGTTGGCGGCGCGATCCATGGCGAGTTGGTGAAATCGAAAAACTCCAGCAGATTTGGCTGCGCCGCATCGCGGGCAGTCAGATGCGCCGAGGACCCGATGAACCGGTTCTCGACGAACTTGATGATCGCTGTGTGATCCATCGGCGTGTGCGAAACATAGTGACGCCGGGCAAATGGGGAGACGATAAAATTCGGCACGCGAAAACCAAGTTGCGCAGCAAAGCCCTGTATGGCCGCTGCATCGTTCGGATTGGATCCCGGGTCGGTCGTTGACAGATCGCAATGCAGCGTCGGCGTCCCGGGTGTCGCGGGCACGCATGGGCCGTAACTATCGGCATTTACCGCGATCGAGGAGATGTCCGGAATCGTTCCCAGCGATGCGTCGGTAAAGTCGTTGGAGTGGCCAGGCACTGGCGGAACGTGTTCATAGGGTCCGCCGCCTTCGTCATAGCTGAAGAAGAATACGGAATCATTCCAAGAAGGGCTAACCATCAAAGCATTGACGACTTTCGCGACCTGCGTTTGACCGGTCAGGATCGACGCACCTGATCCGGGATGCTCGTCATTGATACCGGAACCGGCCTCGATAAAAGCAAAGCTTGGAAGCGTGCCATTGGTTAGGTCGGTGTAGTACTGCGACAGCGGCGCAATCTTGTCCGGGTCGATGCAGAAAGAGTTCGTGGTATCGCCGACCACACTGGATGGCTTTGTCGGAGCGGTACAAGTGCCGGTTTTGTTGCCATGCAGATATTGGTATGCGTACGAAAAGTGGGTGAAGTAGGTTGCGGGATAATCCGCGGTGCCTCCGCCCGCGCAGTTGCCACCTGCGAGACAATACCCATCGGTGTCCGTGTAGTAAATCTTCCAGGAAACCTTTGCCTGATCCAGCTCCTGGAAAATCGTCGGGATGTTGAGCGTGGGGAGATGGTCATTACTGCCCGGATCCTTAACCAGCCCTTGCGTGGTGCCGCCGGTGAAGGTCGCGAGGCGATTGGAAATGCTCTTGCTCGACAGTGGAGAAAACCAGCGGTCTGAGACTGCGAATTGCGAGGCCATGTAGTAGTAGTAATTTAAAAATCCCTGGTCGTAATACCCCATGGCACGATTGCCGGTCAGATCCGTGAACTTCCCGGAGCATGTGCCGGAACTTGCGCAGCTCTTGGCGAAACCTTCCGCATTGTGGACAAAGCCATCCATAAGTATCGGGCGGGTAGGGAGGCGATCGTATTTCTTGACGTCTCCGTAACTTGCCAGCCAATCCGAGCTGTCGTCGTCGATACAGGTGGATTTGAATTTGTAGAGCGAATAAACGTCGCCTTCGTCGTCGATATTGTTGATGGTCGTCAGCTTGTCGTCGATGCCATCCACTGTATAGGTGTTGCCGTCGTCGCCGACGCTCCATGCCTGCCCGTTCGTCGAGTTCGCCTGGCGATATGGATTCAGCATGCCGAAGTAACTGTCGAATGAACGGTTTTCCTGGAGCATGAAGATGACATGATTGATGGATTTGAGGCTGCCAGCCGGCCCCACCGCTACTGTCGCGCTCGCCGAGATGTTTCCTCCGTCGCCGGTTGCGGTCGCTGTGTATGTCGTTGTCGCAGTCGGGCTGACGGATTGCGTTCCGCCACTGGGCTGCAGGCTGTACGTGCTGCCGTCGGTTCCTGTGATCGTGACCTGATTCGCATTGGTTGCGGTCACGGTCAGCGTGGACGAATTGCCCGACGTAATCGAGGTTGGGTTGGCAACGACGCTGACGGTCGGAACTGGATTTGGAACCACCGTGACCATCGCATTCGCGGAGGTTGTTCCGCCAGCGCCGGTCGCGGTCGCAGTATAGGTGGTGGTCGTAGTCGGGCTCACGGATTGAGTCCCGTTCGGCGTCGCAAGAGTATAGGTGCTGCCATCCGTTCCAGTGATCGTTACCTGCGTCGCATTCGTCGAATTCACAGTCAGGACGGACGAATTTCCTTTGGTGATCGAAGTTGGATTGGCTGTGAGGTTGACCGTGGGCGCCGGATTGGGTGTCACCGTCAACGTCGCACTCGCCGAAATTGTCCCTCCGGGTCCAGTCGCGGTTGCGGTGTATGTCGTCGAGGAAGCTGGACTGACGGCTTGCATTCCGCCGCTCGCTTGCAGGGTGTACTTGCTTCCATCGGTGCCCGCAATCGTCACTTGAGTCGCGTTCATGGCGGTGACAGTCAGAATGGAAGAACTTCCTGGGTTGATCGAGGCAGGATTTGCGCCGATGGTGACGGTCGGAGCGGGATTCGGTGTGACCGTTACCGTCGCGCTCGCCGAGGCGTGCCCGCCGGTTCCGGTCGCGGTCGCGGTGTACGTGGTTGTCGCAGCCGGGGTGACGGATTGTGTTCCGCCATTGGCCTGAAGGACATAATTGCTGCCGTCCGTACCGGTGACTGTTACCTGCGTCGCATTGGTCGCCATCGCGGTCAAGACAGAGGAATTTCCCGAACTGATCGAAGTGGGATTTGCGGTGAGGCTGACGGTCGGCGCAGAAGGCGACACGACGGTAATGTTGACTGTCGCGTATGAAGATCCGCCGCACTTGTCCCACTCTTGAACGACTGTGTGCTGGGCCCCGGCAGCCAAGCTCAATTGGGTGTTGATCTGGCTCGCGCCATGGGAGCTGTAAACCTGTTTATTGTTTACGTAAATGCCCATGGAACCCACGCCAGCGGAACAAGTCGTGGTAGCGTTGGCCACATAATTCACGGGCGACGTAACGGTCGCACCGGGAGTTGGGCTGGTGACAGTGACAGTTGCGAACGCGGGGAACGCGAACGACGCGAGTACCAAGGCGAGGTACCGAAAGATCTTCATGGTTTATTCCTCTTGCGTGACGCTCAGGGCGATCAACATGTAGTCGCCCTTTTCGCGTGTCAATCAAAGTTTTTGAAAAATGTCTCTTACGGCCCATTGTGCGTCGGTTGGCATGGATTGTAGCCAAGGGATGCGTTGCTCGCAGGAGTCGGCGGAGTCGGCGGGGTAGCCCATGGCGTGTTGGTGAAATCGAAAAACTCCAGCAGGTTAGGCTGCGCGGCATCACGGGGAGTCAGGTGTGCCGACGGCCCGATGAACCGGTTCTCAACGAACTTGATGATCGCTGTGTGATCCATCGGCGTATGCGAAACATAGTGCCGTCGAGCGAATGGCGAGACGACGAAATTCGGCACGCGAAAACCAAGCTGCGCGGCAAAGCCGTTGACGGAAGGAGCATCCGTAGGTTTCGATCCAGGCCAGCTTGCAGGCAGGTCGCAATGGAGCGTTGCTTTCCCTGGTGTGGGTGGCACACAGGGCTTATAGCTGTCTGCGTTCACCGCAATCGAGGAAATATCGGGGATTGTTCCCATGGATTTATCTGTGAAATCGTTGGAATGCCCGGGCACTGGCGGGACGTGATCGTAGGGGCCGCCGCCTTCGTCATAGCTGAAGAAGAAGACAGAATTTTTCCACGAGGGACTGGCCATCAAGGCGTTCACTACTTTTGCCACCTGCGCCTGACCACCGAGGATCGATGTGGTCGACCCGGGATGCTCGTCGCTGAGGCCGTACCCTGCTTCAATAAAAGCAAAGCTGGGCAGGGTGCCGTTGGTGAGATCGGTGTAATACCTAGTCAACGGGGCAATGTGGTTGGGATCGATGCAGAAGGAGTTCGTGCTATCTCCCACAACGCTGGATTTCTGAAGCGGAGCGGTACAGGCGGCCTTGGTTGGATTTCCATGTAGATATTTGAACGCATAGGACATGTGGGTGAAGTAGACCGCGGGATAGGCAGCAGTTCCACCGCCGGGGCAATCGCCATCCGCGGCACAAAAACCATCGGTGCTGGTGTAGTAAATCTTCCAGGACACGTGCGCCTGGTCAAGCTCCTGGAAAATATTTGCGATGTTGAGCGTGCTGAGGTGGTCGTTGCTGCCAGGGTCCTGGACCAAGCCCTGGGTGGTGCCCCCTGTATAGACTGCGATGCGATTGGAAATGCTCTTACTAGCGACCGGAGAAAACCAACGGTCGGAGACCGCGAACTGCGAGGCCATGTAGTAGTAGTAGTTGAGGAAGGTCTGGTCGTAGTACCCCATGGAGCGCGCACCGTTCAGATCGGTGAACTGGCCGTCGCATGTGCCGGACTTGGCGCAGGCTTTGGCGAAACCTTCCGCGTTGTGGACGAACCCATCCATATGGATCTTGCGAGTGGCACTGGGATTGTAGCGGGTGACGTCTCCGTAACTCGATTGCCAAGCCGAGCTGTCGTCATCGATGCAGGTAGTAGTGAACTTGTAAAGCTTAAAAACGTCGCCTGCATCGTCCACATTGTTGATGGTCGTCAGCTTATCGTCGATGCCATCCACGGTATACGTTTTACCGTCGTCCCCTTTGGTCCAGCCCTTCGACTGGCGATACGGATTCAACATGCCGAAGTAATTGTCGAACGAATGGTTCTCCTGCATCAGGAAGATGACGTGTGCAATGGCGTTCGCACTGCCCGCCGGAACCACACTGATGATTGCGGTCGTCATTGCGCTTCCTTGAGACCCGCTGGCCTGCGCTGTGTAGGTCGTCGTCGCACTCGGGCCGACGGCTTGCTTTCCTCCGGTTCCCGGCAAGGTATACGAGCTGCCGTCGGTTCCCGTGATGACCACCTGAGTGGTATTGGTCGCGGTCGCGGTCAACATGGAGGAACTTCCCGACTCAATCGAAGGCGGGGTAGCAGTCAAGCTGACGGACGGACCCGAAGATGCGCTCACCGTGATGTTGACGGTGGTGAAAGTAGAACCGCCGCACTTGTCCCACTCCTGGACGACGGTATGCTCATAACCCGCAGCCAAACTCAGTTGGGTATCGATCTTTTGCGCTCCATGGGCCATGTACGTCAGCTTATTGTTGACGTAGATGCCCATGGAAGACACGCCTGTGGAGCAAGTCGGAGCGGTGGAGGTCGCCACGTAATGCACGGGCGAACTGACCGTTGAACCGGGTGCTGGACTGGTGACGGTAACACTTGCGAACGCCGGGGCCGCGAGCGCCACAAGTATCAAGCTGCTACACCGCAATATCTTCATGACTTACTCCGCGTACGTCCGTTCAAGATGGTCGTTCTATCGCTCTTTTCTCCACGCGAAGAAGGAAATAAGTCAAGAGTTGCAGGAACAATGGGGACTACGGCCCCATGCTCGTTGGCGTGCATGTAGTCTTCGAGCTGAAAGGCGTTGGCGGCGTTGGCGGCGTGGCCCAGGGAACGCTGTTGAAATCGAAAAAGTCCAGCAAGTTTGGTTGCACGGCATCGCGGGAAGTTAGATGCGCAGAGGCTCCGATAAAGCGGTTCTCCACGAACTTTATTACCGCAGTGTGGTCCATCGGGATGTGCGAAACATAGTGCCGCCGGGCGAAGGGCGAGATGACAAAATTCGGCACGCGGAATCCGAGCTGGGCGGCGAAGCCCCTGCCCGTGGTCAAACCATCTGGATTGGCCGCAGCATCGTTCGGGTTAGCTCCAGGGTCATCCGTCGCCAGGTCGCAATGGAGCGTTGGGGTACCGGGTGTCGATGGCACGCATGGGTTGTAAATCGCCAGCCCATTGGCCTGATCCGGGTTCACCGCGATCGATGAGATATCCGTGTTGATTCCAAGCGAGGCGTCGGTGAAATCGTTCGTGTGGCCGGCTACAGGTGGGACGTGATCGTAGGGTCCACCGCCTTCGTCATAGCTGAAGAAGAAGACAGAATCCTTCCATTCAGAACTGGCAGTGAGAGCGTTCACAATCTTTGCCACATCCGCCTGGCCGGTCAAGATTGAATCGTTTGACCCGGGATGCTCGTCATCGATGCCGTACCCGGCTTCAATGAAGGAAAAGCTGGGAAGCGTACCGTTAGTTAGATCGGCGAAGTATCCGTAAGTCTTATCGGTTAACGGCGCAATGTGGTTCGGGTCGATGCAGAAGGAGTTCTTGGAATCTCCAACTACGCTGGACGGCTGCGTGGTACCCGTGCAGGGGGTGCTGGGGGTATTGCCATGCACATACTTGTATGCATACGTCAGGTGAGTGAGATAAATCGCAGGATAAGCAGCGTTGCTGGTGCCGGGGCAGTCACCGTCCGCGAAACAAAAACCGTCGGTGGCGGTGTAGTAAATTTTCCACGATACATGGTTTGCCTGATCAAGCTTCTGAAAGATAGTCGCGATATTCAGCGCTGCGAGGTGGTCATTGCCGGGATCTTTGACCAGGCCCTGAGTGGTGCCACCGGTATAGACGGCGATACGGTTGGAAATGCTCTTGCTCGCCACCGGGGAAAACCAACGGTCGGATACCGCGAACTGGGAGGCCATGTAGTAGTAGTAGTTGAGGTAACTCTGATCGTAGTACCCCATCGAACGCTTACCCGTCACGTCGGTGAAAAGTCCGGAACATGTGCCGGACTTAATGCATGCCTTGGCAAAGCCTTCAGCATTGTGGACAAAGCCATCCATAAGGATGGGACGGGTAGGGAGGCGATCATATTTCTTGACATCTCCGAAACTTGCCAGCCAATCCGAACTGTCATCGTCGATGCAAGTGGTCTTGAACTTGAAAAGCGTATAGATGTCGCCTTCGTCGTCCTTGTTGCTGATGGTGGTTAGCTTGTCGTCGATGCCATCTACGGTATATGTGACGCCGTTGTCGCCTTGGGTCCAGCCCTTCGCCACGCGATACGGATTCAGCATGCCGAAGTAATTGTCGAACGAATGATTCTCCTGCAGCATGAAGATGACATGGTTGATGGAGTCAATACTGCCTGGCGGCACCACCGCTACGGTGGCCTCCGCCGACATATTTCCTCCCGCTCCAGTCGCCGTGGCGGTGTAGGTCGTTGTCGCGGTCGGGCTGACTGCCTGCGTTCCGCCGCTCGGCTGAAGGGTGTACGAACTGCCGTCCGTGCCGGTCACAGTCACCTGCGCAGCGTTCGTCGCAGTTACGGTCAACGTGGAAGGATTTCCTGAAACGACCGACGTGGGGTTGGCGATAATGCTGACGGTCGGCGGCGGATTCTTCGTCACCGTTACCGTTGTGGCCTGCGAGGACGTTCCTCCGGCCCCGGTCGCTGTTGCAGTGTACGTCGTTGTCGCGGTCGGGCTGACGGTCTGCGCTCCGCTGGTTGAAGGCAGGGTATAGTTGCTGCCATCGGTTCCGGTTATCGTCACCTGGTTGGCATTTGTCGTGTCCACGGTTAATGTAGACGAGGTTCCCGAGACGATCGAGGTAGGGCTTGCGCTGATGGTGACAGTCGGCGGGGGGTTCGGCGTCACTGTGAGCACCGCGCTCGCCGTGATTGTGCCTCCGGCTCCGGTCGCGGTCGCAGTGTACGTTGTTGTCGCGGCCGGACTGACTGCCTGCGTGCCGCCGCTGGCCTGCAGGGTGTACGTACTGCCATCGCTTCCGCTGATGGTCACCTGAGTGGCATTGGTCGCCGTTACCGTAAGAATCGATGAACTTCCGGCAGCCACGGAAGTCGGATTGGCGGTGATGCCGACGGTCGGTGCGGGGTTTGCTTTCACGGTCACGGTCGTGGTCGCGGTGGCCTGTCCACCCGGCCCGGTCGCGGTCACGGTGTAAGTCGTTGTCGTAGTGGGGCTAACAGACGGAGCGCCGCCGTTCGGCTGCAAGGTATAGCTGCTGCCGTCCGATCCGGTCACTACAACCTGCGTGGCGTTGGTCGCGGCCACGGTCAACGTGGATGAACTCCCCGGAGCCACCGAGGTCGGGTTAGCAGCGATGCTGACTGTCGGCAGCACAGGCGGTACTACTGTTACGGTGGCGGTCGCCGTAACAGTTCCTCCAGCTCCGGTCGCAGTCGCAGTGTAGGTCGTGGTCACGGTGGGGCTGACGGTTTCCGTTCCGCCGGTCGGCTGCAGGTTATGCGTGCTGCCATCCGTTCCGGTTACGGTCACGCTTGTGGCGTCGGTCGCGGTCACAGTCAAGGTGGAAGAACCCCCCGAAGCAACCGAAGTGGGATTGGCGAGCATGTTGACGGTCGGGGATGGGGCCAGTCCTACCGCTACGTTGACGGTAGCCGTGGTGGTTCCTCCCGATCCGGTTGCGGTCGCCGTGTAGGTGGTCGATACCGCAGGGCTGACCGTCTGGGTTCCGCCACTCGGCTGTAGCGTGTACGTGGTGCCATCCGACCCCGTCACTGTCACTTGCGTGGCATTCGTCGCGGTCACGGTCAAAGTGGATGAAGTTCCGGCATCAATCGAAGGGGGATTCGCAGCAATGCTGACGGTGGGCGCCGCGCTCGATCCGATCGTTACGATCGTAGTCGCTGAGGTTTTCCCTCCAGCTCCGGTTGCGGTCGCGGTATAAGTCGTCGTCGCCGTCGGGCTGACGGTCTGCGTTCCGCCGCTTGGCTGCAAGGTGTACGTGCTGCCATCCGTTCCGGCTACTGTCACCTGGGTGGCATTCGTGGCAGCCACGGTTAATGTTGCAGAAGCCCCCGAGCCGATTGACGCGGGATTGGCAGTGACCGTGATTGTCGGCGCCGAAGTCGAACCGCCGGAATTGATGGGAGCCATGCCGCTGCATCCCGTGAACAGCAGGGACACTGATAGACAGGCCAAAAGCGATACAGGCGAACGAAAGCGGGAGAGGGACCAGCGCGAGCGTATTTTTACCGCAGCGTGCTTCTTCCCCTGCTTGCGGAAGGAAGACTGGCCTGAAAAATTACACCAAAGGGGGGGAGAAAAATTAAACATGCGCTAGGTAACTCCGTCTTTTGATCGCATCGGTCGAGCTGTTGCGAGATTCAAGTACATTCACGCGCCGGGTTTCGCCTTTTCTCCTGGCCAGAAATAAACCAGATTGAGAAAACACGCTACCGGCAATCGTCTGAACGCGAAAAATAGGTAAAGCAGGCTCTGAAATATTGAGAAGCTGACAGGCCCCAGCCAATTTGATGCAAGTGCAGGGCCAAATTCTGTCGAGCTAAGATGCAGGCATCATTGGGTATCGCGCTAGAAGTAAGGCTTAAATGTCAGCCTGTTCGATTTATGCGCAGCAATTTGCATGTCTGACGGGGTACAGGGCGTTCAATTTACCCACACCCACCGTAGAGGAAATCAGTTAATCGAGAGCCGGGCTGGCCTGATACCTATCGCCATCCGGATGATTTTTGGACGTTTCCGATTTGCGCCAGGCAATGGAATTCGGCAAATCGATAGACGGAGCGTTGATCCCAACCGGTTCGACGCGGTGGCTCTTCTCCACGCCACTCTTACCATCCATGAAAGGACCCGGATGCAACACCTGGCCGGGTCGTGAAAATAGAGAACGCGGCCACATACCGCGGCCCCTTGAAAAAATTCCTGGAGTGCGTATCTCCCTTTTGCACTTATGGAGTGCGAACCAGCGAAGATAGTTGCGGACAACGCTGTCCATGGTCATCTGGATCCCCGCCGCAAAGTTGTGTTCCGACATGCTGCGCTGCAGCTCGGGAGACTCAAGAATGGCAATCAGTTGCTCGGCGAGACCGGCCGCGTCGCCTGTCTTGTAGAACCTGGCGGCCATGTCTTCGTCCGTCGCCATTTCCCGAAGATCGGCGATGTCGGCGCAGACGATGGGAACTCCAAACTCGCACGCCTGATGGGCCGGGCCGCTCGATCCAGTAGCGGAGTCGTAGGGTAGAACGAGGATTGAAGTTGTCTGAAAAAGCTCTGGAATATCATCTTCCGGGACATACCCGCGGAACTCGATCGGCAGGCCTGCGGGCTGCGCTTCGCGTATCGATTCCCAATATCCGGCTTTGGTGTGATGATTGGCGCCCGCGACGATCAGCCTGGCGTTGGGGATTTTTTTCAGAACAGCCGGAAAAGCCTCCATCAGCGTCTCCAGCCGTTTGTAGGTGCCCCAATGCCCGATCGCCAGAATGCGAAGTTCGGGATTGCCGCGCTTCGAAAAATCCGGTGGAGTGGGGGTTGGTGCGAACGTTCCGTGGGTGCCCAACAGAACATTCTGAGCGGAATACTTCGTCATTAGAGTGCGCCGATAAGCGGAAAGCAGGACAGACACGGAATGCGCCTGCAGCAGGGCCCGGGTGGCCACGTGGCTGCCGATTCGCAACATCCATCCCTGCTTGACTCCAGCAGCGTCGAAGTCGACATGTTCGATGATGTGGTGCAGTGTGATATGCGTGTAATAGCCGGAGGCCCGGGTGAGAGCCGTCGCGGAAAGCCCAGCAAAGGCGGCTACCGGGTTCTCAGGAGTTGCAAAGCTCGAAAAGATTAGATTGAACCACACCACGTCGGGTTCCAGTTTCCGAATGGCATTCAACAGGCGCACTGGATTTGCCAGGCTGCCAAACTTCCAGCAGCGGATCACGTTGAAACCGGGCAGTTCCGGCTGTTGCTGTGCGTTCAACGTGTCGCCGTTCGCGTCGGTGGCAAACTCATAGTCGGTCAGCTCGTCAGCGAGAATGGTGAGACTTATGTCTGGATTGCGCTGCAGTTCGCGCGCAATATGGAACGCGTACTCATTCAGCTGCCGTCCGCTGGGGGGGAACGTCGCGACTAGACAGATTTTCATCATGCGTGCCTCAAAAGAGTGTGATGCTCACATACGGTCTGAACTGTTGGCTGTGGCCGTTACTAAAGTTGTAGAAGCTCTCCTGTTGAAAACCCGCCGAGAAGCGAATCGGATATTGGACGTGGATTTCTCCGGATTCGTCATTCAATGTGCGGTTGAAGGGCCTTGTATACGAGGCAGAAAAGCTATTCTGGATCGCGTCGTAGGGATGGAAGCTTCTGTTGTTGAAGTATGCGCTGGACGCCTGAAGTTGCCAATTGCGCCTTGGGCTGAAGTTAACGGTTCCGGCCGGGCGAAGGGCCTGCGCAATTCCGGACCGCGCTCCAACGACTCTCCACGCCCGGAGATCTCCTGCAAGAGCCTCAACGTCCAACCGGTCCGAGAACCGATGGGTTAGGCCAACATAGGCAGATGTGTAGTAGTCTTCGATCCCCACAGGCGTGAACTGCTGGTCGATCGATCCCCATCCAGTTACGAGAGCGGTCTTTCCCCATGGCTGTCCCACGCGAAAATCAACGCCGGCTGCCAACGCCCGAGAATGCAGATTGCTTTCAGTAAACGGGCCGGCTTCCCAGATTAGATGCCCGCTCATCGAAATCGCATTGAAGAACGAATTCGTGGATACATACCCAAACGCTCGAAAAAGATTCTGATTCAATTGCTTCGGGGACAGAGAATCACGGCGGATCGTTCCCTGAACGCCGCCGTTGAAGGTCAGCGAGTTCCTGCCCAGATGAACCGTGGGATTCAGCCCGAAGTTGAGCGAGGTATCGGTCGTACTACGGTGCACGATGGAACTGGTAGCGGGTACCGAGATCGTTCCGCGTGCATTGCTGACCTGGAAAAGGCCGCTGGCGGGTACGAAATGCGGAATATGCAAATGGTATGCGCCGGTTCCCTGAGTGAAGAGGGACGAACGTGGCGGAGGAAGAAGAGACGGGTCGGTCGGAGGCACCGGCACGGGCCCATCGAGCTTGGAATCCAGAACATACACGGTCGTAGGTTCAAAGATTGGCTGCAAGGTGAAATTGCCCAGCACACTCACCTTGGAATTGATTCGATACCCCTCGTTTGCCGCCGTCCGGAGAAGGTCCTGCTGAACCGCCTGATCATCGCCGGCGACAGATGCGGCCTGCGCCAGGGCCGTGAGCGCCAGGGCACCATGATGTTCCTGCTGGTAGACGCTGGCCTGAACCAGCAGATATTGGTAGTTGGACGCATTCTCCGCTTCATTGCTGACGGCCGCCAGTTCCGCTGCGGCTCGGGCCGTATCTCCCAATGCCAGGTAGTTGTTGGCCAGGCCGACCCGCACGACTATATCCGATGCGCCCGCGGCCTTGGCACGCGCGATGTAGGTCTGTGACAGTTGATACTCATGCATCTGCCGGAATATGTCTGCTGCCTGAATGTATTGGCTTCCGGTCGGAGGTGCCGTTTCTCCTGCCTCGCCTTCCATCAGGGCCAGCGCAATCTGACGCTGCGCGCCGTCGTAATTCTCCTGCTGCGCCATCAGGTGAGCGATGGCAAGCCGCACGCTGATGCGGTTGCTGTCCGGCGCTGTAAGCGCTTTTCCGAAGCGCTCCATCGCCGCTTTCTGGTCTCCGAGCGTGCTCAGGGCTTCCCCAGTCGCGATATATACTTCGCTGAGTCCCGCGGCTGTGTTGGCTTTATCTGCGGGCGTCATTTGGGCAGACTGCTCTGCCAACTGAACATAGTGCAGTGTTTGCCCCCGGTCTCCCAGGTTTGCATAGGCGCGTGCGAGCAAAGCGTAAACGGCGGCATTGTCGGGAGAGAGTTTTACGGCCATCTGCAGCGCGTCCACCGCTTCGCGATAGCGTCGCCCGGAAAATAACGCGTTCCCGAGCCCAAGGTAGAGCGCTCCATCGTTGGGAGCGAATTTCAAGGCGGCGCGATACTCCGCGATCTCTTTCGTCAGCAGACCCTCTCGCCCGTAAGCGGTCGCGCGAATCAGATGTACGAATTCCGAGTCGCCGCTGTCCCGTTCCGCCAATTGCGATTGGCGTACGGCTGCCTGCAGCCGATTCAGATTTAGGTCCGCGTATGCCAGTCCCAGATGCGCCTGGCCATTCTTCGGCTCCCGCTTCAGGGCGGCTTCGAAGTCGGCTGCTGCTGCCTCGGGTTGGTGAAGGTCATTCAAGACATATCCGCGGTTCACGTGCGCCGTAACTACATCGGGGTTGCGCTTCAGTGCCTCAGTAAAGTCCTGGAGCGCCTTATCCAGCTCACCGCTATGCTTATGCACGTAACCGGCCAAAAGTGGAATATCAGAGTCTTTCGGGAAAGCCTTGTCGTATTTCGAGGTCAACTGCTGCAATTCGTCATATTTCTCCAGTTGGAGCAGGTCATAGCCTAGATAAACAACGACATCCCTGTTTTGCGGCAGCACCTTGATGGCTTCCCGGCCAACTTCGGCGGATTGCAGATATTCCCCCTTGAGGCGCAGGAATCTCTCTCTTTGTGCAAGCATTTGCGGTTCCTGCTGCATTTTGGCCGTGGCGCGGCTCAACCAGACAGCCGCGAGGTCCAACTTCTGCGCCTCAATTGCGGCATTCATCGCTCCGGCCACAATCAAGGTGTTCCGAGGGGCCAGTTTGTAAGCCTTTGTATAGGAAGCCTCTGCTTTTGCGAAGTCGCGGTGGGCAGCGTACATGTCCCCCAGCGCGAGATATGGCACATATAACGTCGGATAATTTTTTGCCAATCGCTCGAAATACCTCCTCGCATCCTGGTCACGACCCACGGCGCGGGATGCGTATCCGAGCGAAGTCAGCGCAAATCGATTTCGCGAATCAATTGCGAGGACCCGCTTGTAAACCGCGATCGCATCTTCCGTACGTCCGAATTTCATCAACAGATCGCCGTCGAGTTGCAGACTGTTGGGGTCGTGCGGACTTAGCGCGAGCGCTTCGTTCATATCCTTGAGCGCACTGTCGAGGTTGCCCAGATTCATTTTGATCAGGGCCCTCAGACGCAGAAACGGTGTTCTGCCGGGCCCCTGCTCGTCGAGCGCGCCGATTTCTGTCTGTGCTGTCTGGAGTTGCTGGCGGGAAGCGTCTTCGTTGCCCAAATTGCGATAAAGGCTCATGAGGTCCATGTGGATTTGAATGCCGTACAGCGGTCCCTCGGCTGGACTTGCAGGCAGATGAGACAGGGCGGCGGTGTATTCCTGAACGGCATCGCTATCATGTTCTTGAAGGTGCGCAATCTGTCCGCGGATTGCGTGCAGCCGATAATAGTTGGCGTTGAGCCCTGCGGCACGCTGGAGAAACGAATTCGCGTGGTCGAACGATCCGACCGCCACTGCGGCCTGCGCTGCGGAAAGCTGCAAGCTGAGATTTCTGGGTGCGGCATTGGCTGCTTGGGCGTAAAGCCGGGCGGTTTCATCCAGCTTACCGTCGAGCTGGTAAGTATAGGCAAGTTCAGCCTTTACATCCGGTCTCGGGTTGCGGATTGATTTAAGCGCGGCAATTGCCGCCGGATAGTTTCCAATCTCCCGGTAGTAGCCTGCCAGCGATCTCTGGACGTCGGGGTTGTTCGGCGCGCGCCGCCGGGCCATCTCGAGATAGCGGCTTGCCATATCCATCCGCTTCAGGCGTTGATAAGAGATCGCCAGCAGCAACTCCGAACGAGCGTCGGGTCGTATTCGTTCCGCTCTGCTGAGCCAGTTGAGCGCCTCGGTATAGTTCCCCGATTTCATGTATAGGTTTCCGAGGAGCAACGCATCGCTGCTGCGCTTTGGGTTCGACGAAATCACCTGCTTGAGGAGACCTTCGGCCTCGTCGGTTCGGCCCGTCAAACTATAGGTCTGGGCAAGGCCGGAAAGTCCTTCCACCGCGGACGGGCTCAGGCGAAGGCCTCGATTGTAGGCGTCGATCGATAGCGGGTACCTGCCGTTGAGCCGCGCTGCATAGCCAACCAGGAACCAGAGCCGGGGATCATTGGGGGCAGCTTCCGCGGCCCGTTGCGCATAGCTAAGCGCCTGCGCGCGATCACCGTGCTGCAGTGCTAATTCCGCGGCGCGACCGAGACGCGCGTTTTGAATATTTGATCCAAAGCCCAGCGATTGGCCGGAAGCCGCCGGGTTACCGGACTGTTTACCGGACTGTTTGCCCGTTGGGGCCGGAGGCTTTTTCCCGGTCTTTTTACCAGCCTGGGTCGGAGGCTTTGCGGAAGAATCCGGCGCGACCTGATAGGTCTGCGCCTGAAGAGAGTAGGCAAGCGCGACAACCAGCATGGACACACAGGCAGTCTTCAGAAATCCATGCGTAGCAATCAATAGGTCACCGGCGTACAATCGAGGTCTAAATAGCTAAGATTCTGGAATCGCTTACAGCGTTGGCTCAGTGTTGATGATGCCATACGACAGCACTTACTATAAAGCAACCGGCTTCGGTGACCTTGTATCTAACGACCTTTGAGAGGCACTTTGAATAGACCTGATTCGGCCGTCGCCCCCTTAACGCGGCCTATACCCATGAGCCTCATACTCTTGGCGGCTTTAGCGGTTCATCTGCCGCTGATGCTAATGAGGCTGCCGCTCAAGTCGTACGACGCAAACTTCCATATTTTCTTCGCGTCCCACTATGTTCATCATTGGTTCAATCCCTGGAATCCAAAGTGGTATGCGGGTTTTTCGCAGGCTACCTATCCTCCGTTGCCGCAACAATGGGTAGCGGTGATTTCTCGGCTCACCGGGCTGGATATGGCCTATATGGTCGTGCAGCTGGCTGCTATCTTACTGCTGGTATTGGGTGTTTATCGGTTTTCCCGGCTTTGGGTGAGTCCCCGCGCCGCATCGTTCGCAGCCCTGGCAAGCGTTTTTCTCGGCTCGGAGAGCTTTTTGGTTTATTCCGCGGGACAGTTGGGCACCACATCCGCGGCGCCAATCTATTTAAACGCCCTGCCCTATCTGTTCGAGTGGGTTCGATACGGCAAGTGGCGATCGTTCCTCAAAGCGGCCGTTCTGTTTGCCGCCGCCGCGGCCGCACACCATGCGACGTTGCTATTCGGCTCGTTTTTCTTTGCAGTTCCCGTCCTGGCGCTGGTGATCCTCGACCGTCAGGATGGTGAGCGGGTCTCGACGCCGGCCTTCGTCCTTCGCACCGTCAGTATCGTCGTGGTGGTGAGCATTGCGATTGCAATCGTGCTTCTTCCGTTCTGGATTGCACTGATTCACTATCCCGTCACGCAGACTCCAATTCCGCATCCCAGCCGGTCGAATTACATCCTGAGTCCAATATTTGGGCTGAATTACTTCCTAGCTCCCTACGGAGCGATGATACTGGCGTTGCCGTTCATCGTGCTTCGTGGGTCGAGGGTCGTTCGGCTTCGGCCATTGCTGCTTGGCTTCTGGGTGGCGGCTCTGATTGGACTGGGCGGGACAACCCCCGTTGGCCATCTGCTTTTGGGCCGCGCTTTTGAAGTGCTGACCATGGAACGCTTCACCTATTGGGCCACTTTGCTCGCGCTGCCTTTTGTGGGACTTCTGGCCACGGAACTGATCGATCGATATCGGATGCGGGCAGCTATCGGGTTGGGTGTCGCGGCGGCTCTTACCTGCGCATTTGCAGTGTCGTGGGTGACGATTCGCCCGGCAGAAGGCGCAAACATCGAGGTGGACTCGGTTGCGACATGGCTCAATCGCGATGGCCACGACAAGTACCGGTATGTAACCCTGGGATTTGGCGACAAAATCTCCCGGCTGGCAGTTCTAACGGACGCCGGCAGCGTCGATGGCGTGTGGAACTCCGGGCGCATGCTGCCCGAGCTGACGAAGAACGGCGCGGGCGCGCTTTCCAGTTCAAAATATTTCGGCGAAGCCGGCCTGGATGCGCTACGCGCAATTTTGCGCCATGCAGACCGATACGGACTGAAATGGGTCGTCGTGCGCGACCCCTATTATGACCCGCTGCTGACCTTTGCCGGCTGGCGGCAGGTGGATAGCCTGGAAAACAAGACCATCGCGGTATGGGGCAAAGATGGAGTGCCCCCGGCGATGCCGTTGAATGCGCCGCAAATGCCTCCCCGCTGGCAGGGCATTATGTGGGGGATATTCCCGTTCGGCAGCAGCCTTCTTGCGATATTGGTCGTTCTCATTCCAGACGGGAGGCGGCGCGAAGACAGCGATGACGATGCTTTCGTCTCGCAGGAAAGTCTTGTGCCCGGGAGGGCGACGTCGTGAACAATATCGAGAACCATCTTGAGGGCAAGGGCCGTCTTCTGGCTGTCTCGATCGCCGTCGCAACCGTGCTATTGATTGTGATCGGTACGATCTGGCCGGTTCAGACGGCTATCAACTACGCTGGCGGCAAGTCTTTCCTGCGTCCCTCTTCCACGCCGAAAGCGGCAGTTGAGAACCTGGGCGATGAGATTCGCCTGAAAGCCTGGGGAAATGCGTATTCCAGCCTCGGCAACAAGGCCGAATTCACCGAATCGGAATTCGTGCATGACCTGACGGGATACCGGCTGAGCCTTCGGACCTATGCGAGTCTGGAAAGCTTCGATGTACGGCTTCTCCATGCGTCCGCCGATGAAGCGCAGGTTCGACTGAGACTGCATTGGTCTTCTGTCGTTGGCGACTTCGTCAACACGCGCGATCTTCGGGTGGTAAGGAACGGAAATCGCTGGAGTGTGGACTGGCCTCTGGTGAAACAAACCATCGTTCCGCCGCAGGTCCTCGCAGTGAATTACCTGCGATGGGATGTGATCTACCGGGGGGCAGGAGACGATTGGGGTGTCCAGGACGTGGAAGCTCCCCATGTACGCATCGTTGATATGCACCCGGTGCAACGCGCGGGAGGAGTGGTCGTCCTCGGTGAACTTCTAAACGAGGACGTGGTGCCTGCCTATGTGTCGGTCAGGGCCACCCTGCTGTCGAAGAGCGGATCGACGATCACGAGCGAAGGAAGCTTCGACAAGATTTCTCACATTCTGCTACCCAAACAAGTCACGCCATATTTGATCAATTTTCCGGACGTTTCCCTGGCAGACGTCGGCAGCATCCGTATGGAGCCTCTTTCGAGTCTTGTCTCAGCCTCGGCGGACCCGGTGATCGAAATCCAGAATCAGAAATTGAATCCTGCGCCGGGAGCTTCGCTGACCGGACAACTGGTGAACCAAAGCGGCCAGGTGGTCAACATCGCGCACGTTCTTGGGACTTTTTACGATAAGTCCGGCCAGGTGGTCTGGGTGGCGGACCAGTATACCGATCGCGCACTGCTGCCCCAGATCCCGGTCCCGTTCAGCATTCATATTCCGGAGGACGTCGCGAAGAAAATCAGCAGCGAGCGAGCGGTCACCGCGACCTACAGCGTCGGAGGCCTCCAGTGAGGTTCAGGTCCGCTTTTGTGATTGGCGGCATGGCTCTCGCAACCATACAAATTGCTAGCGCGCAAAGTGGGAGCATGAGCTTGCCCGCGACCGTGGAAGCCGGCAGCGCGTTCTCAATTCAGAGCACGGGGAGCGGGAAAGCAGTTCTGTACATCGTCGGTCCAGGACACGCGCTGCAACGCGATGTGGAGCCCGGACAAGCGACGTACTTCCCCGCTGGATCCCTTTACAATGCCGGCCATTATCTGGCCATTCTGGTAGGAGCATCCTCCACGGACCATGGCTCATTCAATGTTGTGCCTGCAAAGCGGCCCGCTGACGTGGCTTTTTTTGCGAAACCTTCCCGCCTTCCTGTCGCTCGGCATAACGGCATCAGCGGCACCGTGTACGTCTTCGATGCTTATCGCAATCTGATCACGGCGGCCACGCCGGTTTCCTTTGAGCTGTCGAATCCATCCGGACCTGTGCAGAAGCGCACAGTCGTCACCCAGAATGGGGTCGCCTCGACCGAAATGGACTCTACCGACAAAGAAGGCATTGCCAAATTCCTGGCCCAAGTGGATGGAGTTTCCAGCACACGCGTCATAGAGCAGGTTCCGGGCGATCCATGCGGGTTAAAAATGACGGCCCAGCAGTCGGGCCGGCAGCTTGAGTTGAAGACGGATCCGGTACGCGATTGTAGCGGCAATGCCGTGCCCGACGGTACGATCGTGACATTCATCGAAAACTATAACAACACTCAAACCACGGTGGACGTTCCTCTCAAACGGGGAATTGCACAGGTGGAAATGCCCGCCAACAACGGAGCAAAAATATCCGTGGCGAGCGGCGTTGTACTGGGAAATGAGATTCATTGGCAAAAATGACGATCAAATCCCTGCTGGTCATTTTCGCGATCCTGGCTATGCCATTCGCTCTCCAGGCGGATCAGATGGCCGTCCATGTGGAGCCGCCGAACCTGCATGGGCCCCGTCCGCTCCAGGAACAGACCGGGACGGCGGTGATTCGCGACTATTTACAATCCTGGCAAAGTATGAGGGCAGCGCTTGAGCAAAATCGTGCCGATCTGCTCGATCCGGATTTTGTGGGAACTGCACGAGATAAACTGGCCGATACCGTTCACGAGCAGGCCAAGCTGGGGATTCACACCCGTTACCGGGATCGTGCGCACAATCTCCAGATCGTTTTCTATTCGCCGGAAGGGTTATCGATTCAGCTGATCGACAACGTTGAATACGATGAGCAGGTCCTCAGCAAGGACAAAGTCCTGACAACACAGCGGGTACGCGCACGCTACATCGTCGTCATGACCCCGGCCGAGCTGCGATGGAGAGTTCGGGTTTTCCAGGCACAGCCCGAATAGAACAGATCCTGCGCAAATCGAAGGCATGCGTGCCCCAATCCTTGAGTAAATTCTGCTCCACTCGCCCACTGCATATGCAAAACGCTGCACATAAAACGAATCAGTAGATCTCGGCATCCTACTGAATGCAATGTGAACGCCGGATGAATCCCCATCTTCTGAAATCAATGCAGTTTGGCCTTGCAATTGCAATAAGGTGATCGTGCACCTGAACGTGCTCAAACTGGAGAAGCGGTCGCCCCCTTCTCCCGCTGCGGGATAGTTGATGGGCGACGGCATGATTCAAGATTCCCTGAACATGTCAGACAAATGAAAACAGAGTTCGGCGCATCAAAATAACGCAGTGGCAAATGTTTATTTGTAGTGAATTTTTTTAGTGAATTAAGTGAATTATTCGAGGAGGCAAGATGATTTCTGTAGTCGTACCCATCTACAACGAAGAGGAGCTCATTTCCCCATTTAATGAGGCTGTTGCCGCCGCCTTGAGCGACGTGGGCGAAGAGTGGGAAGTTGTATACGTGAACGATGGGTCGAAAGATTCCTCCCTGGAACTGCTGCGGGATTTGCAAGCTGTCGATTCCCATGTAGTGGTAGTTGATCTGTCACGCAACTGGGGACACATGGGGGCAATCTCCGCTGGCCTGCGGACCGCGCGCGGCGAAGCAGTGATTCTGATGGACGGAGATTTTCAGGATCCGCCGGAAGTTCTGCCGCAGCTGATCGATACGTGGCGCGACGGCGCGCAGGTGGTGGTCGCAGTGAGAAAGAGCCGCCAGGAACGGCGCAAAATACTGGCGAAACTCTTTCCTCTTTTCTATCGTGTTCTGGCGGCGCTCTCCGACTATCCGATTCCCTTGAACGCCGGCATCTTCGGCCTGTTGGATCGTCAAGCCGTCGACTCTATCAATGGCTTGCGCGAAGGCAATCGTTACCTGCCCGGTTTGCGAGCCTGGATAGGTTACAAGAATGCCGTCGTTTACTACGATCGCCAGGATCGCGCTGCCGGTGAAGGAAAACTGTCCTTCGTCAGCCGAGTCAAGTATGCGATGGATGCGATTACAAGCTTCAGCTATAAGCCGCTGCGCATGTCCTTCGCGTTATGCTGCGTCTCGATGGGCATCGCGGGAGTTCTCGCCCTGTGCTCTATTTTCGCAAGGAGCCCAATCTATACCGTGGGATTCGGCGTGTCTGCCGCAATATTCCTGGTGGGATGTATCCTGCTCCTCAGCCTGGGTGTGCTGGGCGAATATGTCGGACGCGTGTATGACGAGGTGCGAAGCCGGCCCATGTCCATCATCAATGATGTCTATTGTGCTCCGGCGATGGTTGCCACTCAATCCAGGACCAAATACAAAGAGGCAAATTCCAGCATCGAGTACGACGAGACAGAGCCCGTGATCGCATTCAAAATGCGAGTCGGCTAGGATCACAAATCGCCTCCAGCAATGCTGGAGGCGATTTGCTTTCTACTCTCCCCCGCTCCTTGCACCCATCGTGGGATTTCTACAATTTTATTTTCCTGACGAATTAGTGTCTTGGCTCTTCGCTTTCGGCTGTGGCGATGCGTTTCCGCAGGTGGGGATACCCGGTTCAATCGCCGAGCTCTCCTCGTAATCGTTCCAGGTTGCGATCATGACAAAGGGAATCGGCTGATCGGCAGGGAAATACTTCCGCCAGAAGTTGAACGTGTCCTGGTAGGTCTGGCCGCAGCGCGCAGACATGTGCCGGTTCAGGCTCCAGGACGCTTTGCTGTCGTCGAACCTGGCCCACGCAGTGCCGACGATTATCTTGTCAGGATATTTCGAGAGCATCGTCTGATAGAAATTGCTGAGATATTTGTCTCCCCAGTTGCTGCCGTCTGCGGCCCACCCCTTCGGCCCAGGGTTAATCCACGCATAAAATCCGTCCAACGACTCCGCATACTTCCCCGGCAGGTTTTCCTGGATAAGCAAGGGTGCAGGTTTCCATTTGTTGACTACTGTCCTCACCTGTTTCCAGTCGGTATGGCCCCCGGTGGGGAAGATGAAGATTACGGGGTGGCCCTGATAGGTGAGGTACGCATTGTGTCCCGCCGCCTTCTGAGTAAGATACGTTTCGTGAAACATCGTCAAATCCGCGATAGTTTCGTCTGTCGCGCCATCTTCTTCCTTGGGCTCGTCGTACATCATGGCAACATGAAACTTGCTTTTTGCGGCGATTGGCTGCATCAGGGCATAGCTTTGATCGATAAAGGGCTCACGATCCCCATACCAGTCCACCACAAACGCGGAAATTCCCATGGCTTTCGCTTCCTGCATCTGTCGGCGTATCACAGCGGGATCATGCGACGAATAGCCGACAGAGGCGGCAGAGATGTGGCTGGGATGTCCGAACCATGCTTCGTACACTGCCAGGACTTCCGGAGAGTTTCCAGCGGCCTTGTATTTCAGCTGTACCGCCGGGGGAGATCCATGACCGGAGCAGCCATGGGGGAAAAGGAGAAGAGAAAGTAGAATGCTTGCGCGGACCAGCATAAGAATACATTTTACAAGCAAACAAGAGTACCAGCGTCACCGCCATTGCAGGATATAATCGGGCCATCCGGCCATTTCGAGCAGTCGGAATGCCGGTTTTTGCATCGAACAGTTATTGCGGATTAGAACCGCGCCCCTGAGCCTTTCCGGCAGCCCTTGCTGACCTTTGCAGGCCAGACTTCATCAAATTTCTCCCCGTTTGGAAGCTGGAGACTCAAGAACGTGCCGAACAGTCCGACTCTGAAGACGAAAACATTACGGGCTCGCGTCCTGTCGGGGAGCTTCATATTGCTCTCCGGCTCCGGACTCGCTACCGCAATCAACCTCGCCTACAACATCGCCGTCGCGCGATTCCTCGGACCAAAGGGCTTCGGCAACGCTACCGCCGTTTACACTCTGCTCACCTTGCTGTCGGCGGTAACGCTCTCATTCCAGATCGTTTCTGCCAAGATCGTGGCGCAACAGAAGTCTGCGGACGGAAAGTATGCGGGCTATCGAGGGTTCCACGGTGGCGCCTGGATATGCGGCATCTCCGCTGCACTGCTATTGCTGCTGTTTCAGAGAACAATTTCGGACTATTTGAATCTCTCGGATCCGCTTCTCGTAGCCCTTCTCTCCGTCGGGATCGCCTTCTATATTCCTCTGGGGTCGCGGCGGGGCTATCTGCAGGGCGCCTACGGCTTCCGTCGTCTGGCCACAAGTCTCGTCACAGAGGGAGCGGTTCGACTCGGCGGTTCGCTTGTGCTGATCCTCCTGGGCTTCGGCGTCCGGGGAGTGATCGCGGCCAATTCCGCAGCTGTGGTGGTGGCCTATTTTGCCATTGTGCCCGCAGTCGCGGGCCGCATTCCGAACCCACTTCATCGATCCCATGCACTTCGCGAAATGTCGCAGGCGATGGTCTTTTTTTCCGGCCAGGTGCTGATCAACAACTGTGACATCGTACTGGTGAAACATTTTTTTGTTCCAGAAGCGGCAGGACTATATGCCGCCGTGGCAATGGTGGGCCGAGTGATCTTTTCCTTCTCCCAGGCGATTGTGAACAGTATGTTTCCTCTCGTTGCCGGCACTCACGAAGAGGAACGGAAAGATCTGACAGTCATCGCAACTTCCCTGTTGCTGGTGTTGGGGATCGGTTCCGCTCTGGCGCTCACCCTACGCCTGACCCCCGCCTGGCTCTGGACAGATTTTTTTGGAGCCAGATTTGCCATAGCCGGGAAGTACAGCCTTCCATATCTGCTGGCTCTGTATGCCATCACCACTGTCATCTATTCGCTCAGCGCGGTCGTCATCGCGTATGAGATGTCTTACAAGATCGCCAACACCAGCTTGATCCAGTTGGCGTTCAGCGGCGTTGTCATCGGGGGAATCTGCCTCTTCCATTCGTCCTTGCGGCAGGTCATCCTGGTCCAACTGGTGTTAATGGTTGTTTTATTCATCCTGGTGGCATTGCCGTTCTTATTTCAACAGCTGAATTTCTCCGACGAGGCTGAAGTGCCTGAGCTGTATCGGCCACTTCGCGTGATTCGGCCCGTCGCGGAAGATGAGGTGATCGCGGAATTCCTGAAGAGTGATTTCCACAATCCGGCCTTCCGCGGTTATCAGGAGGGGCTGCATGAACTTGTAGTCACGCCTGACCTCGACAATACCGGTGAAAATGCAAAGCGGCGCGCTCTTTTCTCGATTCGACACCTTGCATTGTGGAGCGAGCTTCCTTCTGGAACGGAATGGTATGAGATGGAATTGGGCGAAATGAACCTCGACCAGGTCAGAGTCTTCCCCAGGGCCCAGTGGCGGAAAATCGCGAAGGGCAAGTTGTCGATCATCGAAGTTGCCGAATCCATGCGCCAGGGTCAAAACTTTGTCGACAGCCGATTTGACTCTAAGATCGACGAGATACGCGATCGGCTTGTCGTGGAGGCTGGCGACCTGGGCCCTGTGATCCTCGTCGGCAGGAACGAGAGCGAACGTCTAACGATTCTGGATGGGAATCACCGGTTGGTGGCGGCCATGCTGGCAACGCCCAGCAGAGTGAACAATCTTCGTTTTTTGTGCGGATTTTCGCCGAGGATGATGGAGTGCTGTTGGTACAACACGAACTTCGTAACCCTCTTTCGATACGGGAAAAACGTTCTGAAGAACTCTGTGCGCCGGCCCAAAGCTGAGCTCGCGCGTCTCCTGGAGAGTTCTGGATAGCCAATGTCGGCGTGTGATCGCGCAGTTGCACCGGATTTTTGCTGAGGATGTGGAGAGATGACAATTCGAGAGCGTAATGTGATGGTGAAGCAGCTGCCGGCCACGCTGAGTCCAAAGCAGGAGCGCGTATTTCTTCGTGAGATCCAGAACTCCATGGATGTAGACCGTCCTCGCATGGTGCTCGACTGCTCGAATCTGCGCAAACTGGACAAGTCAGTTATCCACCTGTTGCTGTGTTGTCTGGAGGAGGCGATGAAGCGCAATGGCAATGTCAAACTTGCCAGCTTGCCTCCCGGAGCGGCGGCGATCCTGGAGCAAACCGGAGCAAACCGTCTCTTTGATGTCTATGACACGACGGCTGCCGCGGTGAACAGCTTTCACCAGCTTCACGCAAGCAAAGTTTCGCAGTCCTCCGGGGCTGCGCGTTCCGGTCACGGGCCGCGAGACTCGGCGTAATCGGTTTTGGGATAGTCTCATTCTGACATGCGCAAAGTGTCAGCGGATTCGAGGGAAACAAATGAGAATCTCGGTGTATTGGCTGCGGCGAACCATCGCCAGCTGCCTTGTGACGATCGTAGCTCTGCCGTTCGGGGAAGCAGCCACAACCCGGCCGCAGCCAGCATGGTCAGGCCAACAGGCGGGTTCCGTACAGGCACAGCCCCCAAACTCCGATAGCACAACCGACAAGCCTGCCGTGGACGCGACTCAATCTCAAGTGTCCCCTGACGGGCCGGACACTACACACCCGCAGGCTGTCGATCCCAATAAGAATTCCGGAGCTTCTCAGTCCGCTCCGGAACAACAGCAGAACTCAAACCCGGTAGGCACAGCTGCGGCACCGTATGAGAAAACTACAGGAAATGCGGCGTCGAGGCCCGCGGGGGCGGTGATTGCTCCAGCAAAACAGCGGCGAAAGCGTTCCATTCTGATTCGGGTGGGGATACTTCTGGGAGCCGCCGTTGCCATTGGAACAGTAGTAGGACTGTCCAGCGCGAGCCCCAGCAGGCCACGTTAATCGAGGCCGTAATGCCTATAAATAGCGAAGAACACTCTAAAACATACGTAGGAGCATATTGATGGGTACGAAGCGGGAAAATCGGCGCTGCAAACTTGTAAGCTTTTCGGGCATTGATGGCGCCGGGAAAGGCACTCAGATCGAAGCCCTTTGCGCCCGGCTGAAAGAGGCTGGCCTGCGGGTCCGGCTGATTCCCTTTTGGGACGAGGTGGCGAGATTGACTCGTGTCCGCGAAGTGACCGGCCACACCCTATTTAAAGGGGACAAGGGTGTTGGAAAGCCGGAAGCACCGATCAACCGGCGAGACAAAAACGTGCAGTCCTGGCCGATGAGCCAGCTGAGGCTAGGCCTTTACCTGATCGACGCCCTTTCGCTCCGGGGGGTCGTGAAGAAAGCGATGCGTTCAGGAGCGGATGTGGTGATTTGCGATCGATATGCTTATGACGAGCTCGCGAACCTGTCGCTGAACACTACAGGCGCTCGCGCGTATGCCCGGATGATTCTGAAGATCGCTCCGAAGCCGGACGTGAGTTTCCTGCTGGATGCGGACCCGGTTCAAGCCCGTGCGCGAAAGCCTGAGTACCCTCTCGATTTTCTCCACATCAACCGTGCCTCGTATCTGGCTCTCTGCAATCTTGCGGGAATGACACTCATTCCTCCGATGCCAATCCGGGACGCCGAGCGGGAGGTCTTGAAGCACGCGATGAAAGCGATTTCATTCGAGCTTCATCCCCACACGGAAGTGTCCACTTAGGCTCGGCAGGCCGTTGGGTCGCGAGACTTGCCTTTGTGTTTCACCAGCGATAGATGGTCAGATTATCCAGGTACACGGTGATTGACCCGCTTGCGCCGCGCCCATCAATCTGGAAGTTGGTCGATAAATTCGGGCGCCATCCGAGTGCGCGCGCTCCCAATACCGTAGCGTTCAAGGGCGATTCAACGCCATCGAGATACACAGATTTATAAGTGATCCTGCCTGCGTCATCGCGGGAATAGCTCATCTGAACGTGATGCCACTCGTTTGTGCTCCATTTTCGCGGATTGCAGGCCGCTTTCGTGTGCACCCAGTCGCCGGAAGGCTCGGAGGGAGTTCCCTTATTCGCCGAGTAGTCCCATGTCCCGGAGTAGCCGTCGCATTGGATGCCGAAGATCACAGTCTCGCGATTCGACATCGTCTGATTTACATCCAGTTCCAGGTTGGCGATCTGGCTCGCGGAGTTGGTGAAATAGACCCATGCATCGTACAGAAAGTTATGGGCCGTCGGATCGCTGCCGAAAAAGACCGCGTACCGCTCGTCGCCGGAGTCAGTATAGGTGGTCGTGAACTCGCGCGCGGTGCCGCTTCGGGATGGCGAGTCAACCATGCGCATTTTTCCGCTTGATCTGCCGTCACTGGTCCTGTCGTGGGCTGCAATCCAATTCTTCAGCCGCTCAAGATGGCTGGAGGGGATTGCATCCGCGGGAACAAGAGAATTGCCCGCGGCGGCGTTATCTTTGACGCTTGAAACCGTGATGGCAACCTCGGCGACGCATACCGCCCCGTTGTAGCCCCATGCCTTGACATGCACTTTGTGCGTGCCAGCCGAAGACGTAAGCCGAAGGTCCAGGGACGTACCTTTCATGATGGTTGTGTCGTGACTGTTATCGAGCGAATAGCCGATGGAACGAGTGGGCTGAGATGAGCAGGATGCAGCCTTGGCGGAAAGGGAGAATGGTGAACTGACTGTCTCACCGCTCGACGGCCTGCTGATGGTCACATCTGCAAATGCGGATGTAGTGAACACCAAAGAAGTCAGGATCACATACAAATAAATTTTCATAAAATTGTGTTGGATATGGGAGACTTTTGGTCAATGCCACATGAACGAATTCTTGATTATTCCTTGCTCAACTGGAGGAGCCATATATGGCGCAGTTTTCAGCCTAATACAAAAATGTCCACCTGGGATTGGTGGACATTTTTGTAATCCGATGAATTGGTCAGATTCTTATGTTGAAGTCTTTAACAGTAAGGCTTGCCTTTTCGTCTCACCAGCGAGAGATTTTGAGGCCGTCCAGGTACACAGTGGCTGACCCGGTGCCAGCCCCGTCAATCTGGAAGTTGGTCGACATGGTGGAACTCCAACCAAGCGCGCGGGCCCCAAACACGGTCTTATTTATGGTCGACCTCACGCCATCGAACCACACATATTTATAGATTATGTGGCCGGTGCTGGTCCGGGAATAGCTCATCTGAACGTGATGCCATTTGTATTTGCTCCAGCTAGGTGGGCTGCACGGCGCGCTCGAAGCCGCCCAATGGCCTCGCGGATGCGAAGCGGTTCCCAGATTCTCCGTGTACTCCCACCTGCGGGAATAGCCGCTGCATTGGATACCGAAAATCACGGTCTGCCCGTTGGGCATTGTCTGATTGATATCCATTTCCAGATTGGCGATGTGACTGGCTGTACTTGTGAAGTATACCCAGGCGTCGTAAAAGAAGTTGGTCGCGGTTGTATTGTCTCCGAAGCCGACCGAATAACGTTCTGCGCCGTTCTTCGAGAAGCTGGTCGCAAATCCTCGCGAAGAACCACTGTGGGATGGCGAGCCAACCAGACTCGTTTTTCCGCTTGCCTTTCCGTTGGCTCCAGTGTCATGGCTTGCCGTCCAGTTCTTCAGCGCCTCGATGCTGCTGACGCTGATTGCTCCGGAGGGGACGACCGAAGAGTTACCCGAGGGGTCATTTGTGACATTTGAGACCGTGAAGGAGGTATCGGTGACGCATACAGCGCCTTTATCTCCCCACGCCTTGACGTGGAGCGTATGCGTGCCAAGCGGAGACGAGACTTTGGCGTCGACTGATGTGTTGTGGACGATTGTTGTGTTGCCGCTATTATCGAGAGAATAGCCAATCGAACTGACCGACTGAGACGAGCAGGAACTGGCGGAAGCGGAGAGGGAAAAAGGTGAACTTACATGATCGCCATTGGATGGGGTGCTGATGGAAACGCCGGCGAATGCAGGTGCTGCGGAAACTAAACAAATCAGGACGGCGGAAAAATAATTTTTCATGAATCGGCCTCGGCACGTCATTTAAAGCGCGTGCCTGTTTGAGGTTGCGTGGGGCCCATCCCCCGGACATTTTCCGTGTGTGAAGTCGGTAGAGATCGCTCATGACATCGACTGTCAAATTCCGAAATCTACTTCACCGAATCCATCCGGGGGTATTCAAACTCTTACGATGAGCCGCTTAACTCTGAAACTTGCTTTTTGTTTCTCACCATCGATAGATGGTCAGGCCACCCAGGTATACAGTGGCTGACCCACTTGAGCCACGCCCGTCGATCTGGAAGTTGGTCGATAAGCTCGACCCCCATCCGAGCGCGCGTGCTCCAAATACAGTGGCATTGATGGTCGATTTGGCGCCATCGAAGTACACGGTTTTATATGTGATGTGGCCAGTGCTGCTGCGTGAATAGCTGATCTGGATGTGATGCCATTTGTTCTTGCTCCAGTTATTCATATTGCAACCCAACCTCGAGTGCGCCCAATGGCCTTTCGGATGCCGAGCGGACCCCAGATTCTCGGTGTAATCCCATGTACCGGTGGAATTGTCGCACTGGACGCCGAAGATCACGGTATCGCCATTCGCCATTGTCTGATTTACATCCATTTCCAGATTGGCAATGTGGTTGACGGAACTTGTGACGTACACCCACGCGTCATACATAAAGTTGGTGGACGTTGTATTGTCTCCGAAGGAGACCGAGAAACGTTCAGCGCCGCCGTTCTTGTAGCTGGCTGCGAAGCCGCGCGCCGGACCACTATGCGACGGTGAGCCAACCAGGCTGGTTTTTCCACTTGCACTTCCGTGGGCGCCTTTATCGTGACTTGCCGTCCAGCCCCTCAGCGACTGGAGGCCGCTGACACTGATTGCACCCGAGGGGATGATGGAAGTATTGGCTGTCACATCGTCTGTAGCATTTGTGACAGTGAAGGAGACATCGGTGACGCATACAGCACCCTTGTCGCCCAATGCCTTGACATGGAGCGTGTGGGTGCCAATGGGAGAAGAGACTGTGGTATCGATGGAGGTGTTTTGCACGGCCGTTACATCGCTGCTGCTGTCGAGCGAATAGTCCATTGAACTGACCGACTGGGACGAACAGGAAGTACTCGAAGCCGAGAGGGAGAAAGGTGAACTTACATGATCGCCATTGGATGGGGTGCTGATGGAAACGCCGGCGAATGCGGGTGCGGTGAACGCAAAAAGTATCAGGACGGGGAAAGAAAAGTATTTCATGAATCAGCCTCGCACGTTATTCGAGCACGTGCATGTTGAGGGTTGCGTTTGGCTCCTCCCACTGCACAAGTGTCAGTGCGGGGAAGTCGAATAAGTTCGCCAATACCATTGGGCCGGTCTGAGCGACAAACGCCATGCGCCTGACAAAAACTCGACAACCTCATTTTTTGCACACCGCTGCGGAATGCAGAGGTATGCAATCTCCAACTAGGCCAGACCAAAGTCTGACTCAAGGGCGAACATGTTGCGGAGGGCTTATGTGCAATTCTCTACAGCACTAAGTCAGCCGCTTAACATTTCGTCTTAAGACTTGCTTCGGGGGCCTAAAGCAGAATATGCAAGTACAAAAATATGCAAGTGATTTCTAGATGGATAATACATAATTCTTGGAAGTAAAAAAGCCTTTTTCAGAAAATTGTGAAGAAAATTGTGGATTGCAGGCATCCTTTTCAGGAGATGTGGAAATTGTGCTCGCTTTGGAAAAAAATACGCGCAGCTGCTGGAGGAATTTACATACCAGCGTCAATCACACGACGCGACTTTCAGAGGGTATAAACCTGTAATTGACCTTTACGCGCCTTCTGTACGAGCCTGCCTAGTAGGGCCCAGAATGCACCGCTGAAATACTCGATCCACATGGGCAAACATAGCGATTCACAATCTGCAATTTTCTACGGCGGATTTCACATTGCATGAACCAAACCCCGCCATAAAGAAATAAAACAACGTAACCATCTGCGGGATTTGCTCGCATGTTTTTTGTCTGGGACCAGAAATATTTCGTTCGCTACCGCTGCTGTTACCGCGGACCCTTAGAGGTCAGAAGAGAAGTACTGCTGGCACGAACAATGTTGATGGGTTCGTGCCCGGCACTTAGGAGTGGGTGAAACTGAAGTTATCGAGATAGGTGGCATTTGGCGACGCTTTCGAATTCCCATCCATCTGGTAATTGACAGTGACTCCCCACCAGTTGGCGGGAGCGGCGCCCGCTGGATCACCTTTATTCAGCGTGTAGGTTGCCCATTCAGTTCTATGGATTTGTAGATCAGATTTGACGGAAGTTTTAGTCGGCTGAGGATTGCCAATACGGCACACTGAGTGCGCCGCATTGGCTGTCTAAGCAGGGACAAGACTAGTTACAACGGCGGGCCGGATGCAGCGCGGCGCTTGGCAACGGCCGAATTGTCTAACCTCACGTAGTTACGGTGCAGGTGCTGCGCAGGGTGACGTAAGGAGATCGCATAGATCGCCGGTCTGCTGCTCCCGTGCCGCCTGCCCCGCAGCAGGGATTTGTCCCAAATTCCAATTCCATTGAATGAATCGGAGGATCGAGACGAAATCCATTTGCTGATGCGAGATGTAGTTGGTCTTCGCGTAGGGAGAAATGATGATGACCGGCACGCGCATTCCCAGCCCGATTGTATTGGCGAGCTGCGGCGGCGGCACATGGTCATACCATCCGCCGCTCTCATCGAATAGAACGACAATGGCGGTGTTTTGCCACGCACTCGAACTTTTCACTTCTTGCGCAATTTCATCGATAAACTCGATTCCATCCAGAATATTGCCTCCACCCGGATGCATGTCGTGTGCCCCGTCCTCAGTGATCCAGACCACGGATGGCAGGGTCCCGCTGCTCAGCACGGTCTTGAACGACGCCATCTTAAAGTCCTGGATATTGGAAGAGTTTTGCGTGGTCGTGAAGTACTGGAATGGATTTTCCTGCGGGACGTAATCCGTGCATGTCCCGCTCTGCGAATTGGCGAAATTCGTCTGATAGAAAACCCACGGAACCTGCTTCGCCGTCATCTGGTCCCCGACGTTGGTCTCCGTCAGGGGAACTGCGATGGTGCTGCCGCCGCCATTTTTTTTCTGCTCTACAGCACTGCAAGGGTCATAGAAAGGCAGGCTTCCAGAGGTGCGGAGGTCATGCACAGTGGCAGCGACCATGTACAACTCCTGGGCCGGTTCCGTGGCCATGGCAGACATGAAAAAATTATCCGCCAGGGCATATTGCTGGGCATAGGACCACAGGGTATTGATGCCGTACGGTTTTTTGTCGGTGGCGAGACCGCTGATGGTGTTGTCGTAATATTGCATGGAAAGATCGCCATTTGTGAAGGCAAACTTGTCCATTGCGCCGTGATCCCAGCTCGCGAGATATGTCGGCCGGTCGTGGTTGAGATCTGTAGTGTTCAGCGTCTGCACCAGGCTCGGCGAAACCGTGTTCCCCTGCGCGTCTACCTGGTGATAGCTGGGCAATTTCGAATCCAATCCGTTCACACCCGGATAAGTGCCGAACAGATTGTCCAGCGAGTGGTTTTGCATCATCAGGATAATGAGATGGTAAATGGGCGAGTTGGTGAATCCCTGCGATTGCACGGTGAGTGTAGTCGCGGCAGTCACGCTGCCGCCGGTGCCCGTGGCCGTCAATGTGTATTGCGTGGTGACGGTTGGCATTACGACCGTCGATCCCGACGCTGAAACGATTCCAATTCCCTGATCGATGGAAACAGTGGTGGCATTCGTGGTCGTCCACGTCAACGTTGCAGAGTTTCCGGCGACGATTGTCGCAGGCGAGACAGTGATGGTAGCTGTCGGAGCGTTCGATTGAACGGTGACAGTGGCGACTGCAGTCGTGGTGCCGTTGGCGCCGGTTGCTGTCAATGTGTATTGCGTGGTGGTGGACGGCTTCACCGTCGTTGATCCTGACGCCGCCACGGTCCCTATGCCCTGATCGATAGTAACTGTGGTGGCATTCGTGGTCGACCAGGTCAGCGTTGCAGGATTTCCGGTGATGACTGTCGCCGGGGCGGCCGTGAATACAGCCGTCGGAGCTGCTGGGGGCAACGAGGGCAGCAAACCAACACCGCGGCAGCCGGACATGAGCCCTGCCCAGATACATACCGCGACAAATGACAAGCACTTAGTACGTACACGCACGCTTCACCATCCTTCAAAGGGGGCCGCGGCACGTTTAGAAACGAACCCTAGCAGAACATTAACCCGAAACGCAGATGATTCAGTCGTGCAGACGACAGCCGGCAACGCTCACTATTATTTGTCTCGATTCGCAATTGGCTGCTTTTCTTATTCGAAAATCTGGTGCTTCCCTATTGCGAATCGGCTGCCGATATTTTGTACCAGCGGCATATTAGTATAGCGCAGTTGAGGGTATGGGTAATAATCGCCGCCGGGCCTGTTAGCAGGTGTCATCCGTGTGGTCCCTGTCGGGGCGCAAGGCAGGTTAAGTAATAAACAGGGACTTTGAGCCGAGGAGGATCCTTCGGAGACCAATTCATCGCGTAATCCACTGGGGCATGGCTTGAGGCCCGGGCAAAACAGGCGACGCCCCGGTGTGCCACTATATTTCGAACCTAAATCGCCGGGCACCCAAAACCATCCTGCTTTGGGTGCCCGATAACGACTTTTCTAATGCACTGGAGGGCCGCTTGACTTAGTGTGCCGTTCCACACCTCTTCACCTGACTTCCGATCGTGACAGTGGCCTCGCTTTGGTTACCGCAACGTACCGTGTTTGGTAAATTATCGGTGAAAGTAATGTCCACTGGACAGACCTTCAGGTTGTCATGCACCGCGGGGTTGCATCCACCATCCGCGGCAACAAAGGTGTATGCCGGTTTCCCTTGCCAGGTGTTGTGCCCTATGTGGGTGTTGCTATAGCCGTCCCAATCCCCGCCAGCGTAGGCATACGAAGATTGAAATGTATTCCCCGTAAATGTCAGGCCCGATCCATCCTCGGAATCCAGACTGATGCCCAGGTCCTGACCAGCACCCCCGCCACTCGTTGTAGTGACGGTATTACCGGTAAAGGCAGCGTTCACTTTCGGCGACGTACTGGTGATGCGAAACCCGATTGCGTCGCACGCCCCGGCTTTTGCCGTAATGGTGTTCCCTGTGACCTTGATTCCCGTGGGCGGAGTCGGCATGAAGCCCTTGTCATACTCGACTTGCACGCCGAATGCACCTCCACCTTCGCAGCCGTTGTATTCCGCGTTCTGCTTTAATTCTGTAACCGCGATGGTGTTGTTGGAGATGACGCTATAGCTGGAATTTGTATGGACGCCGCGTCCGCTTTTCGGATGGCAGTTGTTGTGATCGAAGACCTGATGGTCCGCTGCAATCACGTCGCAAAAATCGTTCGAATCTATGGCGTTCATGCTGATGTCGTTCCCGCTCACTATCGTGTACTGATCGTCGGAATACACCCCTCCCTGGGGAGAACCGATAATCGTGTTGCCTTCGATCCGATCGCCGCTACCCGGATAGTTCCGGCCCTGGCCGATGAAGATGGCCTGCCCCTGAAAATCGGATCGCGCCGATAGCGCACCCTGCCCTGGCCGGTTGATGGTCGTTACGTTGTCATAGATTGTGTTGTTTTCGATCCTCGCGCCGGGAGGCAGGTCCCGGGAAAGATAAAACTGGGCCCCGGTGTTTTGGAAAACTGCAGTGATGTTGTGGACATAGGGAGCCGGCGAAATTGAATTCGACTGGCCGAATTCGAATACCGGGCTGAACGTAGCTCCGCTGACGGCTTGCCGGATGGTGCCGCCGTAAACTTCCAGACCGCCATGGCTATTCCCGCAGTTTCCGGAGATAACCGGGTTCGTCGTAGACCAGCAATCATGCCCTTGAATGGCGGGCGAGTTATTGCTTCCACCGGTGTCGTAGGTGATCGTGTGGCCGTTTAAATTCAGTGTTACCCCATTAGCGTCGATATCGAAGCAGCCGACGGTGCTGGATACGTCATTTGCCAGATAATATGCACCACTCCTTGTGATGTCTCCACAAGCGGTAAGCTTTGCAGCTCCCGGAGCAGGAGCTGGAGATGGCGGCGTGACCCCGGGTGGTTCCACGGTAACCGTGACAGATCTGGAAGTACTGCCAGCGGCATTGGTTGCGGTCAGAGTATAGGTCGCAATAGCTTGAGGCCTGATCGTGGCAGGGGAAGCCTGGGTTACTGGAGCTCTGAGATTTCCGCTGGAGAATGTAAGTGCAGTTTGTCCGCTCACATTCCAGGACAATACCGTGCTTTGGCCAGCGATTATTGTCGCAGGGGTAGCCGACAAGAGAGAGATAACCGGAGTTGTGCATTTGGAATTTGCGGTGTTTTGGCAGGCGGGTTGAGCCTGAACTGTGGTTGCGCCAAGTACGAAGAGGAGGGCTGAAATTGCGAATAGCTGATTCAAAGATGCTCCTTGCTATCTTGAGGGGTTTTCAATCGAGATAGCAATTCATTGACCAAGCTATGCAATTGTTTGCACACTTTTGTTATCAGTCCATTAGTTCCCTGCTCGTTGCTGACGCGAGTTCTATTCAATCGCAGCCCGAGCAGTTTTTACATACTCGCAACACGATGCAGATCGCCAATCGCTTTTTTTCAGCAGCCCTCGCGGCGCGTCGCCGTGGAGAGCGCGTTCGAAGTATCGACAAGCACTATGCAATAAGCATGACTACGCCCGTTCCACGTGAGCGGGGCAATAATTGAGGCTGGGATTCCAACCAACGTTGCGAGTTCAGAAAATCGCCATCGACAATTGCGCAAGGTTCTGCTCGCCATGGCAGAGGGGAAAAATTGTTGGCTGTGCTGTGTGCAGGAGTGGTGCGCCCGGCAAGATTCGAACTTGCGACCTAACGCTTCGGAGGCGTTCGCTCTATCCATCTGAGCTACGGGCGCGTCAATTTGAGAGTATCACGCGTGGAACTGGGCCTAATCGGACGCGGACTACTAGTATTCCGCAGCGGGAGAGGCTGGAACCAGCGCATCCTTTGCAGCGGTTTCTCCAGTCGGGGTGTCAGGCCGCCAGCGCAGGACAGGCCTCCTTGCTGCGGCAACTTCATCCATTCGCGAGACCCGCGTTGCGGACGGCGCACCCAGGACAATCGTTGGATTTTCTTCCGCCTCCCGCGCAATCTGGCGCAACGCGTCGATCAACTGGTCGAGCTCTTCCTTTGACTCGCTCTCGGTAGGTTCAATCATCAGCGCGCCTGAGACGATCATGGGGAAAGAAGTCGTGTAGGGATGAAAGCCGTAATCGATAAGGCGCTTGGCGATGTCGCCGGTCTTGACACCATTGCGGGCCTGACGACGATCGCTGAAGACTACCTCATGCAGCGTGGCCGTTTTGTAGGGAAGCTCATAGACGTCTTCCAGTTTTTTTCGAATGTAGTTGGCGTTCAGCACCGCGTCTTCCGTGGTCTGACGGAGGCCGTCCGGACCATTCGCGAGAATGTACGCCAACGCGCGGACGAACATTCCGTAGTTGCCATAAAACATGCGGACGCGACCGACGGACTGCGGATTGTCATAGCGGAAGGTCAGCGTGCCGTCGGAGTTTTCGATTAGCACCGGCGTAGGCAAGAAAGGTTCCAGAATCTCCTTGCAGCACACCGGCCCTGAACCCGGACCGCCCCCACCGTGCGGCGTGGAAAAAGTCTTGTGCAGGTTCAGGTGCATCACGTCAGCGCCAAAGTCTCCGGGCCGTGTTTTTCCGACCAGCGCATTCATGTTCGCGCCGTCCATGTACAGCAACGCGCCTTTCGCGTGCAGGATATCTGCAATCTTATGAATCTCACTCTCAAACACGCCAATGGTGGAAGGGTTCGTCAACATCAATGCGGCTGTCTCTTCGTCGACGAGCTGCTCCAGTTCGGCAAGGTCAACCATGCCCTGGCTGTTCGACTTTAAATTCTGCACCTGGTAGCCGCAGATTGCTGCGGTCGCTGGATTGGTCCCGTGTGCCGAGTCGGGAATCAGAATTTTTCTGCGCGGATTGCCTTTCGATGCGTGAAACGCGCGGATCAGCAGGATTCCTGTGAACTCGCCATGCGCGCCAGCCGCCGGTTGCAGCGTGATGGCATCCATGCCGGTGATCTCTTTCAGGCATTCCTGCAGCATCCACATGACCCGCATCGCACCCTGCGAAAGCGCCTCCGGCTGATATGGATGCGCCTCGGCGATCCCGGACAGCCGCGCGACAAATTCGTTGACGCGTGGGTTGTACTTCATTGTGCAGCTGCCCAACGGATACATTCCGAGATCGATGGCGTAATTCCATGTTGAAAGACGAGTGAAGTGGCGGATGATCTCTATCTCGCTCACCTCCGGCAATAGGCCCAGATCTGCGCGTGCGGCCTTCCCCAGCAGCGCCTTTGCATCGACCGCCGGAACGTCCAGCTGCGAAAGCCGATAAGCCTTTTTCCCCGGCGAGGACTTCTCGAAGATCAGCCCTTCATTCTGACTGATGTGGCTCGAAACTTTGTGCCGCTCCCCGACAAAAGGTGCTTCTGTGCTGGAATTCGTTGGGTTCCCTGCCGATGTTTCTGTCGCCATTCAACCCCCAATCTGTATCTACGCGTACGCCAGTGTCGATGCGTGTTTCTTTGCTTGCTCGCCTGCAAGGACCAAAGCCGCGGTGTCGATTTGCTCTCGCGAGTTCTGCTCCGTAGCGCACCACAGGGACGCATTCGGCAGCTCCGGATACCACTTCGCCAGCGACAACCCGCCGATAATCTTCTGCTTCAATAGCCGGGCGTTCAGGTCCTCTGGTGGCACCTTTGTGGACAAAACGAATTCATTGAAGCGCGGCGATCCTGCAAAAAGAAGCTTGCTGCCCGGAGTGGCCGCCAGCGTCTGCGCGGCATAATGCGCTTTGGCCAGATTCTGTTCGGCCAGTTCGCGCATCCCCGCGCGTCCATAAATCGTGAGATAGATGCAGGTCATCAGCGCGACCAAGGCCTGGTTCGTGCAGATATTCGATGTCGCCTTTTCCCTGCGAATATGCTGCTCACGCGTCGAGAGAGTCAGAACAAATCCGCGGCGACCCTGCTTATCGACGGTCGCTCCGGTGAGGCGTCCGGGCATCTGACGGATGAATTTCTCCTTGCAGGCCAGCACTCCACAGTAAGGGCCGCCGTAGCCGACGGGCACCCCCAGCGACTGCGCCTCGAGAGACACGATGTCGGCCTCAACTGGCGGGCGCACAATGCCAAGCGAGAGCGCTTCCGCAATGGACACGATTAGTAGCGCACCTTTGGCGTGCGCAAGCTCCGCGATAGCCTCAACGTCTTCAATCACGCCAAAGAAGTTGGGCGACTGGATCAGTACGCACGCGGTCTGATCGGTGATGGCGGCTTCCAGTTTTTCCAGATTCACGCGGCCATCAGCACCATAGCCGGCAATCTGCTTCGTCAGTCCCTGATGTTGCGCGTAGGTTTTCAGAACCTCGCGGTACTCCGGATGCACGGTTTGGGCCACCACGACATGACTGCGTCCAGTTACGCGCGCTGCCATCATCACCGATTCCGCCGAGCCCGTCGAGCCGTCGTACATGGACGCGTTCGCGATCTCCATCCCGGTCAGCTCGCAGATCATGGTCTGGAATTCAAAGATGGCCTGCAGCGTACCCTGGGAAATTTCCGCTTGGTACGGTGTGTACGAAGTGAGAAATTCGCCGCGTTGCACCAGTGCGTCAATGACCACCGGCCGATAGTGGTGATACGCGCCCGCGCCGAGAAAACTGGCGTAGCCATTGGCATTGCGGTCGGCGGCTTTGCGAAAGAATTCAACAATTTCCTGCTCGCCCATCTGCCGTGGAATGTTCAGATCGCCCGTGAGGCGATATTCAGCCGGAATGCTGGAAAAAAGATCGTCAATCGACCCGACGCCGATTTCAGTGAGCATGTCGGTGCGGTCGGCTGGGGATTTGGGCAAATAGCGCATGGTTCGAATCTTCCTGTACTTCCAGTATCAACTTCTGCAACGAGGCCATGCCTGGCGCATGTCTAATGCGCGGTTTCTTCTGAGATAAATTTTTCGTAATCCTCGGCGCTCATCAGCGAATCGACCTGGGATGGTTTCTCAAGCTGCACCTTGATAATCCAAGCCTCATGGGCATCCTGATTGATCTTTTCCGGCGCATTGGCAAGTTCCTCATTCACCGCCGTCACCATGCCGCTGACTGGAGAATACAAATCGGAAACGGCTTTCACCGACTCTACGCTGCCAAAAACTTTGCCTTCTTCGACCTTAGTGCCCACCGAAGGCGCATCGACAAACACAATGTCGCCCAGTGAGTTTTGGGCATAGTCGGTGATTCCTACCGTGCCGACAATGCCATCTACGTTGATCCATTCATGTTCGCGGGTATAGCGGTAATGGGTGGGATATGCCATAGGATTTGTCACTTTCTATTGTATGTCGAGAGGAATTGCGAGGTTGGTTTCGCTGCCTCAACCGTCACTGCTGTTTCCTGGGACGGCGATAGAACGGCTGGGCGACGATCCGGGCGCGCACATTCTGACCGCGAATCTGGACGGACAATACGTTGTCGATCTGACCGTACGTTGCCGGTATGTAGGCCAGCGCGATGTTCTTCTTCAAAAACGGGGCCGGCGAGCCGCTGGTGACGTTTCCAATCTCTTCGCCCTCGACGGTGCATACCGGATATCCATCCCGCGCAATTCCCCGTTCAATGATCTCCATGCCAACCAGTTGGCGCTGAACCCCGCCGGTTCCCTGAATTTTTCTAAGAGTGGCCTGGCCTAGAAACTCCGGTTTATCGAGCTTGCAGAAGCGATCCAGGCCAGCCTCGAAGACGTTCGTTTCTTCCGTGATTTCGTGGCCGTAGAGCGGCATCGAGGCTTCGAGCCGCAGAGTATTGCGTGCTCCCAAACCGCAGGGCAAAATATCGAACTCGCGTCCAGCTTCAAGAATTTCATTCCAAACGCGGACGCTGGTCGCTTCATCGGAAGGGATGTAAATTTCGAAGCCATCCTCGCCGGTGTAGCCGGTGCGCGAGATCAAAACGTTATGAAGACCGCAGACCTGGCCCCAGACTGAGCGGTAATTCTTAATACTTTCAAGATCGACATTGGTCAATTTCCGCAGCACGGCCAAGGCTTGCGGGCCTTGAATTGCCAGCTGCGAGTAGTAGTCGCTGTAATCGCTGACGTGGCAGTGGAAGCGTTGCGCGTGTTTCTTGATCCAGCCGAAATCTTTGGTTCGGGTGCCTGCGTTGACGACAAGCAGGTAATCGTTTGGGCTGAATTTATAGACCAGAATGTCATCGACAAAGGTCCCGTCGGGCGTCAGCAGAGCGGAGTATTGCGCTTGCCCTTCGCTCAGCTTCGATGCGTCGTTCATCGAAACGAACTGGACGGCATCGAGCGCCTCCGGCCCGCGAAGTTGAATTTCTCCCATGTGGCTCACGTCAAACAGGCCCACGCGCGTGCGCACAGCCATGTGTTCGGCGATCAAGCCGGAGTATTCCACGGGCATGTCCCAGCCACCGAAATCGACCATCTTTGCGCCAGACTTGCGATGAACGGTGTTTAAAGAGGTCTTGCGAAAAATCGGAGCAGCCGCGGGAACGACGGAAGTTGACATGACAGTGGATCCTTGTGAGGCGGACGATGCGAACCCTTTACGGTAGCACCCGCATTTTTGCAGGGTCAAATAGAAGTACCAGGCAGAGTCGACTCGTTCCTTGATCCTAAGCCAGTTTTCCAGACTCCACCTGCTCGAACTGTTTGCCGATGGCGATGATTGAGCTGGGGCTGTGCGATGCTAGTCTTTTAAGTTTGAGGGTTGTCGAAGTTTTTGGAGAGCAATTGAAGACTTGTATTCCAGCCTCCGCGCCTGATCCTGCCGAGAAATCGACAACGCATGGTGTGGCAGACATAACCCGCCAAGGCACACCGGCAGAAGCGCCGATGACTGGCGGCAGCCGCTTTCTCCGCGCATGTTTGCGGCAGCCGGTGGACTGTACGCCCGTATGGTTCCTGCGGCAGGCAGGCCGTTACATGCCGGAATATCAGGCGGTCCGGCGGACTCACTCGCTGGTTGAAATATGCAAATCGCCTGAGCTTGCCGCCGAGGTGACGATCACCGCCGCGGAAAAGCTCGACGTGGATGCGGCGATTATTTTTGCCGATCTTCTTTTGCCGCTGGAACCAATGGGTCTGGATTTCACGTTTCTGGCGGGCGAAGGGCCGGTGGTGCATCGGCCCGTTCGCACGGCAGCTGACATTGCTGCGCTGCGGACGAACCGCACCGCCGATCTCGGCTATGTCTCAGAAGCAGTCCGCCGCGTGCAGAAACATTTCGGCGACCGTCTGGGGATGATCGGCTTCTGCGGCGCGCCATTTACGCTGGCCAGTTACATGATTGAAGGCGGCGGCTCCCGCAACTACATCGAAACCAAGCGCCTGATGTACTCCGATTTTGCCGCGTGGCAGGCTCTCATGCAGAAGTTGGCAATCGTGCTCGCGGAGTATGCGACCCAACAGGTGGAAGCCGGCGCGGATGTGATCCAGGTCTTCGATAGCTGGGCTGGTGCGCTTTCTGTCACCGATTATCGACAGTATGTCTTGCCAATTACGAAGTCCTTGGTTCAGCAGATTCAGGCCAACGGAGTGCCGGTCATCTACTTTGGCGTGGACACGGCAACGTTGCTGCCAGCGATGCGCGAGACTGGCGCGGATGTGATCGGGCTTGACTGGCGAATTCCGCTCGACATAGGCCGGCAGGCCGTGGGCGGGAACTGCGCGGTGCAAGGGAATCTCGACCCGATAACGCTGTTCGCGCCGGAGGCCCTGCTGCATGCTCGCGTGGAAGAAGTCTTGCGTCAAGCTGGCGGAATGCCAGGGCATATTTTCAATGTCGGCCACGGCATTGTGCCAGGAACGCCCGTCGAAAATGTGCAGCGGGTTGTTCGCTGGGTGCGTGAAATCTGCGCCCAGGTCAAAACGGAGTCCGCGTGACGATTGGAAACAATCTCGAAGGATTGTCAGATCGGAAATTTGCCGTGCTGCTGCTGGCCCACGGGACGCCGGAAACGGTGGAAGAAATTCCTGAGTACCTGAAGAATGTTGTGAGCGGGCGAGCGATCCCGCAGCAAGTTGTGGAAGAGATTCAGCACAGGTATGCGGAGATCGGCAAAAGTCCGCTAACGGAATGGACACTACGCGAAGCCGCGTTGCTTCAGGAAAAACTGAAGCTGCCAGTCTATGTGGGGATGCGCAACTGGAAACCGTACATCTCAGACACCGTCCGCCAAATGCGTGATGAGGGCGTGACGGATGCTGTCGCAATCTGTCTGGCTCCGCAGAACTCACGCACGAGTGTGGGGCTGTATCGCCGGGCTGCGTATGCCGAAGCGGGCACGGCGCTCCGTCTTCACTTTATTGATGCGTGGGCAAATCACCCTTGCCTGATCGACGCTTTTGCCGAGCGGCTTCGGCCAACATGGCTGAGCGCCTGCCAGGCTGTCGGCGAAAAAGTTCCCGTGGTGTTCACGGCGCATAGTGTTCCGTGCCGGACAATTCAAAACCAAACAGCCAATGCATCGCCCCTTGCGCCGCAGACGCCAGATGCTGCCACCTGTATCGCCGGGCCCGTGCGGCCAACGGTGCCTGAACGTTCCTACGCAGTTCCGGCCGATGCATCTCACGATCCCGACCTCTATGCCATCGAGACAAAACAGACTGCGGCCCTGGTTGCGGAGCGTCTGGCATCCGATGGCCTTACGCGGCGGGATTGGTATTTTGCGTTTCAGAGCCAAGGGCTTTCCGGTGGCCCGTGGCTTGGTCCTACAGTGGAAGACACTCTTCAGGCCTTGCAGCAGGAAGACCATCGCGGAGCGGTTTTGCAGCCGATCGGTTTCCTGTGCGACCACGTCGAAATTTTGTACGACATCGACATCGCTTTTCAGCAACTGGCACGCAAGCTGGATTTAAAACTGTTTCGGCCGGAGTCTTTGAATGCTTCGCCCATGCTGATCGATGCGCTTGCGGATCTCGCTTCCCAAGGCCTGGCACAGCTCACAATCCATTCTCCGGCGCCAGTACCCCGCTCAGCATGAAACACATTGCCATTCTGGGCGGCGGCATTTCGGGACTTTCTGCCGCATACGAACTTGCGCGCCAACAGCGTGCGGGCGCGGCAGTTGAATTTATTTTGTTTGAGGCCACGAACCGTCTTGGCGGCATCGTGGAGACGGAGCACCACGGCGAGTTCGTCATTGAGTGCGGTCCCGATAGCTGGGTCACGGAGAAACCGTGGGCCCGAGAGCTAGCGGTGGAACTGGGGCTCGAATCTGAGATTATTTTTTCCCAGGACAAACATCGCAAAACCTACCTCGCCGAACGGAGCGGCCTGCACGCGATTCCGGATGGCATGCGCATGATGGTGCCGGTCGAATGGGCGAGGGTCCTCGATTCGACATTGCTCAGCCAGCAGGCAAAGCTTGGCTACCTGCGGGAGCCAGGGATTGCGGGACAACTGAAGACTACAGCGCTCCTCGCCTCGCGGCCTCCGCGCGACGAATCAGTAAAGGACTTCGTCGCCCGTCACTTTGGCGCAGAGGTTGCCGATACGATTGCAGCTCCGCTGCTTGCTGGCGTGTTTGGCGGAGATATTGCTACCCTGAGCGCCCGAGCTGTACTGCCTGCCTACGTCGCGCTTGAATACGAATACGGCAGTTTGATTCTTGGTTTGCAGCAGCGCAAGCAATCCGCGGAATCGACCGCGCCGATTTTCAGTACGTTGCGAAACGGGTTGTCAGGACTGATCGCAGGTATGGAGTCTCGCATTCCAGCGCGCAACATTCGGCGGGGATTTGCTGTGGACTCCATCGAATGGGTAGGCGATTCCTGGCGTATCGCAGGAGCATGCGACCAAGCCCCGGAGCGATTCGACGGGCTTCTGATTGCCACTCCTTCGAAAACAACCGCGCAATTGCTCGCTCCTCTCAATCCGCACATGGTGGACCTGTTGCCGCAACATTCATCTTCAGCCATTGTGGTAGCGTTCGCTTTTTCGGCAGAGCAGGCGCAGTTCCTCCAAATTCCAAAGGGCTTTGGATTTCTGGTTCCGCAGCGTGGCGGGACGGATGCCAGCCTGCATGAAGGCGGCCACACAAATCTGGAAGAGCTTGCGCAACGGGCCCTTCTCGCCTGCACATTTGTCGATCAGAAATTTTCGCATCGTGCTCCCGCGGGTGCGGTGCTGCTGCGCGCGTTTTTCGGGGGGCCTGCCGCTCCAGCTCTGCTGGGGGAAAGTGACTCCATACTGCGCAGGCTGGCGCACACTGCGTTGGGAAATATCTTAGGTGCGCTGCCCGAACCAGGCATCGCCGTGGATCGCCGCTGGCCGGATTCCCTGCCGCTCTACTCTGTTGGACATTTGGACCGCATTGCTGAGCTTGAATCGTGCGTCGCCAAACTGCCGCAATTACGGCTCATCGGAAATGCCTATCGCGGGGTGGGTTTGCCGGATTTGATTCGCGGCGGGAGGAGCGCCGCACGTGAAATGATTGCTGCTCTTTTGAACATTGTGGTGTCCGATGCAAGCAGAACTGCTTAAACTTCGTCGGCGCTACTCATATTTCAAGGCTTCCACAGGATCCATCTGGGCGGCGCGGGTGGCGGGCAAGGTCCCGAATAAAATTCCTACCAACATTGCAGTTCCCAGTGAAATGACGACGGACCAAGGGGAAATAGGAATCAGATATGCAGGAAGAAAAAAGCGAACGGAGAGCGGGAGTGCGAGACCGAGGAGCGTCCCGACGATACCGCCGCTCAAGGAGATTAGGACTGCTTCGGTTAGAAATTGCAGTTGAATTTCTCGATATGTCGCGCCGACGGCTTTACGGATGCCGATTTCGCGAATCCGGGATCGGACTGTCGCCAGCATGATGTTCATGATGCCCACGCCGCTGACGGCCAGCGTAACTGCGGAGACGAGCAGGAGAACCAAAGTTAAAATATTTGCGATCTGTTCCACGGTCGTGAGCAGAGCCGCATTTTCATTCACGTTATAGACGGAGTTTGCCCGATGCCGCGACTGGATCGCGCGCGCAATATCGTTCCTCGCCCTTGGGACATCGTTAAAGTCCTGCACGGAAAAGAATATTGCTTTGACTACGTCGGTGCCGGTAAAGTACCGTGCCACCGGGTATGGGATAAGGATGGTCTGTTTGGCGATTTCCATCTGACCGTAGGTGTCGACACGCTCCTTGAAGATTCCAATAATGGTGAACGGAATGCCTTTGATGGAAAAGCTTTGATTGAGCGCGGCATCCGCACTGCCAAACAGGTTTTCCGCAAACGGAAGGGTCACGACCGCTACCTTCGCATGGCTGGTCGCGTCCTGATCGTCGAAAAAACGACCTGAAAGGACCACCAGGTTGCGTACCTGTTTATATTGCGGCGAGACCCCGAGCACTAGCACATCTTTCACGTTGCCATTGCCGAAGCTGATGGGATCGTGAATCTGCAGCATTGGCGAACTGGCGGTGATGCCGGGAACCTGATTCATGACCGCGGTCAAATCGTCTTTTGTCAGGGGATCTGGATTGCCATTGTCGCCGCCCGGATAGTCCGCGGTAATCATGTTCGCGCCAATGCCCTGGATGTAATTGATCGCGTACTGTTTGCCAGTCAGCCCGATAGTAACGACCAGGATGACGGAGGCGGAGCCCATTACCATTCCCAGGGCCGTGAGCGCGAAACGTATTTTATTAGCGCGGAAACTATCGATGGCAAGAGAAATGATCTCGCTGAACACCATGGTCTTCTTGGCGCTGGCGAGCGTTCGGGCAAATGACGGATTGTGGGGACGGGCTGGAACCATGACTCACTCGTGTGTTTCAAGAATGCTGGAGCATTTTTCGCGTTGCTAGGGTGTGCCTCAGGGGCTGAAGCCCTGCGTGTAGTTTAGTCTCTACGGTGGGACTGAAGTCTCGACCCTTCAAAAGCTCTACTTCTTCCTTACAGCATCAGAGAAATTGCTTTAAGCGTACCTAATTGTCGTTCTGAGCCCGTTCGGCTATGCTGAGGGTAAACTCGGCGAAGAATCTGGTGGTTGCCAGCAAAGCGCGAGGTTCCTCGACTTTGCTACGCTTCGCTCGGAATGACAAATCTATTTTGAACACACTCTAGGAAACGCCGCTGACATCGAGTTCCGCATCCGTGCTGTCCGACTGCGCATCCCCCGGCAGGTGACGGGCCAGTAGTGGCGTTACGAATAGTACCGCGAACAGTGTGGTGGCCATGCCTCCAACGACTACGCGGGCCAGCGGTTGTTGCGCCTGCGCTCCAATTCCATTCGATATGGCGGCGGGCAGCAGACCGAGCGCGGCACATAGACATGCCATCACAATTGGCCGGGTCTCCTCAATACATCCGTGCAGCAGTCCGGCCTCTTCTCCCAATTCGTGCTGCGAATGACGCACGCCGCGCAAAAAGACAACCGCGCCCAGGGTGTTCAGTCCCAGCACAGACGTGAATCCGACGGCTGCCGAGATGCTGAAGGGTGTATGCGTAATCAGCAGCGAAAGCGCGCCCCCGATCATGCCGAATGGGATTACGGCCATCACGATCAACGCATCGCGGAAAGAAAGAAACAGGATGTAGAGCAGGCCGAGGATCATGAGCAGGCTGATCGGCACAATGAAGGAGAGGCGACGCAATTCCTTTTGCAGGCTGTCGAATTCGCCGGCCCAGGTGTACTCATATCCGGGCGGCAGCTTGACCTGGTTCTCCAGCCGACCCTGCAGATCGCGGATCGTACTTTGAAGATCGCGTCCGCGAACGCTGAATTTGATGGGGACATATCGCCGCCCTCCCTCGCGGTAAATGGCGAAGGCACCATCCCGAAGGCTGACATTGGCGACTTCTCCCAACGGAACCATGCTGCCGTCCGGGGTTGGCAGCATTATGTTGCGAATCACCGCTGGGTTGTTGCGATCCGCCAAGGGAAAGCGCACCACAAGATCAAAGCGGCGGTCCTCAAGAATCATCTGCGTAACGGCAGCTCCGCCGACTGCGGCCTGGATTGCGGCGTTGATGTCCTGAGCGGCCAAACCGTACCGCGCCGCGCGGGCACGGTCGATCTGGATGATGAGATTGGGTTGACCGCCGACCTTGAAAATGCCGGCGTCCTGCACTCCGGGGACGGACTGCATGATGCCGAGAATCTGATCGGACAATCTGGACAGCACATCGAAGTTATTGCCGAAAAGTTTGAGCGAATTTTCGCCTTTTACTCCGGACATGGCCTCCTCGACATTGTCCTGAATGTTTTGAGAAAAGCCGAGCACCACGCCGGGGTACTTGGCGAGCCTGGCTTGCATTTCCTCAATCAATTTATCTTTGCTGCCATGCAGATTTGCGGGCCACTGGCTTGCGGGCTTCAGATCTGCATAGACCTCGACATTGTTGAAGGTTGTGACGTCGGTCCCGTTATCGGGACGCCCGACCTGCGAAACTGTCTGGGCAACCTCTGGAAATTGACTTAACGTGGTGCGCATAGAATCCGCCACAGCCACCGCCTGCGGAAGGGAAATATCCTGCGGCAGGGTAGCGCGAATCCAGAGGTTGCCCTCTTCCAATGCCGGCATAAATTCGCCGCCGATGAAATGAAACGAAAATGCGGTAAGCAACAGGGCTATGATGGCCCCCGTCCATACCAGGCGAGAATGTTTTACCGCGAACTTCAACGACGGCTCATAGACGCGGAGTATGTTTCGGATGAGCCAGGTTTCCTTGCCGGTCGTAGGTTCCTTCGAGGCTGTGATAAATCCAAGCACCGGCGCAAAAATAACGGCGTAGATCAAGGCGCCGATCAGCGCAAAGCCATACGTCATCGACATGGGCGCGAAGATTCTGCCCGGCACTCCCTGCATGGTGAATAGCGGGATGAAGGAGATGAGGATGATGATCGTTGCGTAAATGACCGGCTTTGCGCTTTGTGTGACGCCTTCGACAATCAGATCGGCGGTACTCTCCTCTTGCATCCGACGGGAAAGCTTCCGGTACACACTTTCAAGCACGACGATCGAAGCGTCGACGAGGATGCCAAAATCGATGGCCCCGATCGAGATCAAATTGGCGGAATGGCCCGTCATGACCATCAAGGTCAGGGCGAACAGGACAGCGAAAGGGATAGTTAGAACTGCCAGGAGAGTTGTGCGGAAATCGCCGATGGTTATAAAAAGAACAATCGTAACCAGCAGAAGGCCCGTCAGAATAATGTGCTTCACTGTGTCCGTGGTGACGTTGATCAGCCTGGTGCGATCGTAATAAGGCTTGATCTGCATGCCCGGCGGCAGTAGGTTGCCGCGGTTTAGCTCGAAAACTTTCTTCTTCAATGCTCGCAACGCTGGAAGAGATTGTTCGTTTTTCTGCAGCAGGACAATGCCTTGAACCACGTTGCTATTGTTGTTTCTTCCCACCCGGCCCATTGGCGGCTGATAGCCTTCTTTCACTTCCGCTACATCTCGCACCAGCACCGGCACGTTGTTGTGCTCCGCGACAACAATCGCCGCGATGTCGTCGACGTTCTTCAGCAAGCCAATTGCGCGCACGTTCACACTCTGTGCGCCCAGCGTGAGGTAGTCACCGCCGACATTGGCATTGCTGCTCTGGATTGCGCCGATCACCTGCGTGAGCGTCACATGATGCGCAAGCAACTTGCCCGGGTCGACGATCACCTGATACTGCCGTGTGGTCCCGCCAAACGTTGTCACGTCGATGATGCCGGGTACCTGCTTGAGTTCCCGCGTGACCAGCCAATCCTGTGTCGCCTTTATTTCGTTTAACGAATACCCGGGGCCGGAAAGGATGTAGCGGTAGATTTCTCCAATCGGGGACCAGGGTGACAACTGCGGTTGCAGGTTGTTGGGGAGGGTGAGCGTCTGCAGGTGGTACAGGACCTCCTCGCGATCATGGAAATAGTCGCTGTCGAAGCTGAAATAGAGTTTCACATCACTCAGCCCGAAGATGCTGGTGGAGCGCACCTGCTCGAGATGCGGCGAACCGTAGATGGCGTTCTCGACCGGAACAGTCACCTGCTGCTCCATCTCTTCCGCGGACCAGGCTGGATTTTGAGTGATGATTTCTACCAGAGGCGGCGAGGGGTCAGGATATGCCTCAATGTCGAGCCTGGTATACGCGAAGCCGCCCACCAGCAGCGAGGCTACAAAGATAATCAGCACGATTGCGCGATATTCGATCAGCCTTCGGATTAACGCGCCCATATCACTCTCCGGAAGGCGTGCGCAGCAGCGCAGCACCGAGGGTAACGACCTGGTCTCCGTCATGGAGACCATTCAGGACGACGATGTTCTCCTGCTGCATCTGACCCACCTTCACGTTTCTTTTTTCATATTGGCCAGGCGAGGTCTGAACGAACACCGAGTCACTGTTGTTTTCATGGATCACTGCGGAGGATGGCACTAAGAAACCTTCGACCGTAGAACGATCGATGGAGATAGTCGCAAACATTTGCGGCTTTAACTTGAATTGCGGATTCGCGAGAACAACGCGCACCCTCACCGCCAACGTGTTGGGGTCGAGCGATTGGGACACGTTGTCCACCTTTCCCGGCAATAACAGACCGGGATAAGACGGAATGGTTACAGTAACGGGGCGGCCTGCCTGAATACTTGCCAGATCATTTTGATAGGTATCGCCGAGAACCCAGACCTGATTCAGATTGGCGATAGTGGCGAGCGGTGCGGCGTTGTCGAGCGACCTCTGCATTTCTCCCGCAGCCCCGCCGGTGTCGAGCACCACCCCGCTGATCGGAGTGCGAATAGGCGCTTGATCGCTATTGTCGTTTTCCGAAAAGCCCAGCTCGTGTATCCGCTGCCGGGCGCGTTCCTGCTCGGAGTGCGCCGCGTCTGCAGCGGCGACGAGTTGCTCATAGTCGGCTGCCGCCAGAACTTCATGCTGCAACAGCATCTTCCCGCGTTTTAGAGCGGCATCGGCAAGCGTCACTTGAATTTTGGATTTTTCGAAATCCGAGCGGGCCTGCGCAATTTCTGCGCTTTGCAGAACCGCAATTTCCTGTCCAGCCCGCACGGCTTGGCCCGGCAGCACAGAAAACCGCACGATGCGACCGCTAAGAGGAGGGAAAATCTGCACGACCTTCGTTGGGTTGGCGGTGACGCGTGCCGGGATGTCCAACCGATCGACCACCTTCTGGCTGTGGACTGTTACGGTTTGCACGATCGTTTTTGCCGCGGGTGGAGGACTAGAGGACGAATTTCGCGAGCCGCAGCCCGCTATGCAGAATGCGAGAGAAATGGCCGCTGTCAGATCGAGCGATTTCATGGAAGGACCTCCGTCGCGGTCGCGAAGCTGAGCTGATGGATACTCAGCCATACCTGTGCATTCGCCTTCAATGCGTCTAAACTGGTTTGCCGGTAATCGTGCAGCGCATTCAGATAATCGAGCAATGTGGTGCTGCCGTTGCGATATCCAAATTCAAGATTGTTTAAGACGTGACCGGCCTCTGCCAGATAGTGAGTGTTGTAACGCAGAGCCAGCGTTTGCGCTGACCCATACGCAGCCCACGCCTGATCTACGTCGGAGAAAACCTGATTGCGGGCTGCCATCTCCGAAAAGCGCTCGGCCTGCGCCGTGAATCGCGAGGCTTGCTTCTCTCCTTGATTGCGGTCGAAAATGCGCAGTGGGATGTTGACATTGAATCCGACAGAATTATAGGTACCGCTGCGGTCATACCCGGCATCCAGCGTGGGGTCCGCGGTGCCGTTAGCGCTTGCCAGCTTGATGTCGGCATCCGCCACTTGAATTGCTTGTTGCGCCGCGAGGTAGTCCGGCCGCGCAGCCAGAGCATTTTGTTCAAGGGTTGGAAGCGATAGTGTCAGTTCTGGAGGATCGAGCGTTCCTGCAATGTCAAAACTGCGGCTCGGGTTGCCGGTTCCCAGCAATTGCTGCAGCTGATCGCTGCTCTGGATCAAACTGACCTGTGCGTTGGAGGCATCCGACTCAAAGCTTGCCAATTGCAGATCGATCCGCTGGAAGTCGGTATTGCTGATTGCTCCGGCATCGAGGCGCACATGGCTAAGCTCCACGGTCTGACGATAGCTTGCCAGGTTTTTGTCCGCCAATTGGAGAGCGGCCTTCGCCAGCAGCATATTCGTAAATGCCTGTTCGACGGCGAGCACGGTTTGGCGCTCGAGGTCGCGATATTGGCTTTCCGTCACCTTCGTGGTTGCGCGCGCGCTATCCAAGCGCCAGCGGCGTTTTTGCCCACGCTCAAACAATCGCGACATATCCACTGAATACGAATAGGGGCTGGCCGGATTGTCGGCGGGCAATGTGATGTTTGAGCCATTCAGTGTCAAGGCCGGGTTTTGACGGAGGCTCGCTGTAATCTCTCCTGCGCGCGTTGACTCAAGATTCCGCTGGGCTGCTAGCAGTCCGGGGTTTCTGCCGCGCGCAAGCGCGACCGCTTGCTGCAACGTAAGGGGGACGAGAGTCGTCTGCGCTGGCGCCTGCGGCAAAAACAGCAACAGCAGAACGCAAACTCCCATGTTCAACATTCGGGAGAGCTTCATGATAATTCCTTGCAAATGTTCAGATAAGAAAGTGCACAGCGTAAGTTCCCGGCACGCGGAACGCCCCATCCAGTTGCAACTCACCTGAGCTTAGTGCAATGGTGATAAGAAACTTATAAGGAAAGCGTTAAAGATATATAAGCAAGTGAATTAAGCGGCTACGGGAGGCGCGCGGTCTCGTGTATGTTGTCGAGTCGACAAACAGAAGGCACGGGAAGAAGGTATGACTTCCTGAACACCGATGCAAACAAGCCGCATGTAAGATACGTCAGGAACAACACAAAAAAGTGCAACGTGAAAATCTACGTTACGTTGGCCACCCGCAGAAACCTCATAGCGTCGCGCGATCTGCTCACCATCCGCGGGAGCCACCATGGCCATCATGTCGTCAGTCATGGAAATGGCTGGCAGCAGCAGGGCGATCAAAATGAAATACGATAGCCACGCGGTGGATCGCGCGTAGGCGCACTTGCCTGACACAACTTCACATCCGGGTCTTGAAGCCAGCAATAGCACGCCGAGGGTAGCGGAAATTGCCAACCATGTAAGGTTGAGTAATAGCTCCATCAGGTTGATAGCTATTGTATGTCATTGCCAATTGAACAACGTGAAATGAATGTCAGGAGGTTCCCTCGTGGGTGATTTCCCATTCACTAAAACACCGAACGATACTGGATTGAAACCGCAGAAAAAGGGCCAGTTCGGCGTCGCACTCGAGCCTGAAGTTATCAAGATATGCGCTTACGCAATGCTGGTTGGATTTGTCGGCGGCCTTGTCGCACAAGGGCTGCTCGAACTCATCTACTTTTTCACCAACATCTTCTTCTACGGCAAATTCTCCTTCCGCATCACCGATCCTGCCCACAACCATCTTGGCTTATGGGTGATTCTGATCCCGGCCATCGGCGGCCTGCTGGTTGGCATCATGATCCACTATTGGGAGCCCACACTGAAAGGCCACGGAATCCCCGAGGCAATGGAGGCGGTGCTGTTCGGGCACAGCCGTATGCGGATTCGCGTGGCGCTGCTGAAGCCGCTGGCAACAGCATTTGCGATTGGAACCGGCGGGCCGTTCGGAGCGGAGGGCCCCATCATTCAAACCGGGGCCGCGCTCGGGTCTCTCTTTGGCCAGGCGGTTGGCCTTACACCGTATTACAGGCGGGTTTTACTTGCCTCGGGGGCGGCGGCCGGCATGGCGGCCACATTCACCGCGCCGCTTGCCGGCATTCTGGTCGCGATTGAGTTATTGCTTTTCGAGCTTCGCGCCCGTTCTTTCATTCCCGTTGCGCTCGCCGCCGCGGTTGCGACCGGCGTTCGCATTCACTTCGTGGGATGGACTCCTCTATTTCCCACGCCGCATTACAAGCTGACCAGCATGAATGAACTGTGGCTGTTCGCTTTGATGGGCATTGTGATGGGGCTGATCGGCATCGCGATGATCCGGGTACTGTCCTGGCTGGAAGACTTTTTCGACGCGTTTCCGATCAAGCGTCCCCTGATCTGGGCACCGGTTGTCGGAGCTTTAATTCTGGGTGCGATCGGATATTTTTATCCGCAGGTCTTCGGCACCAGCTACGACACCATCCGTGATATGTTGAATGACCGGCTGACCGTTCATCAACTGGTGGGCATTTCCGTGGCGAAGTTCTGGGCGCTGGTTGTCTCTCTCGGGTCTGGAACTACCGGCGGCGTCTTTGCTCCCTCCCTAGTAGTCGGCGGAGGCATCGGCGCGGTCTTCGCCATCGGCTGCCAGCATGTGTTTCCGCACCTGGTCAGCAATCCCGCGTTTTATGCGCTGGTGGCGATGGCGGCCGTGTTTGGAGGCATCGCGCGCGCGCCGTTCACCAGCATCGTTTTTTTGTTTGAGCTGAGTCATAACCCCAATTCTCTGCTTCCGCTCATCGTCTGCGTCATGATCTCGGACGGTTTCGTGCGGCTATTCAGCCGAGATTCGATTATGACTGTGAAGCTGGTCAAGCGCGGTCTGATCGTGCTTCAGGATTATTCCGTTCCTGTGATGATGCGCGCGCGGATCGATCAGGTGATGCATAAAAAGTTCGACGTGTTCCAGGCCGAGGACGAATTGCACGCCGTGCTGCAAAAGTTTTCTCCTTCGGATATGGCTTTGATTCCCGTGGTGGAACAGGATGGGACTTTGGTGGGAATCCTGGACGCGCATGACTTGCTGAGAATGGAGTCTCCCGATCACCACTTCAAAATGCGCGAGCTTGCCCGGCAGGATTACGTGCTGGCCTTTCCCGGCGAATCGGTTGACCAGGTGCATCGCGACATGATGTTGAAAAATCTAGAGAATGTGGTTGTCGTCGAGTCGAGCGGCGCGCGAGTACCCATCGGGATCGCCCGCGCGAACGACATCCTGCAACTGCGGCGCTGGCTGATGGAGGAAGAAACCCGCGACTTCGGAGTTACGAGCGCGGAGAGACCGCCGGACACTTCCGCCAACTGAGCCGGGTCCAGCGGATGACATTCAAAAAAAAGCTTCCGAATTATTGTGGAAAAGTGCATCATCGACCCACCATCTTTTGCATCTAAAGTAGTTGCAACTTGGTTGCGGAGAAAAAACATGAAGAGCACGATCGGAAAATTTGGGCCCCTCCCAGTGTGTACCCTGGCAGCGGCGCTGCTGGTTATGGCGGGATGTCATCATCAAGGGCGCGCTCAGAATTTAGATGGGTCCAGCCCACAGGCACAGGCGGGCGATGCGGCGGACGGTAATCTGGCGCCGTTAAATGGGCAGGATCAGGCGGGCCAACAGGCTGAAAATACCGCTTCTGTCGCCAGCCAGCCCGCGCAGGACTATTCCAATCAGCCGGCTCCGCAGAATGCTCCACCCCCTCCGCAGGACAGCCAGAACTACGACCAGTCTCAGCAGTACGACAATCAACCACCTCCGCAGCAGTATGACAATCAACCGCCGCCACAGCAGTATGACAATCAGCAGAACCAGCAGTACGACAATCAGCAGAACCAGCAGTACGACAATCAACAGTATGACGATCAGCAGTACCAGGATGATGAGGAGGCAGTACAGGCTGTTCAGCCGCCTCCGATTTTGCCGGTGTATAACCAGCCACCCTGCCCTGGGGATGACTTCATGTGGACGCCAGGATATTGGTACTGGGGCCCCGGCGGATACTATTGGGTTCCTGGAGCATGGGTTCTCGCTCCTTTCGTTGGGGCGCTTTGGACGCCAGGATACTGGGGCTGGGGCGGCAGCTACTATCGGTTTCACCACGGCTACTGGGGCCCCTACATCGGCTTCTACGGCGGCGTGAATTATGGGTTTGGGTATACCGGGCGAGGCTATTATGGCGGCTACTGGGACCGAGGCGGATTCCGCTATAACCGCTCCGTTACAAACGTAAACATAAGAGTAGTCCGCAATGTGTACAACCGGACCGTCATCAACAACCGCACGACTTACAACCGCGTGAGTTATAACGGCGGCCGAGGCGGGATCAATGCACAGCCGACAGCCCGGGAAGCTGTAGCGACGCGTGATCGTCGCCTAGCCCCATTGCCCGCGCAGACTCAACAGGCACGTTCGGCAGCCGCGAACCGTCAGCAGTTTGCCTCAGTGAATCGCGGACGCCCAGCTACTTTGGCTGCGGCACGGCCCTTGGCGACGTCTTATAAAACTCCGGCTCCGCGGCCTCCAGCCATCCCGAACCGGCCCGCCAACAATCGGCCAAATGGAAATCGGCCGGGAACAACGCGGCCAGGAGTTACTCCGCCAAACGGAGCACGGCCTGCGCAGCCAAATCAGCCAAACGGAAATCGACCCGGACCAATCCGCCCGGGAATCACTCAGCCAAACGCAGCTCGGCCAGCCAACAATCAGCCAGGAGGTAATCGGCCTGCGCCGGCGATAAATCGACCAACTCCAACGACTCGTCCCCTGGAGCAGCCGCGTCCAAACCCAGGCCGCCAGACTCAGCAAGTCCGCCCAGAGCAACAAGGACCACAGGCTCGGCCCGTACAACCGACACCTCAGACCCGTCCTCAGCAGCAATTCCGTCCCGTGCAACCGAGGCCGCAAGCTCAACCGCAAGAGGCTCGACCGATACAGCAAAGACCGGAAGCACGCCCGCAACCACAGCCTCGTCCTCAACAGCAATTCCGTCCCCAGCAGCAAGCAGCGCCACAGGCTCGACCGCAGCAGCAGGCCAGGCCCCAACAGCAATTCCGTCCCCAGCAGCAAGCAGCGCCACAGGCTCGACCGCAGCAGCAGGCCAGGCCCCAACAGCAATTCCGCCCGGAACAGCAACCAAGGCCGCAGGCTCAGCCGCAGCAACGCCAGGAGGAGCGTCCTCACCCGTAAACATGCCGTGGAGAGCAATCCGAAGTCGACAGAAGAAAAATCGCTCCTAAACTTGGCGCGGTGACTAATCCGATGCAGACTTGACTCATCACCGGCAGCTTGCCTCGCGCGATGAATCATCCACCGTAGATGAACAACAGCAATGAGCCACGCACGCAGGGCCGCTGCCAGTCCAAAACATACAGTTTTACGAAAGATTGCTCTTAGATCGTCGTAGTGGCTTACGCTCTCTCATGCTCGTCTATCCGGATCCTTGAAGTGTGCTTGGCGGCTCACGTCTCGGAGTTTTTCGATGGACTTCCGCAGATGTCAAACCTCTCCAACCTTCCCGCAGAGCCGCGTAATCTCCCCCTCGAATCAGAGTTCGTTCGACAATTTTCATAGAAGAGGCTTTAGAATCTGTATCGTATCTCTGGGGATATCGGTGGTACGACGGACAATCAATTCGGTCGGAATAGTTAAATTGTTCTCGGCCGCCGATGCTTTCGCTTCCAATGCAGGACGCAACAGGGCGATGACACCTCGAGCTAAATCAAGACAGGACATACGAATCGTCGTCAGTGGCGGGAAGGTGAACTGAGCGATGTGAACATCATCAAAGCCGACGACCGAGAAGTCATCTGGAATGCGCAATCCCGCGCCGAGGATAGCATGCATCACCCCAATCGCGGTCATGTCGTTAGAGCACATGACCGCGGTTGGCATGTCGTTCGATTGCAGGATGTGTTCCATCCCACGGAGACCACCTTCCAGCGTATGGTCACCTTCGATGAGCCATGCCGGATTGGGCTTGATGCCAATCTGCTTGAGCGAGTCCACGAATGCGTGATGCCGAAGCTGTGCGGTATGCAGGTTTAAAGGTCCGCGGAGAAATGCGATCTTTCTGTGTCCTAATACCGCGAGATGCTGAACGCCCTGCCAAATGCCGTGCTTATAGTCCACATTTAATGTCATAGCGGCAGGTTGCTTCGGTCTGGAATCGACATAAACCAGCGAAATATTTCGATGGGCTAACTGCTCCAGCAGAGGCTCTTCGATGCCGAAGGTCATTACTGCGACGCCTTCCACTTTACGTTCGATCATTCTGCGGACGCACGAAGCCATACGTTTTGGATCATAATTGGTCGAGGTAATCAGAATTTCATATCCCTGCTCCACAGCGCACTCCTCAAAGCGCTGGATCAATTCCGGGAAAAACGGATTGGTGATTTCCGAAACGATAAGCCCAAGGATGTGGCTCTTACCGGAAACCAGCGCCCTGGCCTGCGTGTTAGGAAAATAATTGAGTTCCTCTATTGCCTGCCAGACCCGTTTGGCCATCGCTGGGTCGACCGTCGGGATATGGTTGATGGTGCGCGAAACCGTGGCGATTGAGACTCGAGCATGGGTCGCAACCGTGCGGATATCCATCCTGGCAGGCTTTCTAGTGCGCGGCTTGCGTTTTTTGTGCGCCATGAACTTTAAGCGGTTTCGCTATAACTTACCGAAGAAAATTAGTTATTGAAGTAGCTATCTTTTCGCTGGAGCTATTCCATCAATATCTGTTCAATTGACCCACACAAGAACTGATTGGTTGGTGTTTGCGATGTAACGGTCCCTATTCTTCATCCGGTTCGTGAAAATAAATATTCCAGTCGAGGTAATTACTGGCCGCCTCATAGACGGCGGGGGCGGTTTCAGAGAAGTTGGCGGCGACATGGTGTTCGAAGCCTTCTTCGCAGATAAAACGCAGCAGGCGCTGCATGCGTGGAATTTCGACGACACCGGCACCCCCAAAGGTTTCCAGTGGATCGTTCGTAAAGCGACCCTCTCCGACGTAGCCGCGCATTTCTCCGTTGCGATCGTCCGTCGAGAAACGCGCATAGCTCATAGCGCCGGCTTTGACGCGGCCCACGCAGGTGCCGAACGTGTTCTCCTTGCCCACGGTTCCGGCAATAATGGCCTGAAAATCCATGATGACATCGTTGAAGAAGTGCTTGGGCAGGTTCGAACAATGGAAGCAGACGGCCTTGTCTGGGTCGTCGCCGTAGTTGTTGTTCCAGTCCAGCAGAGCGCTCGGCGTTTCCGACGCCAGCGCCAACGCGTGCATGCTGAGAGTGCCGACCACATCGACTTCGCAGGCCGATGGAATCAGATTCTCGCTCATCATGCTCATGATGGTGCATGGCACGACGCCGAAATATTCTTCGAGCGAGGTCCAGCACTGGACAGCGCTGATCGTGGTTTGCGTCTGCTGCATCCACTGCTCGATCACCCAGCCCAGCTTGGCCATTTTGACCAGCGCCGGTTCGGGAACGTCGCCGGTTTTGACGTAGCTTTTGATCGCCGCCAGCTTGGCTTCAACATTGCTGTCGCCATTTTTCAGCCGATCGATGCGGCCCAGAATTTCCGATAGATCGATGGGCTCTACCGAAATGCCGCTGGCTTCGAGCAGCTTTTCACTGTAGCGAACAGTGTTGAACGCCGCTGGCCGCGCGCCGATCGAGCCAATGCGCAAATTGGTCAGCCCACGCACGATTCGGCAGACGGCAGAGAACCAGGCCAGATCTTTTTTGAACCCATCGGAGCTGGGCGACACTGTGTGCAGTTTCGTCAGTGAGTAAGGAATGCCGTATTGCATCAGATTGTTGCACGCCGACATTTTTCCGCAGAAGCTGTCGCGGCGAAAGGCGATCGACATTTTTGATGTCTTGTCCGGCGTGGCCTGGACCAGCACCGGCACCTTCAACGTGGAGTAGCGCATGGCATCCGCGATGGCGCGTTCGTCGCCGAAGTTTGGCAACGTGACGATGACGCCATCGATCTCATCGCGGTGCCGGCGAAACAGATCGCCGCAGCGGCGCGCTTCTTCGTGTGTTTCGACGGCGCCGTACTTCGACTCCTCCGGCGTCAGCGCGATCACGCCGATACCCGCTCCGTCGAGCACCTGCAGCATCTCCTCCCGGCCCTCCTTGGCCAGATGTCCGGGGAAAAATCCGCGGTTGCCAACGATCATTCCAAATGTAAGCTGTCTCCTGCTCATCCTTTTCTCCTGCGTCGTTTTCCCGTTAGGAACTTTACGCGTTAGAACAGTCCCACGGCCAGCAGCGCGTCGCTGACCAATTCATAGACTCCGTAGCCATTCATAATTAGCCCATAGATAATCAGGAGCGCGCCGCTGAAAAGCCAGATGGAAACATCTTTCCTGTGCAATTGTCATTTCTAGTAAACATTTACCTTAGTGAATTACTATAATGAGATTTTCTACTCTCTGTCAATACTGAGTTTGCAGGACGTATTTTTTATCAAATGGTGGTTTTGACTGTTCAATTCATTCGAAGTCAGGGCAGTCTTATGGTAAACATTTACCTGAACATCTCGTGCATTTCGCATCTGAATCAGGCACGCCACGGCGCTGGCCTGGTATGACGATCCCTTTTTCGGCAGGTGGCCAGCGATTACCCGCAATCACTATGGATCCGGTACGCTTACCTACGAAGGCACTTACTTATCCGATGAACTGCAACGTCGAGTGGTCATGGATGTACTGCAGCATGCCGGCCTGACAGGTCCGGATCAGGCGCTGCCATCGTCGATTCACGTGAAGCATGGTGTAAACCGTTTCGGCAAGCGCATCGATTACTACCTGAATTACACAAATTCCGCGAGGCAGTTTGTCTATCCTTATGCTGATAGAGTCGACTTGCCCACGTCACGACCCATTGCTCACGGGCAAACCGTCACCGTGCAGCCGTGGAATCTCGTCATCGTTGACGAAAAATAGAGCAGCTAACGGTAGTGCGCAACCAATATGCGACCAGGGCTGAAGAAGCAAAAGTCGAAGTCATCATACAATGACGAAAGCAAACACCTTCACTCCCGCGGAGGGATGTGTGAGCGGTTGAAACAGGCGGTCTTGAAAACCGCTTTACCCCGCAAGGGTAACGGGGGTTCGAATCCCTCTCCCTCCGCCATGAACCTATTCGAAGACATCCAAAGAAATCTTTAAACGAGCATGGAAACCTTTCTTTCAAGGCTTCTCTGTACGAGGTTTCAGACAGCCCAATTAGATTTGTGGCTCACCAAGTATTTCAATCCAGCCACCGTTAGAGACCGGGTCAATCTCCGCGAGTTATCACCTGTGGTGTGACAATGAAATCCTCCCATGCCAGCTGGTACTCTCTTGTCGGAAGATGGTGCGCCTGGGCGAACTGGTTTCTTGCCGCCGTAATCGCATTTACCCATTTCCCGAAGGGAAGAATCTTCTCGCGATACACCAGATAGGTCATATCGACGGTGCGATCGGGGAGATGATCTTTTACGTCATCCATCTCGTGCAGGAAGTGTCGGCTATTGGCCTCGGTTACACGCGGATGCCAGGTCTTACCCCAGGTGGTAATTGCATTCTGCAACGCCTGGTTGCGCTCTGCCAAAATAGAGGTAGCTGTATCGAGGGCCCGATCTACATCGGCGATTGCTTCCTTCGGATCCTTGTCTTTAATTTGCGACGCGGAAGCAAGATCCATATCCATCCGATGGATTCCGGCGATCATTTCAACGTTCTGGCGATAGAATGCGGCGATCGATAGATAAACTTCGAGATTGTAGCGGTCGAATTGTGCCCTCTGCATGTTTTCATTGAGCAGGCCCAACAAATCATCGTTGCGTTCTGCTGCGCGTGAGATCAATGAAATTCGTCTGGCGTTCGTGGTGGACCATGTGGAGCTGTAGTTTAGATCGGCACCAGGAACCGGGGGCAGCGGCAGGGTTTGGTCGTGCGCGAGATGAGGGGGAGTAAAGATTCCATAATACGATCCCCAGAGCGGCTTCCGAGCCTTCGACGGCGTTGGGTCCCAGCTATCCGACCATGCCTGGGCCTGCCAACTCATCAACTTGTAAATACGGTTCATGCTCACGACCCGTGAGCCGTAGAACAGGGGATAGAAAGTACTCATTACTTCCTGCGGACTGGGAGACCCGGGATGCCACCCTGCCGCACCGCTGGCAACATACCCGAGCCAAAATGTTTCCGGATGCAATCCACTATCACCCCAACCCGCATTAATCTCACCAATAAGATCGGAGTCGAGGCGCGACGAATCGCTCGAGATTTTATTGAAGATAGTGCCGATTATTGGATCGCTCTGATGATCCGCAAACTCATCATCCGATTCGCCTTGGTGCAGGCGTTTGCGCTGAGGCAAGATCGAGTAATCGGGGAACATCTCTTCTGCACCCTGGGTGGAGGTGTAAATCATCTGTCGGATGCCATGTTGGCGGAAAGCTTTATCGAAAGTGGGTCCGTAGACCTCGCCATTGACCAAATACGATGGAAGGGCTGGGATATCGCTCGGCGTCAACGGGGATTCTCCCCAGAATATTACCGTTCTTCCTCGATCATGCAGATAATCGCTTGATTTGGTGACAAAATGTGCAAACACTTGCCCCGGAGATCCCAATTGTTTGGCGAGATCTGCTTCGTTGCATTGCGAGTTGTGCGACATACCCAAAAAGTAAGGTTCATCCGTCGATAGGTAAAAATACTTCACACCTTTGTTGGCATCCAGCATGTCCTGATACATGCCTTCGAGCAACTTATAAGAAGCCGGATTGGTCACGCAAATTTCGTAATTGCTGTCGGGAAATGCCCTGAGATGCTTGTATTCAGGATGCTTCAGAATAAAGGCGACATGTGCCGGACCGTCCAGATAGGGAATAAGCTGGATGTGATACCGCAGTCCATAGTCCGTGAGTTCCTGGAGCTGGGCCGGACTTAGCGCATACGGTTGGACCACAGCGGGCGCGCTCTTGTATTGGAAGTGGCCATTCAGTTTGACCACGAATCCGTTGATCTTATAGAAGGAGGCCTGGCGCAGGGCATGTTTGAAGGCGTTCATCCTCTCCAGGTGATGGTTGTTGTCCCAATAAATCTGACGCAACTGGAGATCGGGCCAGTCCACAATGCTGCCTTCCGGCAGCCATAGTTTTCCTTTTTCCAGCTTTACCAGTTGCACTAGAGTTTCGACTCCGTAGAAAAGGCCTGTCGGAGCATTGGCGGTAATCGCCACGGAATTTTTGTGGAGGTCGATGCGATAGGCCTGCTCCTCCAGCGCTGCTTTATTGTTGTCCTGTGCGTTGCCGATCGTCACACTGTCTTTGGCTATCCTTAGTATGAGAACACCAGCCTGCTTTCCTGCCGCGTCTAGAGTGACATCGAACCTGTCGGCAAGGTCTTCCCGCAGAACCTGTACCGCAACATCGTTCGAAGCAACACTCTTGTCGAGCTTCAATTGCCAGCCCTCGCCAAAGGCGAAGTCGTGGTCTTGCAGGAAAATCTTCTGTGGCTCGGGAAGCACCGTATAACCGCGGGCAAACAGCGGAGATACTGTTTGCGCTACAGCGCCGGAACCAAGCGAACCGATAATAACGGCAATTAAGAAAGACTTCATAAGCAACAACCCCCTCCTCGAAAGACCGGAACACTTAATGGAGCAATAATAATGCCGTCAACCTGCCAATCCAACCGGATCCAAGCTGCTCTTGGGAGAACGAAAAGGGGTATGCACACCGTAATCGTTCTGTACAAAGCTCATCTGTGTACTGCGGCTAGCTAAGTGTCGTGTATCAGCAGGTTGTTTTGATCTAAGCCTGACCGGGTGGTGGTGGCAGTCGATGCCATCACACTCGATACTGCTCCGGGTATCGCAGTCCTCTTGTTCCTGATCAAACCCCGGCTACCGCGGGACAGTGCTCTCCCGTCGTGGTTGCTTTTGTACAAGCTGGCAAAGAAGCGTTCCTTAGACAGCAGTGTAACGATATTTCAGCATTGTTGAGGCAAGGGTATCGAAGTTTGTCTGGGCGATGTTCGAGGAATTGGAGGAACAGCGCCGGGTATTCGTGCTTCAAGGCGCGCGTCGAACATGGCTCTGGCACAGGCGTACGCGAGAAATCGAGCACCGCGCTGGCAGCAAACGAAAGGATGCACGGCGCCACCGTCTAGGTCAACGTTCGAAGGATGCGCGCACCGTAGTGCACTATCTGATGAATCGCAGCGGATAGTGATACGAACAATATTCTTCTTTGGGGCGACTCATTCTCCCCTCCTGACCCGCGCGCGGAATTACTCAACCACAAGGCACGGAACCTGAAGCGGTGGTGCGAACCTACTTTCAACCGAGTACTTTTTGGGCTTGACACCGATTTGAAACGCGGTATACGGTGGCTATTGCTCAATAGGAAAGTAGCTTTATCTGTCACCAAAAAATGTGTCATTAAACATTGGATCTTCTTGTCTGCACGTCAACCTTCTCTCAATAACTGTGAGGTTTGCTTGGAGGTAATTCATGACAAGTTGCATAACCTCTTCCGTTTTTATTTCGACACATCCTGTTACATCACGAACGCGGCATGGCGCGCCGCCACTGCTTGCATGGCTAATTGTCATACTTCTGACGATTGCCCCCATCGCGCTCGCGCAGAGTACTGGAACCATTTCCGGCTTTGTACGCGATCCTGCCGGCGCGGCGCTGACTGGCGCCAAGGTTACGGCGACGATGACCGAGCAGCACAGCATCCGAACAGCCAACTCAGACGCCTCTGGATTCTATCGCTTCACCGCCCTGCTTCCTGGCACCTACACCCTTACCTTCGAAGCGCCCGGTTTCCAGACGGAAGCGCAGTCAGGCGTCCAGCTGACCGTCTCGCAAAACGTACGCGCCGACTCGCAATTGAAGGTCGGCTCCGTCCAGAGCAAAGTCAACGTAACCAGCACGGTACCGCTGGTCGACACCACCTCCAATACGTTATCGGGCTTGGTGGACGACCGGCGGATCGTGGACCTGCCGCTGAACGGGCGGAATGTGATGAGCTTGGCGGGAATTCTTCCCGGCGTCACGAACGTCCAGGCGCCGCAAACGATGGTGCAGGGAGACGGCGCGCGTGGCGGACCTGAGATGGACGTCAGCGGTGGGTTGCCGAACGCCGCCTTCTATACGTTCGACGGGGCGTATTTCAATAATCCGTCCCGCAACACGGGCATCAACATGCCGCCACCGGACGCGATTGCGCAATTCCGCATTCTGACGACGAATTTCGAAGCACAATATGGCTTCAATTCCGGCGCGCAGGTTCAGGTTGTCTCGAAAGGCGGGACTAATTCCTTTCACGGCGCCGCCTGGGAATTTCTGCGAAACGACGCTTTGAATGCGCGCGATTATTTCTCGCCGACAGTGCCCGCGGAAAAGCAAAACCAGTTCGGCGCCGCGCTCGGCGGACCCATCGTAAGAAACAAGCTATTTTTCTACGCGTCGTATCAAGGCCTGACCGACCATGGCGAAGCCCAGAGCCAGGAGGCTATCCTTCCCAGCGCGGCTGAGCGCAGCGGCGACTTCACCAGCTCCAGCACAACCTTGGCCGATCCGGTAGATCCCATTACCGGGCTGCCCCTGACTGACGCCAACGGAACTCCCTGCGTCAACGCGAACCAAGTTATCCCCGGCTGCATCAGCCCGGTCGCAACAGCTCTGCTGAACTATGTGCCCCAAACCTCATCCGGAACTCTGGTCTCGCTGGGCGCGAGTCCGATCACGAGCAACCTGGGCAACATCCGGGTGGATTGGCATCAAAGCGCGAGAAACCTGATTTATGGCCACTATTACCAGATGGAAGAAAACACTTCCACGCCTTTTGCCGGAGGGAACATTCCCGGATACGTGGGCACAACCAACAGGGTGAATATCAAGGAAGGGGTGGTCAACGACATCTACACTTTCAGCCCCAATCTCCTCAACCAGGCGACCTTTTCCGTGATGAACCCATTTTCGGAAGACGGACCGAGCACGAGCGTCTCGAACGCAAGCCTGAAAATTAACCTGCCGAATTATCTTGCGGCGTTTTCTCCGTCTGGCGCCGTCAACGTAGATGTTGCCGGCCAATTCACCCTCGGGGGAGGCAACGTAACCCAATATTCCGGGCAAAACTATCAATTTGCCGACGATGTAACCTGGATACAGGGCAATCACACCTTCGAGCTCGGATTTCAGGCTTTAAAGCTCCACTTCTACCAGGCATTTCTTTACCCGCCGAGTTTTGAATTCGATGGGGTCCGGAGCGGAGATCCAGTCGCCGATTTCATCCTGGGGGCCTACGATACGACCACGGTGGCCTTTGGATTGGCGGTCAACGATGACCGTACCTGGTACAACTCCATTTACGCTCAGGACACTTGGCGGGCGACGCCCCGCGTAACCCTAACTTACGGCCTCCGATGGGAACCGTTCCTGCCGTGGACGGCCAAGAACAACGCGCTGACCACGTCGATCCCCGGTCGTCAATCAGTGGTCAATCCGGGAGCACCTCCCGGCATTCTGTTTCCGGGCGATCCTGGCATCGCCAAGGGAATTTCACCGGCCGATCTGAAGAACTTTGCTCCCCGCGTCGGATTCGCCTGGGACGTCTTCGGAGATGGCAAGACGAGCGTCCGCGGCGGCTACGGAATTTTCTATAACGCGATCAACGCGGACTCGCTCGCGCAGATCAATGCGCCCTACGCCGGTACGCAGTCGGCTTTTCGGGGCGATGCGGCCGATCCGTTTACGTCGACCGGCCTGTCGAATCCGCCGGTTTCCCTGCCTGGAAAATTCGATTGTACGAAGATCCCCACCTATCCCTTTTACGACTGCGGGATCTTTCCACTGCCGCTGAGCGGACTCTACAACAGCACCAATCTGAAACTGCCCTATTATCAGGAGTACGACTTCTCCGTGCAGAGGCAGATTACGTCGACGCTGATGGTTGAAGCCTCCTACGTGGGAAACAAAGGCTCGCGCATTCCCGGATATGTTCCCAAAAATCCGGCTCTGTTCATTCCGGACCCGATCACCGGCGACCCGCCCTCGGAAGGTAACGTGAATGACCGCGTCAAAGACGAACCCGGCATTCTGGGCCCGGCGGGTTACACCTACGAGAATTACATGCACAGCAACTATAACGCCCTGGAAGTCCAGGGCACCAAGCGCTTCGGCAACGGGGCGACGATCCTGGCCAGTTACACCTGGGCGAGGTCGCTGGACATGATCTCTAATAACAACTCCAGCGGAGACATTGCCAACCCGTTCAATCTCGAAGCAGATTACGGCCTGTCGGATTTCAACCGGACAAATACCTTTGTCGTCTCCTGGCTGTATAACCTCCCAATCCATTTTTCGAATCAGGTCGCGAACAGCCTGCTGGGCGGTTGGACGGTGACCGCCATTCAAACGGTCCAGAGCGGTCTGCCGATTACGTTTCGTGCCGGTCAGGACGTGGCTGTGGACGGTACCGGCAGCGGCGCCCAGCACGCGCAGCTTCTGCCAGGCCAGTCGGCCAACACAGTCCGGGTGAGCCACCCGAACCGGCCCGCGATGGTGGCGGAGTTTTTCAACACGGCGGCGTTTCAAAACCCCAACGACACGCCACTGGGTACGTATGGAAACACAAGCCGCGGCTTTATCTACGGCCCGGCCTATGCAAATACGGATGCATCGGTTCTGAAGACGTTTGCTCTGCCCGCCACCTTCCGCTTGCAGTTCCGGCTGGAAAGCTTCAACACGTTCAACCAGGTGAACTTCGCGAATCCGAGCTCGAACGCCAGCTCCAGCGCTTTCGGAGTAATCCGCTCCACCACAAATCCGGGCCATCAGGGACGGGAGCTGCAGCTCGGAATGAAGCTGTTATGGTGAGCACCCGCAGACACTGCGCGCTGTGGCTGTAATTGGGGGCGCGGGAGGCCCTATCGGGATGAAACGTATGCATCGCGGCTGGCCTTTGTGGATTGCGCTCCTTTGCGGCGGGTTCTGTGGAGGCTGCTGGGCAACGACGGTTTCCCCCCTGTATGCGCGCGGCTATACGACCATTCCCGAGCCGCAGAAGGTAACGCTGGAGTCGAAGGATTTTCGGTTCGGCACCGGCTGGCGGGTGAAGCTCGATTCTAGCGTGCCCGCCAACGACGTGGCTGTCGAAACACTGCGACAGGTCCTTCAGGAGAGGTTTGATGTGACGCTGGACGCACGTGGCAGTTCCAGCGGAATGATCTCGCTGCGCATCGCGCCGGGCAGTGTGCAGATCGGCACAGCGCAGGACGCAAACCGGAACGAGCTCGAAAAACAAGCCTATCGCATTGATCTGAAGCCGCAATCCGTTTCGATTATTGCGAACGCACCTGCCGGACTTTTCTACGGCGTCGAAACGCTGGCCCAACTGGTAAAGCCGAAGCAGGGAGAGCTATGGCTTCCAGAAGGCGAAATCGTGGATTGGCCGGATGTCAAACTGCGTGAAATATTTTGGGACGAACAGATGCACCTGGACCATTTCGATGTTTTGAAGCAGGCTATCCGCCGTGCTGCATCCTTCAAAATCAATGCGCTTGCGCTGCGATTGAATGAATATTTTCAATATTCCAGCGCTCCGGCGCTCGTTGCTCCCTATGCCCTTTCCCCGGCTCAACTTCAGGAACTGACCAATTATGGATTGCACTATCACCTTCAAGTCATCCCATATTTGGACGGCCCCGCCCATGTGAACTTTATCCTGGAACATCAGGCATATAAACATCTCAGGGAATTTCCAGAGAGTGCATTTGAGATGTGTTCTACAAATCCAGAGACCTACAGCCTTTTGGAAGGGATGCAACAAGACCTGATAAACGCTACCAAGGGTGTGCAGTATTTCCATCTTTCCACGGATGAAGCATGGTTTATCGGGAAGGCGGACAACGATCAGTGTCACGAGGCTGAACGGGCAAAGGTGTTGGGGAACCCCAGCAAAATGTGGGTGGAATACACGCAGAAAACCGCTTCTTACCTGCAGGCTCGCGGGCGTAAGGTCATCTTCTGGGGTGAAACTCCATTGCAAGTCGAGGATATTCCATTATTGCCGATGGGGCTGATCAATGGAGAAGTTTACAGTCCTGACTACAACAGAGCGTTCCGGGCACACGGCATCGCGCAGATGATCTACACAAATTCTCAGCCTGACGATCCCCTGTTTCCGGTAAACACAGTCCTTGCTCCACAAAAAGAAGTTCATCCGCGAGCGACGGAGGACCGGCAGTCGCAGGTCTTCAATGAGATATCTTTTAGTTCGGCTCGCAAGGACGCGGAGATCATCGGAGCAGGAGTTTATGCGTGGGGTGATGAGGGACCGCATCCCGAAACCTTCTGGCTGGGATATGCGGTTGGGGCTGCTGCTGCGTGGCATCCTGGTTCACCGGACCCGCGTGAACTGGCCGCAAGTTTCTACCCACTCTTCTATGGCCAGGGAAGCACCCAGATGGGTCGGCTTTATCAATTGATGAGCACGCAAGCCCAATTTTTTGCGAGTAGTTGGGACAGCAAGCCGTCGAACGCATTACCCCTTATTTTCGGCTATTCGTATGGCACCGGTCCTTTCGTTCCGCATATCCAGACACTTCCACTTCCTCCTGTACCCAGCGGCGATTACCTCTACTCCGGCAGGGATTGGGTCCAGGAAAATTCCCCCCGCATAAGCTTGGCGAAGGCATCCCTCGAACAAAATGATGAGCTTCTGGATTCTCTCTACGGCAATCTACAGGCAGTTCAGTTCCATCAATATAATCTCGAGGTCTATCTTTCCATTGCAAAATTGTGTCGTCATAACCTGTTGCTGTTGAAGAGTCTGGAGCAAATCAACAGTGATTTGGAAACGGCCCGGAATGAGGCGATGAAACTGCGCTATACGGAGGCGATCGGCGCGCTGGATGCTGCGATCGATGTTGCCACAAAAATCCGAGACGATCGCAATCAAACGTTGCAGGCAGTTACGACCACCTGGTATAAAACCTGGTTTCCGCGAGTGCGCGAGGCGAATGGTCGTCACGTGGCCCGCGAACCACAGCCCTTTGTCGACACCGCAACCAGCGAGGACGCTCGCCGCCGGCAAGAGGGTCTGGATTACTTGATCGACCGCGAATTCCTGTTACCTCTCGGCGATTGGGTGAATCAGGTGCAGGACGTGCGGAATCGTTACGCAACTTCTCATAAATTGCCCGTTCGTGAAGATAAGTTTGACTGGCAGGACACAACGACTCTTCATAGTCAGGCATCGGACCGTGAGTTCTAAATCAATCGTGCATACTCAACGCCGATATAGAGATATCCTTGAAGCTTCTTACCGAGCAAGCGATAACCGAAGGAGCTACAGGCCGGAGTTCCTTCCTTCAGTTCTTTCGCATGCGTTCATTGGATTCCAAAATTATTCCCATGCTCTTTTTGCTCCTTGTAGCTCCAGGAGCTAGCGCAGCTTCGTGGGCAATTCCTTCAGTGAACGGGCCACTGACCATTGACGGTTTGGGGAAGGAGGATATCTGGAAACAGGCGGCCGTACTTCCAATGCAAGAGGCCGACTACGGCGCAGCCTTTCCGCAGGGCGGGGAGACGCGGGCGCTGGTTCGTGGTCGTTATTTGTGCCTGAGTGCACAACTTCCCGAGACTGGCCGAGTTGTTGCCCGATCCACTGGCGAGAACCCCAATCTTTGGCGAGAGGATTTGATCATCTGGACCATTCACTTTCATGCTTTTGGTCAAACGCTGACGATCAGCATCAATCCGCTCGGCGCATACCGGGTGGATGGCAGCCCTCTCCCGGAACCTTGGTCAGATCGACAAATGTCGGCGCCCGTGTTCGGTCCTGGATACTTCTCAACTCATCTCATTGATGACCGCCGAGTTGGTCCTAAGTTAGGAGAGCCGATACTCGTCTCCGCCGCGATAGGAAAAAACGAATGGAGTACTGAAGTTGCGATTCCGATCAGTGACATCTCGAATGTCGGTGCTATCACGGCGGAGAGGGTCCGCGTACCCCGACCGGATACACCGGAATTACGATGGTATTGGCCCGGACCCGCTCCGGGGCTAGCTTTTTATCTGGCCGCCGGAGATCCGTCCCTAGGGCCGCCTAATCTCGTCAGAAAAGATTGGACCGCGTCCACAGCAAGCGCAGTCACAACGCAATCCGCCTCCGGGCCATTATCAGCTGAGTTGGTATCGCTTCCACACAATGTTTGGAATGCTTCCGAGCGGAAAACCCTTGAAGTCGATCGGATGTGGAAAAAGAATTTGACTGTTCGAGTGAGAGACGCGGCTGTTGCCGAAAGTCACGACTGGGAAAATGTTCATTCACTAGCCGACTGGGAAAAATTCCGTAACCCGAGGATTGCCGCGCTGAAAACCTCTCTCGGGTCCTTCCCGGAGCGTAAACCGCTTCGCACGTCCGTGACCCGAAGACTCGATTACGGTGAGGGCTTCGTTATTGAAAATCTGATCTATGAAAGCCGCCCAGGTCTTGTCGTCACGGCGAACCTATATCTACCGTCGAAGATTCAAGGCCGCATTCCCGCTATCGTTGTGGTCCACAGCCAGCATGCGCCGAAAGTACAAATGGAGCTACAGGACCTCGGTATGACTTCGGCTCGTGCCGGCACGGCTGTGCTCGTCATGGATCAGCTCGGTGCGGGCGAGCGGCTTCAATCGCAACCGTGGGAAGGACATCGTGAGAGCTATTTCTCGCGCTATGCGATGGGAGAGCAGCTGTACCTTGCAGGGGAAAGCCTGATGAAGTGGATGGTTTGGGACATCGACCGCGGAGTCGATGCTCTGCTCGAGCGGCCCTACATCGATCCGAAACGCATTGTGCTGCTGGGCGCGGTCGCGGGTGGGGGAGATCCTGCCGCCGTTATCGCCGCGCTCGATGACCGTATTGCAGCTGTCATTCCATTCAATTTTGGCGAATCCAGTCCTGAAGACCACTACACCTATGGACCTCGCCCACACGATTCCAACCTCGCGAATCCCGGTTGGGGCGAATGGGAATCGACCAGAAATCTGCGCGACAGCATCAAAGGCCAATTTTTCCCCTGGTTGATCAACGCTTCGGTAGCTCCTCGCGGTTTCATCTTTTCCTTTGAACTAGGCTGGCCGCACGGCGTTGAGAATGAACCGATTTGGAAGCGGTACAAAAAGGTATTCTCGTTATACCGTCAGCCAGATCAACTCGGAGAAGTCGATGGATTCGGTCCTTTTCCTGGCCCCGGTGAAGTCGAAAACGTCGGTCTCCAGCATCGCGTAAAACTGTATCCGATCCTGAACCATTGGTTCGATATGCCGCTTCCAGCAACGCAATATCACAACCCGCGTCCAGAAGCGGATCTGATGGCACTGACACCAAAAGCGGCCGCGGAACGAAAGCCGAAAACCGTGAGCGCCATCGCTTTTGAAATTGCACAGACCAATCTCGCGAAGGCGCGCGCCTCCCGCGCTTCTCTCCCCGCATCCGAACGGCTTCGGAGCCTGCGTGCTTCGCTGAAGAAGAAACTCGGAGATGTCGATCCTGCACCGGAGGCTCACGCGCACGTTATCTGGACAAAGCAGTTATCGGGTTTTTCGGTTGAGGCGCTGACACTTGACACCGCTCCGGGGATCACCGTCCCCTTATTTTTAATCAAACCCCAAAGTGCTTCCGTGCGACGCCTTCCAGTCGTACTTGCATTTGCCCAGGGCGGCAAGGAAGCGTTCCTTACCCAACGCCGCAACGATATCGCAGAGTTGTTGAAAAAGGATGTGGCGGTCTGTTTGGCCGATGTGCGGGGGACCGGAGAGACTGCGGACGGCGTCCATTCCGTTGTTGGCCCCGAAGCATTGAACGCTCCATCCACGTCGCTGGCCGCTACGGAACTAATGCTGGGGACGACGGCGCTTGGACAGCGCGTAAAAGATGCTCGCACAGTGGTGCATTACCTCGCGAGCCGCGATGACATTGATTCAAATCAATTGCTTCTTTGGGGAGATTCATTCGTTCCGACAAACCCGCGCGAAGGATTGCTCGATCAGAGTGTCGGCCAGGTGGCCGGCCCTCAAGTAATCCGCCAATCGGACCCCCTTGGCAGTCTTCTGGTCTTGCTCACCGCTCTCTATGAAAACAATATCCACGCCGTCGCCGCGCGGGGTGGCCTTGTTTCCTACCTATCCGTTCTGGGGGATCGCTTCTGTTACGTGCCACAGGACGTCATCGTACCCGGCATTCTAGACACTGCGGACATTGGTGACATCGTGGCTGCCCTCGGACCACGTGCCGTGCTGCTCGAAGGTTTCGTCGATGGGCGCAACCGTCGGCTGACGGAATCAGAAATGAAATCGAAACTTTGGCAGGGGTTTTCAACGGCTGAATCTGTTCCGTCGCGGCTGACCGTTCGAGAGGATTCCACACCAGCAGAACTCACCATTTGGCTTAAGAAACATTGTCGCATTAACAATCCGAACGATCATTTTCGCTAGAGCGCGATCAACGTTCTGGTCTATTTTTTGCGAAAGGCAATGCAGCAGGAGCGTTTGACCGTGGGTGCGGGTGGTCTGTAACCCACCGACTGGCTGGCAAGCAAGTTCGGTGATCGTCCGGGTAAGAGCAAATCCGGCCGATAACGTGTCAAACGCCACCTTTGTTGGTGGGACCGTTCAAAACCTCAACGGTTACGACACCATATCCGCAGCGACTGGAAACCGCCAGGTCCAATTTGGGCTGACGCTTGCTTTCTAGCAGTTTCTGTGGCGGAGGTGGACGGATCGATACTATCGAAATTAGGATTTTTCAAAGGAGCCCATAATGCCCAATCGTCGTGAGTTCATCGCAGGAAGCACAGCTTCTTTGGCTGCAGCCAGTTTTTATACATCGGGCCGTGCCCTGGGGGCAAACCGTGTCCTGGGGGCAAACGATCGCATCCGCTTTGGGCTGATCGGCTGCGGAGGACGAGGTCAAGAGATTTTTAAAGCAGCGATTAAGGTGCCCAACACTGAGGCGGTGGCAGTGGCAGACGTTTATACCCGGCGTCTGGAAGAGGCGAAACACATTGCTCCCGGAGTGAAAACCTATTCGGATTTCCGGCGCTTGTTGGATGACAAGAGTATCGATGCAGTACTGATCGCAACTCCGCAGCATCAGCATGCGCTCCAGTTCGTCCCTGCCATTCAGGCCGGCAAGGATGTGTACCAGGAAAAGACAATGGCCTTTAACCCTGATCACGCCCGACGGATGCGGCACGCGTTTTTGGGTTCGAACCGCGTGGTGCAGATTGGTATCCAGTCGACCAGCAGTCCGGCGATGGCGCGTGCCCGTGAACTGATGCGGACAGAGCCAATGGGTAAAATTTCCGCGATCCACTCACATATGTATCGCAATTCGCCTTGGGGCGGGTGGAAGAGGCAGATTCCCGACGACTGCAACCCTCAGCACGTCAACTGGGAAGCCTTTGAGAGCGAGGCTGCGTTTCACCCCTTTGACCCGAATCGGGTCATCAACTGGCGGTTTTATTGGGACTATTCCGGCGGCAACGTCTTTGAAAATATGGTCCACCAGGTGGGGTTCTGGTTTAAAGCGATGGATCTCCAGATTCCTGAAAGAGTAACGATGAGTGGCGCCAACTACTTCTCCCCCGGGATGCAGGTGCCCGATACGATGGACGTTTCCATGGCTCTGCCGGAAAAGATTCTTTTCACGTGGAATTCCGGGTTCGGCAGCAGTTATTACGGCGCTGACGAGTTTGTACTGGGAACCGAAGGGACCGTGGCACGAAACGACGACGACGTGACCTACATACCCGGCAAGTCGAGACGCGGTGCAGAAGCGGCCCATGCTTCCAGCGAAGGACCTGGCACCGCTGACATCGTAGGCGGTGGAGATGAAACCGAGCTTCATATGCAAAACTTCATGGACTGCGTGCGCAGCCGGAAAGAACCTGATTGTCCATTTGAAGTGGGTTTTCGTTCAGCGATAGCCTGCCAAATGGCAGTTGCTTCCTATCGCCAGGGACGACAGGTACGCTGGGACGCCGGAACGGAACAGATTGTATAGCGGCTGACGTTCGCAGATTCCGAATCAGGGCAAGCTGTTTGCTACCAAGCCACGCGGGCAAATCAACGTGGTGAATAGATCGAATATCACGAGAGCCGAGAGGGTAACGATGACGGCCCAAACTTCGCGAAGGCGATTTTTGAAGACGGGTACATTAGCAACTGCCAGCACCTGTTTGCTGGGTTGCGCGCAACCGCCAGAGGGGCAACCCGCGGCAGAAGGCGCGACAACCCAGCCGCAGTCGACCGAATTTGCCGATAATCATCCCAGGCTTTTCCCGGGTTGCTGCGCCCTTTCTTTCCAGGAATATCTGGTTCCCGGAAAGATGACGATGCCGGAGGTTATCGAGAAAGTGGTCGACATGGGGTCGATCGGGCTCGATATGACGGTTTACTGGTTCAAGTCCACAGAGCCAGCATACCTTGCGGAGCTTCGGCACCGGGCCTTCCAGAAGGGAGTGCCGTTTTCCGGCGCGGCTTGCGGCTCGAACATGGTCGATGCCGATGCAGCCAAGCGGCGGCAGATTCTTGCGGATATCAAGAAGTGGGTCGATGTCACCGATCTGCTAGGCGCTTCGCATTTGCGGATTTTTGCGGGTCAACTTCCGTCTGGCGCAGTGCTGAAGCAGGGGATCGATTGGGTGGTGGACACCATGAAGCCCGCCTGCGAATATTCCGGCGAGAAAGGCATTACGCTTGGCATTGAAAACCATGACGGCATCACCCAACACGCGGACGTATGTCTGGAAATTCTTCGCCGAGTGAATTCTCCTTACGCAGGAATCAATCTCGACGTCACGAACTTTAAGGCCACGCGAACTGAAGATGCTTACGCTCAAATCAAAGCGTGCATTCCCCACGCCACCCATACCCATATTCGCGAACGCTTTGGCGACGGCAGCGCGGTTGACCTTGATCGCGTCTTTCGGATGTTTGCAGAAGGCGGCTACAAGGGTTTCATGTCTGCTGAGTACGAGTACCAGGGTAAGGGGTCGGAGAGCACGATGACGGGCCTTCCAAAACTCATGGACAAGATCAAGACGCTGTGCCGGAAATACTCCACGGCTTAAGCGGACCCGGCCGTATGGCGTATTGCCTCCGCCATACTTCTGCCGATGGTGCCTATTGGGGCATTCCCGGGTCGCTTTCCAAGTAGACCTTGATCGTGACGGAACCGAGCTCCCGTCCAGCGGATCGCGCGTGCCAAGTGATCTCTTGCCATTCGCCTACTTTTCCTTGCGGTGGGGCCGTCAACATCTCCTCCACGGGATACTGATCATGAGCCCTCACCGGAAACTGGCCAGACCCTGGGCGTTTGACCACCGGCAGCGCGCTGCGATCTGGGAACTTGGGAGACCATATGTATTCGGTCCAGCCGGGAGGAAGTTCAACCGTAAGATCGATGTTCGCTGGGCTGTCTGTGTAATTGTGCAGGAGCAATGGCACAGGAAGGTCACCGCCAGGAGCGACCCCCATCTGTTGAACTGGCATCAAGCTAGCCACCCGCTCGAGATCATGAGCAGCCCAGAACTTGCGGTAAAACGCGAATTGGGCTCCGAGTTCGAGGGAGAGCCCGGTGTGAGTCTCGGGCTGATAACCCTTTACAGGCACAAAAGCAATCGGACCTGGCCCAACACACTGAAAGACGTCGCCGCTCACTGACCCGCCCACGAGCGACTTACCCAAAATCAAATGTTCAGGTCCGCATAGCTGTCCTACATTTTTACCCTCTTTAAGCTCTTTCATAGCCGCTGCGGGTTGTCCTGCGTACTGCGTTAAATGGAAGTTCCAGGATTCGAAGTGGAGCTGACAGTAGGAAACATGGCGAGAGGGAGAAATGTCGGTTAAGGGATATTCCGGCCCTAGTTGACTCTGATTCGCCGGGAAAGGTACTTCCGGGTTGGCTATGTAGTAGATCTTTTTCGGCTGCCACGGGCGAAGTCCCTCTGTGCCAAAAAAGTTGCTGGTTCGCACACTGGGGACCACTATCTGCGCAGGAAATTTTGTTGGGTCCGCTGCCAGATCGAACGCTTCGGTGGCGATTACGCCGGCTGCCTGGTGATCGCCGTGATTTTCTCCCGTATAGTAATTGGGCAACAGGCTGATGATGACCTCCGGACGGGTGAGCCGGACGATGCGAACGACCTCTTCAAGTGCTGAACCGTGGTTCCATCTCTCAAGAGACCAAAGAACATCTTGGCTCGGGGTGTTCGGAGCGCCAATGAACCAGACATTCTTTATGCCAAGGAAACCGACCGCGTTTCGTGCCTCGATTTCGCGTTCGGCCCCAAGGGAAGTTTCCTTCGCCCACCCAATTAGGTTAGCGCCCGTATCCCCACGTGTCGCAAAAAGCACGGCGACGCGCTTATGCTCATCTAGCGCCCTTGCAAGATAGCCTGTGATATCTTCTTCATCGTCCGGATGTGCCACAATCAGAAGAATGTCGGCCTTATAGCGCGCATCAGGCCCGGGATTCTGTGATGCTTCTGGCAGTTGCCCAAAGGATGCCGTGCTCAACATAGCTATACAAAGCATGAAATAACCAATCCTCATCGCTGTTTTTTCATGACTCGCGAATCAACCTCCCCAGTTACTCTTGCGATCGAAGAATTTTGACTCCCGGCAACCACAGTATATTGTGTCGTGTGGTTTGTCATCTCCACCGCCGCTAAAACCTTGTCTCAATTGAATCCTATGGCCCTGGGGCTTTC